>DASRPN010000135.1:0-75368 GCA_035646355.1 Pyrinomonadaceae bacterium | reverse complement strand
GCAAAGGCGCCAAGGCGCAAAGAAATCCTCTAAAAACGCGGTAGCGCTTTGCGCCTTTGCGTCTTTGCGGGAGACATAAGTCAGAAAAGGAGGACTCTTTCGTGCAAAGCCCGGTGAAGTTATTGATTGAAGGAGAGACGTTATGGCAGCGAATGTTCAAGTAGGATCCTTTCCCTCCGCTAAAGGTGTTTGGGCCGGAAGGATCGTGAGTTGGCTCCCCGGATTGTTTCTTTTGCTGGACGGAGTCGCGAAATTGTTCAAGCCTGCGCCGGTGATAGAAGGAACGGTCAAACTCGGCTATTCTGAGAGCGTAATCATTCCACTCGGAATCGTTTTGATCGTCTGCACAGTGCTGTATCTGATTCCCAGAACAGCGGTGCTGGGCGCAATTCTGCTGACCGGATATCTCGGCGGTGCGGTCGCCACTCACGTGCGCGCGGCCGATGGCATTTTCCCAGTCGTGTTTGCCGTTACTTTTGGCGCTCTGCTGTGGCTGGGACTCTACTTGCGCGATGCTCGATTACGCGAGCTCGTGCCTTTGCGAAGTTAGTCTGGTAAGGAACCTTCGAGATGAACATCGTACTTTGGATCCTACAAATACTGCTGGCGCTTCTATTCCTCTTCGCGGGCGGCACCAAGTTAGTCATGTCGGCCGAGGCTCTATCTGCGCCGGGGACGCCTACCAGCGTCGGGTTCCTTCGTTTCATCGGAGTGTGTGAATTCCTCGGCGGACTTGGTCTTTTGCTGCCGGGTATAGTGAGGACACGGCAGTACCTGACGCCGCTGGCGGCATTGGGATTGGCAATCATCATGATCGGTGCCGTGGTCTTCGCGGTCATCGGTGGCACCATTCCTATCGCACTTGTAAATGTCGTAATTCTACTGTTGTTGCTCTTCGTTGCGTATGCGAGGTGGCGTGTGCGGCCGCTTGGCTAAATAGTTGATTGATATTTTGTTCGAGTCTGAAAGGAGATAGAAATGATAGTTAACCCGTACCTGATGTTTAATGGAAATTGTGCCGAGGCTTTCAAGTTTTACGAGAAAGCATTGGGCGCCAAGATTGAAGCAATCATGCCGTTCGAAGGCAGCCCCGCCAGTAGTACTGTTCCCGCAGACTGGTCTGACAAGGTCCTGCACGCGAGCATGTTGGTAGGCGAAACCCGCGTGATGGCGTCTGACGCGCCTCCGGGACACTATGCACAACCGCAGGGAATCTCAGTTTCGCTTTCACTCCAGGATCCCGCCAAGGGCGAAGAGATCTTCAACGCGCTTTCAGAAAACGGACAGGTCCAAATGCCGTATCAGCCGACCTTCTGGGCCGCAGGCTTCGGCATGTGCGTCGATCGCTTTGGCATTCCGTGGATGGTAAACGTCGAACAAGCGGGCGCGCATGGTTCCGCGTAGTTAAATTCAACTGAACGAGGATAACAGATGAAATACGTTGATGGATTTGTGTTGGCTGTTCCTGAAAAGAATCTGAAGGCATACCGCGCCATGGCTCAGAAAGCCGGGAAAGTCTGGAAAGAGCATGGTGCGCTTCAATACGTCGAGGCCGTCGGCGACGACCTCGACGTGAAATTCGGCCTTCCTTTCACGAAGTTGGCAAAACCGAAACCAGGCGAGACCGTGCTCTTCTCGTTCATTCTCTTTAAGTCGCGCGCTCATCGCGATCAGGTTAATAAAAAAGTGATGAGTGATCCGCGGCTGGAAGAGATGATGAAAGGAAAAGATATGCCGTTCGACGTGAAACGAATGGCCTATGGCGGTTTTAAAGGTTTGGTCGATCTATAAGGTGCGGCGAAATGCGACGATTCAACTGGCCACTATGGCTCGGTTTCCTGTTGAGCGTGGTGACGTTTTTCAGTTACTTCGCTGTTTTTATCTGGTATCCGGTAACGCGCGACTTCCCGTGGGCCAACTTGCTGCTGTTTTTAGTGGCGGCAGTGTTGCTGTTTCTCGGGTTGCGTCGCGCGTTCACCAGCGATCGGCGGCGCTCGAAGATTTTGGCAGCTTTTGTTACGACTTTGGGCGTCGTTGTTATCGCGTTCTTTCTTTTCGCGTTCTTCATCGGTGGAAGACAGTTGCCGGCTTCCTCGGGCGCACCGCAAGTTGGACAAAAGGCGCCGGACTTTACGCTCACCGACGCCGACGGCAAGTCTGTTTCACTGAACGAACTGTTATCGACGCCGGTTAACGGCACCGCACCCAAGGGCGTGTTGCTGGTTTTTTATCGAGGTTACTGGTGACCTTCATGCAACTCCGAGTTGCGGGGTATCGAACAGAATATCGAACAGTTAAGAGCGCAAGGGATTCGTCCGGTGGCAATCAGCGTCGACAGTCCTGAGACGTCGCGCGGGTTGATGCAGCAGCAGGGTTACACGTTCACGTTCCTTTCCGATCCGAATGCGGAAACGATCCGTCGTTACGATCTGGTCCATGCTGGTCAAGGAGAAGGTGGACACGACATTGCGCGTCCGGCGGAGTTCCTGGTGGATTCAACTGGAACTGTACGTTGGATCCACCTTACTGAAAACTACTGGGTGCGAGCGCGCGCGGAAGAAGTTCTCGAGGTTTCAAAACTGCTGAAATGAAATATTTATTGTTGATTCATCACGTTGAAGAAAGCGAGATCGATCCATCGTTGCGTGAGCAGTTGCTGAACGAGTCAGTCGCGTATTGTCACGAGTTGAACAGGAATGGGCAGTACATCGATGCTGCGCCATTGCATCCGAGTTCTGAGACGATCAGCGTGACGCTCCGCGACGGCAAGCGACTCGTGACTGATGGTCCATTTGCGGAAACGCGCGAACAGATTGGCGGTTTCTTCATGGTCGAGGCTGGGAGCATGGACGAAGCGGTTGAGATCGCAGGCAAGCTTCCAAGCGCCCGTATCGGTACCGTTGAAGTTCGGCCGGTAAGGTTTGTTGAAGGCCTGCCGGAAGTCTAAGCTCTCAGGAAGATGTGAAACAGAAATGCCGCGACGTTACCGCCGCGGCATTTTGTTTGACGGCCCTTACGGCCGGTTAGCCAAGCTGCTTGCGGGCTCGTTCATCAGCCCCAACTTTGTACCCCGCCGCATAACCGTTCGAGAAACCGCTGCGGTAGTGCTCGGCAAAGTTACCAAAGCCGGCATCCTTGTAGTAATCCGAACGTTCGAAACTAAAGCTCTTCGCCTTCTTACCATCGTCTTTACCGGTTTTGAAGCCACGCTCGTAGCCCTTCTCCACAGCTTCGTTGCTGTTATCGAAGACGTAACGGCGATAGCGGGCGCCATACGGCGACCACGGATCGTAACCAAACGGATCGTATCCGAAGTGCCGGTAGTACCACCCGTCACGGAAACCCCATGGACGGTAGATGCGATAGGGGTTAGGACGAACGATGATCACTCGTCGCCGGCGGCTCTGTGCCTGCGTATCCGCCGCCGTAGCAAGCGTAACGCCAAAAAGCATGAGCAGACCGAGAACGATGCCACCAATCCTTCGCATGTACTTTCCTTTCATTGAACCTCCTTGATCTTCACGCGATTCCTTTCGACGTGTCCTACAGAATATTTTGGCCGGGCTAACCCTCGTTTCAAAAGGGAGAGTCCGACCTACTCCTTAGACACCGATGGAGGCTTTTTGGTTACCTAAGTTCGCTGGTTTTAACGTGCTTATTCAACACCACCATGCGCTTCAATCAGTCGCAGTGCCGGTTCGCTGACAAAGTCTTTGGCGTGAAATTGTCGACCCCAGCCAAGTGCCGTCACGTTACGATATTCGTAGACTTTTTCGACGTCGTATCGCCCGGCGTAACCGGGGTGCAGCTGCTTTCTCAGAGAGCCTCGAATGTTCGGATTGGCGCCGTGAGCCAGCAGCATTTTGGTAAGCGGCGCCTCCTGTGGTTTCTGCTGGCGGTTCATCCAGTAATTCGGTTGCGAAACGACAGTCGCAAATAGCGGCGTGTACCCTCCGAAACCGTCTTCGTCCACCGCTGACTTCACGTTCGGATCCATGCCACGTTCGAGTAGCCAGCGAGCGATGTCCAACTCGTCATAGTCAGCGCACATATGCAACAGGGTTGTGCCCGACAATGGTGTTCCCTGCGTTGCGAGGACCTCGTCGTGGCATCCGAAGTCGGGTGGAAAGATCTCTTCATGCGAGAACGTTCGGCTCAAGAGGTTTGGATCGTTTCGCAAGTGCGCCTCGAGTAAATCAATCCGGCCTCGATGAAGCGCCATGACGGGTGTATCGGGCAGTTTGAGTCCGTGCTGGACATACAGCTCGAGGATCTCGTGTTTCGCTTCCGGCTTGCGGCTGTCGCTTTCAAGCACGACGTCAACCGGCGCGAGGCGTTCGCCTCTTTCGTTGACGACGGGCGCGCCAAGTTCGAGCACGAGTGTTGTGCCGGTAGCGCTGAGCGTGTAAGCCGGTCCGCTCAGAATGTCAGCGGAAAGAACCGGTGAGCCAAGCCACTCGTGCAGCATGCGCGCCGTGTCGATCTTGCCTTGCAGGACGGCGCGATCGATCGCTGTTTCGAGATCCCTCGCTCCGAGGTCGTAAAGCATTCTAATGATTGGATCGCGACCGAGATTAGCTGCGTAGGTCAGGGGTGGTCCCCAGTTGACGTTGCGGATACCGGCGTTTTCGTGAAGCAGGTTTGGATGTTTTTGAATGAGATCGCGGATGGTGTCAGGATCGTCGCGCCAGATCGCGTCGATCAGTTCGTACGACTGAACGATTCGTGTCCAGTTTTCGGCGCCGTAATCTTGCGCCAGTTCCATTTTCGCAACAGCCAGATCGATGTTTTTGCGGGCCGCAGTTTCCTGCGCCTCGCGTTCGAGTTCGTCGAGATCCGGGCGCACTGGAAGCTGGCGGGTAGGATTGTTTGACATTGCCAACGCATAGTGAACACGAATTGAGGGAAATTCAACTCGCGCCGGCGTCCGCTTCGAGTTTCTTGTTTTTCTTCGTTGGTTTTGATCGCGTCTCGGCGCGTTCGTACTCGGTGATCAGTTGTGCTTCGGCAAGCAGAACTTTGCGAAAGGAGCTGAGCACCTTCAGCAGCAGATCGATCTTCCGCAAACTCTCGCGACGCGCGCGCACAGTGCCGAGAAAGAACTCGAGTTGTATGCGACGGCGACAGTCGGCAATCGTCACCATGCAGGTGCCCCACTTGTATTCACCACCACGAGACGATTCGACTTCCGTAAGTACGTAAGAGGTGTGACCGGTTGATACTGATGCGAGAAAAGTTCGTTTTCGATAAAAGAGAGTATTCATCGTGAGGTCCAAATCTACTAAATTTCAATCGTGAGATCCGGGCTCCTGCAAATACCATTGAATTAATTTGGCGCTCGCGTATAATACGCGGGCCTTCTCTCCTTGTCAACGATATTAGTTAAATGTCGTCCTCATTCAGGATGAGAAAAGAGGAATAGTAAATGGACCTGCTCGACCACGTCGCAGCTCGAATTAAAGATCTGCGCGTTAGTTACAACAGCGGTGAAGGACTCTCACAAGAGGCGCTCGCCGCGCATCTGAAAGTCGCGCCAAATACGATCTCGCGATGGGAAACAGGAACGTATCGGCCCAGTCTCAAAGACCTCGAAAGAATCTCACGCTTCTTCGGAGTGTCGATGATGTCGTTCCTTCCGGAAGACATGGTTGACGATGACGAAGACGAAAGCCTCAAAGCACTGCTGCGCACAGCCAGACAACTGCATCCGGCCGACCTCGAAGAGTTGAGAAAATACGCCGAATTTCGCCGCGCACGCGGGATCTATCAGGGCAAGACGCGACCACGCGCCGGAAGGAAAGGAGGCAAACACAAGTGAACCAACAGGCTTATTACGAAGATCTGAAACAACTTGCCCGGCAAGTGCGCGCCGAATTCGGTTTGCATTCGCCGCGCGTCGTCGAAAGTGATTTGCGCCGGATCTATGAAAAGAATGGAATCGTCATCGACGACTGGCCGTATCGTTTGCGGAACCTTCGCGGCGCATTCATCTACGATCATCTCGGCGCGACCGTCATGCTTGCTAGTGGTCTGCCGCAAGATCCGAAAGTTTTCACGATGGCCCACGAGCTGAAACACTTTTATCGTGATCGGCATCTGGGTATCTCGTATTGCGATCAATCCAATCTAGGTAAGACACTGGAGATCGGAGCGGAGATCTTTGCGGCGGAACTGTTGTTTCCGGACAAAGACTTCATGGCGCTGATGCGTTCGATGCGCGTCGGAACCAACCAATGTCTTCCGCGAACGCTTGTGCGCTTGAAACAAAAGACCAGGACCACGCTGAGTTATGCAGGACTCGCGATTAAGGCCGAGAGACTCGGATATGCGCCGCCGCGATCGTTGACGAGGATCAAGACATGGCGGAAGTTTGAAGAGATTTACGGCGAACGGGCCGCACGAGTGCCAACGTACTCGTGGCGCTAAGTGTCTGGACTGGTGCGTTGCGGACGGCCGGCGAGACTGTCGCGCGTCGCCAGTGGACGAAAGATCGGTTTGAGCTGACCACGGACGCGAGCGTCTTTATAAGGCACCGAGAACGACGGCTGAGCAGGCGACTCAAGGTGCGAGATCAACCGCAACATGTCGCCTCTTCGCTGCGCGTAACAACAGAAAAACCTGTCTCTGTATTCGATCAGGTAGATCGGACGTTCGAACTCCGCCCACGAACGGTCCTCGATCTTTCGCGCCTTGGAATCGAGTCGCAGCAAACTGCCGGGCGGCATCAGCGGCCAGAGTATTCGATCTGAGAAACCAACGACCACGAAGGGACCGTTCTCCCAGTCCTCCTCAAGCATGAGGAGCATCGGTGCGTCTCCCCACGCGGTTAGGAGTCGACTAGTTGCACTGTCGCGATCTCGCAACAACCTGACGAGTTGAATGAGTTCTACCATCGGTTTGCTCCCGCTGGGATGGGGTTGAATCTTATCACGCGCTCGCAATTCGGTGGTGTGAATCATTTTCTTGACAATGCTATAAGGTCCGCCAAATTGGTCAGATTTCGCTCGTACCCAGCCCCGGAAGCGCAACGAGGTCAGATTGAACCTTCGTTCAATCCACCTTATGGCAGTGAGCCTCCGATCGACGACGGTTCGTCAATCTGTGATCCGATAAGGAGCTTGCAATGAAGATCGCCAGCATCTTGGCCACACTAAGGAAGGAATCCAAGAGATACCCAAACAGAGAGCAGTACGAGTCTTTACACGAAGGTGTTGGTTTGCGCGGCTCTTACAATTACGGTCTTTGCTAATCTATCTTCGACCCGGCTTTTCGCGTGGTATCTTTTACTACGTTAACGGCGACGCTTGTCTGGCGAGGTTATGTATTCGTCGAGCAAAGGGAGAATTCTCAGCAACATGTTGGAGATCGAAGCGACGGTCGTTGATAACGCGAATGGCTCTCGTCGCAACGCTAGACCGCTTCATCATTTCCAATTGCCTTGGCGTGAGGACCGCCTGATTCGAAGTAGGGAAGCTCAATCGGTAGACTCGGTTTCACTCTTGACAGCCAAGAGGTGCTGAGATAATGTGCGCGGCCAAAGCGGTCAGATTTCGCTAACGATTAGCTCAGAGGTCAACGCGGACTCCCAAACTGGCCCCCTTTTTAAAACGTGATCGATTGTCGATCGCATTGGTTTGCCCCGGTTCTCGAGCCTAATCCACTTAGACGCATTCCCACCGCTGAACTTGCAGTAACGTTTGACAGTCACCTTGACAGTTGAGTGTTAGGTGGAGGCTTGCCAGCGTTTCTTATGGTTTGAGCCCACTAAATATTCAGCCCCAAAGAAATAGTTGCGCAGGTTATACCCAGTTGCGTATAGTACGCGCGCTGCGGTGGGTCTGACCCGCCAAGCTTTCGGCAACGCTTGATTTAACTCTTGCGATCCCCGATGACGACCGGTCCAACGGTCTTCACTTGTAGGTCGCGGAGGAAAAGAACGAGACCAGTGGCCCTGATCGCTCACAGGAGTATGTCACTCGCCCGGCCTCTGATGCCGTTCTTTTCATGACAGCAAATTAGTGTGGTAACCATCCGGGCGCACTGATTTTTATGAAGAGCGAATCCGAGGGCGTTAGTGTGTCTGCTCTCACGTAAATTCTTGACTGCATTCACTTTACCCACAAATTAGTTTTCAGATCGGCCTCGTCAAAATACTCATAGTGGTGACGGTAGTTTCTACCCGCTCGTGGGGAAGCTACACGCGGAAAAAAGTTTCGAACAAAACGGGTTCCAGTCCAGAAGCCCTAACCGGACTAATCCAGAAAGCTCAGAAGACGAATGCTGGATCAGCGCCGAGCGGCGACAAGACCAGAAGAGCGACGTGAGCAGTTGTTCACGGAGCGTTATGAAAGTTTGATCGCGTGGGCTCTACGATTAACACACGATCACGCTGCTGCTGCTGATTTGGTGCAGGACGCGTTTGTCCAATTCATGCTCTGTCGAACAGGTTTGGAGCAGATTGAAAACATCGACGGATATTTAAGAAGAATGCTGCGCAACATGCACGCCTCGAGAATGAGCCGACAAGCCCAACGCCTTCGCGAGACGGAGCTGTCAGTTGCCGATTACGACTCGCTCACGCTTGGCTGGCCGGCGGTTGAATCCCCGCGCCGCATGCAGGCATTCGAGGAGTTGCAACAGATTTGTTCGTACGCCTGCTCGCGAAAGGAATCATCGCGCGCCGGAAGCGTGCTGATACTCAGATATTTTCACGATTACTTTCCGACTGAGATCGCCAGCGTAATAGGCAGCTCGCGCGATTGCGTCGATCAGTGGCAACGACTAGCGCGACGTGAAGTGAAACTCTTCATGAACGAGCCGGGGCGTTTGCGCTTCGTCGCTTCCAGGCACCCCGCCGAACGAGTCGCGACAGGAAGTTTTGTTTCGAGCGGCGACCCGATGAGTGAGCTGCGGCGGATGATTTTTCGATCCTGTCAGGGACGGTGCCTTTCGCCGGATGCTTTGCGTGAGATCTACTCATTGGGTAACACCAACGCGCTGACGACCACGAGGCTCGCACATATCGTGAGTTGTCGCTCATGTCTCGACGCGGTGAACAGTTTGTTGGGCCTGCCGCTGCTGGCGCAACGAGGCCTGTTTGAGCCTCCGGCCGATCCGCCGGATAAAGATGAACCTCCGATCGATCGCGGTGGGGGTGGTACGTCGGGCAGCGGACCGGTTGATGTCAGACGGAAGCTGGGACGTCATTTGCGCACCATCAGCGAGCACAAACCGAAGGAGCTGCGCATAGCCGTAAACGGTTTGCCTTTGAGCTCGCTGAAGATCAGTTCGGACCTTACGGACGTCGATCTAAACCTCAATGCCGATGATCCAGTGGAGTTCGTCGAGATCACCAGCGAGCAGGACATCCAACTCCTGTTCTTCAGCGGTGGAAAGGGAACTAATTCAGAGCAATGGGCCTGGATCGAATTGAGTGAGGGACGCACGCTGGCCGCGTTCCTGCGACTGCAAGATGGTCCAGCGCTTCATGTGATCTATCGAGATCCGTTGTCTGCCGAGTTTTCCGCAAACCAGGAAATGCTGACGGCCCCCGGCTTGTCCTCGCCTCTCGCTCTGGTCCAGACCGTCGACGAACCGGCTGAGTCGAATGAGACTCGCCACCCGTTCGATCCTCTCCGGTCATGGACCGGGCGACTTCGCGGCGTTTTCAGACGCAGCGAGACGACCCTCGACTCCGGCTTTACGCTCTTCTCACGACAACTCGATCGGCGGCACATCTGGATGCGACCCGGTCTCGTCACTGTTCTCGTGGTTGCGTTGTTGCTCGCCGGTTTCTTCTTTTGGAGAAACCAACCCGAGCCAACTCTAACGGCCACGGACTTACTGGCTCGCGCCGGGAACGCAGAGCGCGCGGTCGAACAATTACGCGATCAGGTCAGCCACCGGTACATAAATCTGGAAGAGCGTCGATCACCCGACGGCGCTGTTGTTTCGCGGCGCCGGATCGAGATCTGGCAGAACCATGCGACCGGAGATCGTGCGCAAAGACTTTACGACGAGACAAACCAGCTCATCGCCGGCACATGGCAGAAAGCGGACGGCTCGCGCATCGTCTACCAGCACGGTTCGAAACCGCGACCGCAAGCTGCCGCCGCGACACCGGCGGATGTGCTGCTTACCGTGGAGAGCATCTGGCAACTCGATCCGTCCGCAAGAGTTTTTACTGATCTTGTTGCCGGCTCGCCTGCCGTCAGGGTCGAACGGCGCTCGACCAGTTACCTGCTGATCTATGAACAAGAGCGGGCGATTGGCGCGAGTCGCCTGCTGAAAGCAACGCTCACGTTGAACCAGTCTGATCTGCGTCCAATCGAACAGACATTGCTGGTCCAACGGGGCGGAGATTTACGCGAGTACCGGTCCGCTGAAACGAGCTTTGAGCTGATGCCCGGGGAGGCTGTAGACAAAGCCGTTTTTGACGTGGAACCGCAACTGATAGGAGGGGCCCGACCAACTGGCGCGACCGGAGACTGGGCGCACCGGGATCTCACCTCTAGCCGAATCCCTCCATTGACGAGCGCGTCGATCCCGGCCGTTGCCTCGGCCGAGCTGGAAGTCGACGTCGCTTACTTGCTCAATCAGGCGAAGGCCGACCGGAATGAGCAAGTTGCCCTCACGCGCAGCGCAGGTGGGTCGTTGCGCGTTGAGGGAATTGTCGAGAGCGAACAACGAAAGAACGAATTGATACGCGCCCTCGCGCCCGTGAGTCAGAACCCCGCGGTGACGATCGATGTGCGCACCGTCGACGAGGCGCTCAAGCGCGCGCCCAAACCGAGTTCAGTTTCAGTCCATCAAACGGAAGTGACGGCGACCACTGTCGCCGTTGACCGGGAGCTCCGAGAATATTTCTCTAAAAACAATTCCTCTGCGAACGGCGATCTGGACGAATCCGTGCGTGCATTCTCTTCACGCACAGTGAAGCGCGCGTACGACGCACTGTTTCACGCGATTGTCCTAAAACAGTTGATAAACCGGTTTGCGAATGTCGACATGCGCACGGTCGCGCCGGATGCGCGCGCGAAGTGGCTGGCGATGGTCCATCAACAGGCGGCCGCCTTCGAGCGTGAGACCGCGCTGTTGCGTCGCGATTTGCAACCGATCTTCTTTGCAGAAGTCCACTCGACTGCGGGCGCCGAATTACGGATCGCCAGCGACGCTGATCTCGCGATCGCAGTCGAGAAGCTGCACAAGCTCGCGCTGGCAAACAACGATGCAGTGCGAACAGCGTTCACTATCTCTTCAAGAAGTTCAGCGGCAGCGCTGAGATCGTCGTTCTGGCGATCGTCGGCGGAAGCGCAGGCGTTGGCCCAGCGCATCGGACGTTACCCGTGAGTTTTGCGCAGATAGGTTTCGTCGGCGTGCGCACTCCGGGACGACGAAAGAGACCTCATAACGTGCTCATCCCGGGAGCCGCCTTACAAAGGAGAATCTCGAGATGTCCAGAACCCCAGAAGTCTGTCCATCTGATTTCTGTCCTCAATTCGATAAAGCAAACGATGGCGACACATTGATAACCACCTCACAGCGGCCCCCCGGTCTTCTCTCACTAATACGATTCACGATTGGCATCGTCGCTGTGATGCTCGTCGTCGCGTTTCAGGCATCGCTCACACCGGTCTACTGTCAGGTTGGGAGCGCCACACTTAGCGGCACGGTCACCGATCAAAATGATGCAGTGGTGCCCGGCGTCAACGTAGTTGTTATCAGCATCAGTCAAGCCTTCACGAGAGCCGCCATTACCAATCGCGAAGGCGTTTACGTCGTGCCGCTCCTGCCACCCGGCGCTTACACGGTGAAGGCTGAACGGAAGGGATTCACCACTGCTGAAGTTCCTGATGTCGTTTTGAACGTAAACGATCAGGTGACGTTGAACATCCCCCTCAAAGTTGGTTCGGTGAACCAGTCAGTCGATGTACTGACCACGCCTCCCCTCCTCGATCAATCGCCGACAGTTGCCACAGCCGTGGATCAGCAAACTGTTGGGAACATGCCTCTGAACGGGAGAAGTTTTCAGTCTCTTATCACACTCGCACCAGGCGTTGTCCTGACGAAGACAACCGTTACCGAGCAAGGTCAGTTCAGCGCTAACGGTCAACGCACAAATGCGAACTACGTGACTGTCGATGGCGTGAGCGCCAATATCGCAATAATCCCAGCCGGTAACATCGGTCAGAGTAGTACCGGATCACTGCCTGGTTTCAGCGTTTCGGGTGGGACCAGCAACCTCGTCTCAATCGACGCGGTCCAGGAGTTTAAGATTCTCACTTCCACCTTCGCGCCCGAGTTTGGGAGGACGCCCGGCGCTCAGGTCACAATCGCCAGCCGCTCCGGAACCAATTCGTTCAGCGGAACGTTATTCGAATATTTGCGCAATGATGTTCTTGATGCTACCGATTGGTTCGTCAACGCGAATCCGATTCTGAGAAAAGCGGCGCTCAGGCAAAACAATTTCGGCGGAGTGCTGGGTGGACCGTTGGTTCTGCCTGCTTTCGGCGAAGGCACTCGACCGTTGTGGTATGACGGTAAAAATCGTACCTTCTTCTTTTTTTCATATGAAGCATTGCGTCTGCGCCAACCGCTTTTTGGCGCTACAGACGTTCCTTCACGAGCAGCGCGTCAGCTTGCCCCCGCCGCAACCAAACCTCTACTGAACGGTTATCCGTTACCCACCGGGCCCGACCGCGTGAATGGTCTGGCGGATTTTCTGTCGAGCTACTCCGATCCCTCGCGGCTCGACGCCACCAGTCTTCGAATGGACCACGTCGTCGGGAGCAAGCTAAATTTTTTTGGAAGGTTCAACTACGCGCCGTCTGAAACAGCGCAACGCGGTGCGAATTTTTCACCGTTGAATAACATCAACACCGTCCGTATCAAGACGTTGACTCTCACTTCGGGCGCGACCTACATCGCTTCACCTAACGTCACGACCGACTTTCGATTCAACTACAGTAAAAATGAAGGCATTAGCTTCTTTGAAATAGACGGACTGGGGGGAGCCGCGCCGCCGCCTGATAGTCTGCTGTTTCCGTCTCCCTTCACGTCCGACGACAGTCTGTTTTTCTTCGTCACGGCTTCGGGGGGACGTAACCCTGCGCTTTCGAGCGGTCGCAGCGCCGACCACGTACAACGGCAATACAATCTCCTTGGCAATGTTTCCATTCTTCAGGGTGGTCATCAATTCAAGTTTGGAGCGGATTACCGTCGTATGAAGCCTCGGTGGGTGGGGCGGTTATACGGACAATCGATCAATTTCGTTGGGGTATTGGGACCGACTGGAGCAGCCGCTCCGGGAACAGTCCTTTCCGGGATCGCGCAGAGCGCGTCGGCGTCGGCCTCCGAGAGTAATTCAGCGGTGTTTGAGAACTTCTCCGCCTATTTTCAAGATACGTGGAAAATGTCGCGGCAATTGACGGTTACTTACGGTTTGCGTTGGGATGTTAATCCCGCGCCGAAGGGTGAAAAGGATCTAATCAGCGCTACCGGGCTGGATAATCCGGCAACGTTTGCGCTCGCCCCTCTTGGCACTCCGCTATACGAAACGACATATGGAAACTTTGCACCACGCATCGGCGTCGCCTACCACCTTCGAGAGCAGTCAGACTTTGCGACTGTCATTCGCGGCGGATGGGGAATGTTTTACGATCTGGGTTCGGGTTTCCTCGGCAACACGTTTAATAGTTTTCCGTACATCCGCACGCGAAACACGACGTTGACTCCGTACCCGCTGAGTCCCGCGGTAGCGACGCCGCCGCCATTCAGCATCGATCAGGCATTTACCAGCACTATCGTCGTGGCGGATCCACATCTTCAATTACCACGCACGTATCAATGGAACGTGACCGTCGATCAGTCGCTGGGCAACAGCCAGGTGTTCAGTGCTGCGTATGTCGCCGCGAAGGGACGCGACCTTCTTCGCCAGGAGCGTTACAACGCTCCGAATCCGAAGTTCCAGATAGTGGATGTGACCAGGAACGCGGCAACCTCGAATTACAATTCGCTCCAACTTCAGTTTCGCCGGCGGTTGACTCGAGGTTTACAAGCGCTTGTCTCTTACACATGGTCCGAATCACTGGACAACGTGTCGAGCGATGCGGCGTTTCTGACGCCCACCGATAAGATCGATCCTCAGATTGATAGAGGGCCGTCTGACTTTGATATTCGTCACCAGTTTTCAACGGCTCTGACTTACAACTTCCCCAAGCCTGGCTTTGACCGAATCACTCGCGAACTGCTGAAGGATTGGGCCATCGATACGATTTTCTCAGGCCGATCGGCAGCGCCCGTTAACGTCGTCTACACGCGCAATATCGGTTTTGGCAACTTCAGCTTTCGACCGGATCTAATCGAAGGAATACCGCTCTATATCGAAGATCCGAACGCGCCGGGTGGACGTAGGTTCAACAACCAGGTTGTTGCGATCCCCGGTAACCCTCGACCTCAAGTTGGTCCGTTTCGCGCACCGGTTGAGAATCGCCAGGGGAACCTGCCGCGAAATTTCTTGCGCGGATTTCCAGTTTATCAACTCGATCTTGCGCTCCGGCGCGACTTCCGCCTGCGCGAAAGACTCAGACTTCAATTTCGCACGGAAGTATTCAATATCTTCAATCACCCAAACTTTGCGGATCCCAACAACTCTCCTTTTGTAGGGAACAGTGCGAATCCCGCATTCGGAGTTTCACAGACGATGTTCGGCAGAAGCCTCGGAAGCGGTGGCGCTACCGGCGGCTTCAACCCGCTGTATCAAATCGGTGGACCACGTTCGATTCAGTTCGCCTTTAAGTTGATGTTCTGAGAAACGACGGCCATGCACGCTAAATCAAAGCATGTCGCGCTGGTTGTTCCAATCGCACTGATCTTGATTGGAACAACTCACCTGGCGCGGTCCCAGGAGGCCGCAAAAAGTCGCGCGATGACTCCTGAAGATCTGCTAACGGTGCAGTCCATCAGGGAAACAGCTTTTTCGCCTGATGGAAAATGGGCGGCGGTTGTTATCGAGCGGCCAAAGAAACCAGGCGAAGCATACGAACGCGGGTATCTCGGAGGGCTCGAACGCAGCGATATCTGGCTGGCGTCCACCGACGGCAAGAAACTTGTGAACATAACACGTGGCGAAGCGACGCACTCTGGTTACTGGAATCCGGTTTGGTCGCCGGACGGTAAACGGCTGGCGATGGTTTCCACGCGGGGCGGTGATAACGTTCGCGCGTACGTCTACGATTTCAATGCCCGAAACCTGCGCGTGTGCAGCGCCGATGGCGTCGATCTCGGGATGCGAATTGAAACGGCCGACAGCAACACCTGGACCGTGGCGTGGCTTGGTCCAAGTCAACTATTGATCGGTCTTCTTCCGCCGGGCACTCGTCCCTTGCCGCTGGATGAATTGGAACGGACGCACCGAATTTCAAGCCGAGCCCTGAACGATGTAAAACGTGGCCGAGGCGTCACCGCAAGCATTCTCGATACCTCGCGAGCCGAACCTCCCTCGGCTCAGAAGAACGTCACGCTGAGCTTGCTTGATTTCGGAACGAATAAAACGCGAGCCGTAAAACGCATTCCGTTCATCGAAACGCGTCTTTCCCAACGCGTCGTTTCAATATCGCCGGATCGTAATTACGCCGCCATCCTCGCTTCCGATTATCCCCAAACTGCCCTTCGCGACAGGCGACCCAGCCTCGAGGACATTGGTCGGTTGAGACTGGGCGTCACAAATCTCTCGAAAACTAATGAAGCCGTGGCGTGGGTGCCAAACGTGAACCCGGCCAGCTTTACACCGGCTATTGTGCCAACGTCAATTCGCTGGGCGTCGTCGGGATCGGCGTTCGCCTTTATTGGCGCCTCACCGATAGATGGAGTGCCTGTGGCTTTTACGGTGCGCGCTGATGAAAAAAAACCTGAAGCTGTCGCGGCGGTGAAATATCAGGATAGCAACGCGGAAATATTGACGGCCGAGGATATTCAATGGACGCCGGCTGGAGAACTTCTGGTTCACGGTTACGCTGGTCCTATCAGCAGCGTCAAGGCGGAAGCCTCGCTCAAAGATGTCCGTGGGTTCGGACGTGATAACAATAAGGAGACGGCAAGACGTGACTGGTGGATTATTCAGTCGCCGAACTCATATCACAATTTAACCCGCGACATGGCGCAGCCTCCGCGAATGATTTTCCAAATTCGCAAATCAAACCTGCTGTTCACGGCGGCCGGCGGTCGAGTTTGGAGCATCGATACCAGTTCACGAACAACAAAAGCGTTCAGTGTTCTTGAGCCAGCTTCTGTATCGATTCTGTGGCCCCGCGTCGCTGATGCTTATCGACCCTCCGACCATCTGATCGTTAGTCGTTCAACGGCCGGCGGTGCGGATCTTTTGCGCTTCGACTTGACCAGTAACGCGCCGGTTAAGCTCGGCACGATGCCACAGGGTGCGCGCTTCATTGACTACTCACCGAACCGCCAACTGCTCGCTTATGAAACTGAAGTCACGGAGCTCCGCGCAGCCGGCGACGAAAAAGAGCCGATCACACTTGTTTCTTTGAACCGGCAGTTGGACGCGATCGCAAAACCTCAATATCGCACGATTCAATATCAAACCGCGGAAGGTAAACAGCTCTCCGGAGCGATACTCCTACCGTATGGTTACACTGCCGGACGTCGTTACCCATTGATCGTGTCCGTGTATGGAGGAAGTCTGCCGCCAACCGGAAATTGGGCCAGTCCTTACAGGCGGGCGCGGATCTACCCGGATCCATTCGTCCTCGCAGGCCATGGTTACGCGGTTCTCATTCCCAGCATCCCGCTCGCTCCGATCGGAGTCCAAAGCGATCCTATGCTTGAACTCGACAACGGTATAAAACCCGCAATCGATAAAGTTGTCGAGATGGGACTCGCGGATTCCGAGCGAATTGGTCTCATCGGCCACAGTTATGGTGGATACACGGTGTACGGCCTGGTTACCCGGACCGGAAGGTTCAAAGCGGCCGTGGCACTCTCCGGATACACAGATGTCTTTAGTCTCTATGGTCGAATCGACCAGCGCCATCGTTTTAGTGACGTGCCCAATCTCCTTTGGGGGCCTTACAGCGTCGAACGTCAGCAGGCTCGAATGGGTGTACCTCCATGGAAAGATCTCGATCGCTACGTGCGAAACAGTCCCTACCTGCACGTCGATAAGGTCACGACGCCGTTACTCATGATTCATGGAGATCTGGACTCAATTCCGCTCTCCGAGGCCGAACAGTTCTTTGTCGCACTCAACCGGATGGGCAAGCGAGCCAAGCTCGTTCGTTATCTTGGCGAGGGTCACTCGTTCGAGTCTCCAGGAAATGTGCTCGACATGTACGGCCAAATACTAAGCTGGTTCGACGAACTCCTGCTGAATCGACAACCTAACCAATCAGCTAAACAGTAAATGACGCCGTGCTTATAGAGCAGGAGACAATGATGCCCCCTGCTCTATAACCGTGCGTGCGTATTACTCGTCGAATTCGACGTATGGCGCCACACCCGGGGTAAATTTGTCCTCGGCCTCTTCAGGGGTGTTCACCTCGACGAATTCAATCGCCGCCTCGGCTTTCCCCAGTTCTACAGGTTCAAAAGATTCGTTCGTCATTAGCCTAAATCTCCTTTCAAGTTTTCCTACCGTTGCGCTTCATGAAGCCAGTTGATTGTTACTGCAAGTAGCTCGGGTCATCGAAGACGAGAACAACTGCTATTCAAACTCGACGTAAGGCGCCACTGCCGGATCCATTTTTTCCTGAGCTTCTTCCGACAACTCGCCAATGAGTTCGATCAACGTTTCCGCTTGACCGAGTTCGACTGTCTCAAATGCTTCGTGAGTCATGATCGTTTTCCTCCTTTCTTCAGCGATTAACCAGCGGCGTTTGCAGTTCGAGACACCAGCGGTGGGATCGAACGCACATCTGCTTTCACTGTGGTGTTCAGAATCCCACCGTGGTGTTGAAACGACTGTAGCCAGATCTCCAGCGAGATTGTTTTGAGTAGTGCGCCAACATTTAGTTTCGCGCCGTGTTTTGCCAGGCTGACTGCTGACCACAGTCGTTCTCGATCTACATAACCAAGTGAACAAACCAACGGGTCGGCAAGGAGCGCATCGACTTTTTCGCTTTGGTTCAGCAAGCCCTTGTGCATCGCTTCGCTGATTTCGCCCTTGCCGGGGCGAGTAAGAACCTTTTCGGGGAGGTCGTTCCGGAGCGTTCTGCGCATTAGAGAACGGACCTCGCCCGGTCGCAACTTCTGCTCGAACGGAATCGCAAACGAGAACTCGACGAGTGGCCGATAGAGCAATGGCGATCGCAGTTCGATGCCGTCTCTTTCGTCGTATGCTTTGCTCGCAATCATTCGGATGAGTTGGTGGAAAAGCCCGGATTGAATTCGTTTACCGGGATCGTCGAAACCGTATGGATCGTGAGCAAGCGTCCGCTCGCGCAAATGCATCTTTCGCGCGAATCTCCGATCGAGCCACTCAGGGATCAGCAGCTTCGGCTGAAACCGTGCTTTCACGACATCGGGCATGAATGGCAGCAACGCCATCTTCCAAAGCGTGTGCAGGTAAGGCTTGTGGAACGTCCGGCTCCACACCTGCGTGCGTCGATGGAGGGCTACGAGGTCAAGGTCCACTAATAGTTTCGAGAGTTCGGGCGAAGGCATCGGTATGTTCCAGAAGACCTGATCACCTCCGAGGCCGTTGAGCAGCACGCGCGCGCCACATTGAGCCATCTCGTCTCTCAACTGGTCCTGCCGGCCGGGCACGCACAGCCACGGAGTGGGCACGGGCAAAAACGATTGCTTAGGTGAGGGAATTGCCAGCCAGTTTGGATCGTCAATCAAATGAAATCCTGTTCGGCCTATCCTCTGCTCAATAGCGCGCATGAATTGTCGTTCGTCGGATGATCGCGCATCCTCAAAAACTATCGAATACGTTTGAAGCTCTTTTGCTTCCGCCTCACCGTTTTGAACCAGGTCGTGGGCGAGGCAGACAACGGTGCTCGAGTCGAGCCCGCCACTCAGAGTTATCCAGATTGGGCGATCGTCCGTGCGCAGGCACTGGCGCGTTCCCTCGATCATCAAATGCCGGCAGTGTTCCTCGTATTCGGCATCCCGTTGATAAGCGATGTCCTTGATGGCTTCGGGTCGCCAGAAACGGCTCGACGTCAGCTGTCCATTGCGGACTATCACCATGTGTGCTGGTTCGACCGGCAAGAACTCACGAAACGGCGTCTTTCCGACTTCGGGCAGGGTGACGAGGTAAGTACAAACAAAATCATGGTCCAACTCGGGCTGCTTGCCGGAGATCTTTATAAGTGTCACGAGATCCGACGCGACAAACAACTCGTTCTTTTTGCGGTGGTAGAACAACGGCCGGATGCCAAACGGATCGCGAGCCAGCAATAGGCTGTTGGACCGGCGATCGTAGTGAATGATGGCGAAGTCGCCGGCTATCTTCGACAGAAAACCCGGACCATATCTTCGGAAACCGGCACTTACGATCGCAACGTCAGTTCGATCTTCTTCGGGTCCGATGCGCAGCAGCTCGATCAGTTCCTGGCGATTGAACAGAATTCCGTCCATCAAGAGGACGTCTCCGTCAGGTGTTACTAACGGTTGTTTTTCGAGCCGCGACTCGCGTGTGGTATTCAGCGCGCAAAAGCACATGCCGATGCTCGAGGAACGAAACAAAGAAGTGCGATCCGGCCCACGCGAAGACAGGCTCTGACTGAAGATCTGCAACTGTTCCGCGCTAACGGGTGCGCCGTCAAAGTTGAATACTGCTCCGATACCACTCATCGCTTATCCCCCTTTCATCCCCAGCGATCTCGCGCGAATCACCAACTCGCAATCTCTCGGAAGTACTTGCGCACGTTCTGATGGTCGCCGACGACCTGACCGTCGACTTCCACCCACGCGTGAGCCTGGAATGGTTGTTTGCGAACACCGATCTTCATGTCGGCCGCAAACCCGTGCTGGCGCAAGAGGCTTGTCGTTACCGACGCCTTCTGCAAGCACAGCGTCTGTTTCGGATACCAGACCGCCGCGGTATGCACGGCTTCGCACAGCGCCGGTAGTTCGCCGGGTTCCAGCCGGCGACGTTCATTCGCGATCGGCCACTGCCGAATAATTTTGTGCCGTGTGTAAAATCCGCCGCACCGGCGAATCACTTCGTAGAAAGCGAATTCAATAAATGCGGCCGCATGGGCGCCTCGTAACCGGATCAACATGTTGCCCGTGCGTCGAATGGCAGTGGCGCTCGCTATACACAGGCCGCACTTAAGTCTTTGCAAAGTCGAACGCGAATTTGACTCGTCGGTCTCGAGTAGACCGTCCTGCTTGAGCTGTTGCAGAGAATGGTGAATTGCGGCCTCCACTTTCTCTCGCGGTTCCTCACGGAACTCTTCATCGCCGTCCATCAGTTCGCTGACCAATTCAGCTTCCGTGATTCCTTCATGGTGCGCAGCGAGGATGGACCACACTTTGCTGCCACTCTGGATCAAGCTGTGAAACTTGCCCCCTTGCACGTCGAGGATGATTGTTCCGTCCTTGTCAGTGCTGAAACACACATCCGCGGCGACACGGTAGGCTGGACTTTGACTATTCGTTTTCATCAGTGTGCTCCTTCATCAACTTGCCAACTTGATGTCCTGTAGCCACGACGACTTGCGCGTCTCGAGCGCTCGCAGCCACAACTCGACCGCCAACACACCCACGAGTTCGGCATTGATGTTCTGCAATCCGTGCTGAATGCGTTTTGCCGCTTCACCAAACGCCGGAGAATCGACAAAGCCGTATTCGCAAACGCGAGGCTCCTTGAACAATGGCGCGATCTCGCGCCAGTTGTACGCGAGTGTGCGACAAAGCGCTTCGGTGGAGCATCGCTTGCTCTGGCGCGTGAGAATCGCGGGAGGCAACGCATGCTTCAGTGCTCGACGCTGAAGCGACCGATTCTCGCCCGGCCGCAGCTTCTGCTCGATCGGAATCGCCAGTAAGAACTCGACGAGCGGACGGTGTAAGAATGGGAACCGGTAGTCGGTGACGACGCGATCGCGGTAATAACAACTCGCAACCGCGCGAATCGCAGACGACAACATGCGAGCCTGTAGTCGTGCGCTGGGCAGTTTGAATTCCAACGTCTCCGACTCGCGCGTGCTTCTCTCCGCAAGATCGATCTGTTTCGCGAATTGACGATCGATGAGCTGCGACGTCGACGACAGTGAACTGAAACGGATTGGAAGAGCCGGCAGGGCCGCACGACGCCAGAACGTTGCGGCGTAAGAGTCGCGCGTCGCCCGGCTCCAGAGACGCACCTGACGGTGCAACGACAGGAGCTTCAGTTGAACAAGAAGGTCTGCGATCTCGGGAGAAACCGCCGCGCCACTCCAGAGCAAATTGTCTCCGGCGATTCCTGAAAGCAAAACAGTGCTTCCAGTTTCCTGCATTCGCCGTCTCACCCAATCATGTCGCGCGGTAAAACGAAAGGTCGGGTTAGGTCTAACTATCTCGTCGAGGTTCAGATTCAGAAAGCGTCCGACGGATTCGTCCTCGTGAAAATGATGTCCCGCTCGTCCTCTTCCGGCTTCGACCTCGCCGATGAAACGTCGTTCGTCTGAAGTGGGAGAATTGTCGTAGACGTACGAAACGGTTTCGAGCCGCGCGTTTTCTGTCGCGCCCGACTGGATGATTTCATCGGCCACACACACGATCGAAGAAGAGTCGAGGCCGCCACTCAGTTCTGCCCAAACCGGACCCTTCGCGCGCAGTCGGGAATGAACAGAATCACGGAAAAGCTCGCGAAAGTGTTCTTCATATTCCGAGTCTGATCGGTAATGAATCTCACGCTTGATATCGGGTCGCCAGAACTCCTGCTTCTTAAGTTGACCATCGCATACGATCAACGCGAAACCCGGTCGCACAGATTGAATGTGCTTGTAAGCGGTTTGCTCGAGGTGGGGAGCGCTGCTGAGGTAGGTGGCGATGTATTCACGATCGACCTCGAGCGGGAGCGTGGACAAATCGAGCAGGGCAGCAAGGTCTGATGACCAGACGATGCCTTGTGAGGTTGCCTGATAATAAAGCGGGCGCGTACCGAACGCGTCGCGTGCAAGCAGGAGCGTGCGTGTCGTTGGCTCCCACAACGACAGTGCGAAGTCGCCGATCAAGCGCGAAAGAAATCCGCTTCCCCACTTGAAATGCGACGCCATCACGAGTTCGACGTCCGTGACGGAGCGATCGGCGTAGCCGCCGAGTAGTGAGGCTAACTCACCGCGGTTATCCAGGCGCCCGTCCCAGGCGAGCACGTGACCGCGAGTTGATACGAGCGGTTGTGTCTCGTTCTTCGACTCGCTGTCCGCGTGAAACGCTCTGAAAACAACGCCGAAGTTTTCCGCTTTCTTGTTACCACCGCCATCCGGTCCGAGCCTCGCCAACGAACGTGCCAATCCATCTAACGTTCGCCCGTCAACAGGCGCACCATCGAAATTCAGGATCCCAGCAATGGCGCTCATCGCAGTTTCGACGCTAAAGAATCAAGTTAGAGATTTAGAAGTTGTGACGTTGGCGTGGGGGAAAAACTGATGTCGCTGAGATCCAAGTGTCGAAGTCGCGAGGCACTCTACGCTCATTAAGCAGGCGCGGCTAAAAAACTTTTTTCTGCTTAGTATTGCAAGCGAGACCGGTTTTTCTGGAGTGTTTTGAAGATTCGCGTTTTCGGTAGGCGAGCGCTCTTGCTTGGAATTCCAAGCAACACGATTACTTCCGCGCTTTCATCGTCATCAGACGCGCGGCTTCGATCGCCTGCGGTTCGGGATCCACGCACCGCGTGTTATAGCCAACGACGCGGCCGACGATCTCCGCTTCGCGCGGATAAGTCAGACGTCGAACAGTTGAAGGGGACGAGTGATGTGGGATGATAAGCAGTTGATTTCCCTGAAGTTCGCACCAGCCGCACGCGTAACCGTCGCGCAACTCTACAAAAAATATCGGTCGTTCGAATTCGTTATGCCACGATGCGCGTTTTGGCCCGTTCTGACTGATGTCGATCTCAACGAGCGCGCCCGGTCTGATGAGCGGGTACATGGTGTAATCGGCCAGACCCACGTACCCTTGCCGAATACTTTGTGGACCATCCGGTGCTGGAGTGTTCGCCGTTGTTAACTGAGGAATCAAGCCGGTGAAAGCGCGAGCGTTCAGTGTTGTATCGCTCCTCGGCTGATTGTCAGAATACATCTGCGTCGAGTGAGGATTGGCGATCGTCTCGTATTTCTGGATCTCCGCGATGTCCACGTTGTAGAGACGCGCGAGGTCGCCGAAATCCGCGCGGTAAATCACGCTCAACGTGAACAGCTTACAGATGCTTGGCTCGGAAATGCCGTTTTCTAGTTGGGCCAACCAGCCGTTCGAGATGCGAAAACGCTTGTCGCCCTTGGCGTCGGCAATACGGCCGCTCGCCTGTTCGACCTGTCGAACGGTGATGTTGCACCTGTTGCGAAGGCTCTTTAGTTTACTACCGGCCGCCACAGCAAAAACTTACAGCTTCAGCGCAGGTTGATTGATTTTGGGCGATGTTCGATTTTCTGCCGCGGGCTAGTGTGGATTCGTGGGAGGAAAGGCCGCGGAATCTATCACGCGACGCTCATCGCGCGATCAACTGTTTTGCTATGTGCGGCATCACGGAAATTACATTGAGTGCGGGCTGTGTAATCGAAGTTTATCGACGCGCTCGCAGCATCGATGAATTCATGCTTCGTTCAGAATCCCGGATAAATCACATTAGTCCGGCGGATAAAGCACCCCTATAACCTGACCAACAATGCTGACGTCTTCGCGCTTGAACTCCTCGCGAAGGTTTCCCGACAACGGATGTGGTACCAGCACAATCTTGTCGTTCGCTGCATACTCGAGATACCCGCAAGTCGGTCCACGTGGCGTCAGCATATAAAACAACTCGCGCTCGTGGAAACTGACATTTTCCGCCGGTAGCACCTTGTTCAATAGCTTGTTTACCAGTACCCGACTCCCAGGCGGGGCGATCGGCGCTGCATTCGTATCCTGATCTCCGATAACAACGTAACCAAGGTACGGCGGGTAAAGTGAACTGAGATACTCCACATCGACATCGGCCCACTCTTTCAACATGCCTTCGAGAAATTGCGCGTTCTCCAGTTTCGCGTTGTCGCGGATGATCGGGACTCTTACCTTGCGCTGACGGGTCACAGCGTCAGGACTGATTTCGCGTGTGCGCGCGCGTGGCGTCTTCAGTTGTTCTTTCAGATTGCGTTGCGGTTGGAGACCGCTGGCCGCATCGAGTTCTGTCTGCGAAAGATTGAGGATGATTCTGAGGCTGTCGAGTTTTGCGGTTCCTGGTTGGCGAATATTGCCGCTAATGATGTTGCCGAGAGTTGATTTGCCGACGCGCAGATCGGGATTGTTGTTGACTCGCGCGAGTCTTTCACTTTCGCGGACGACGTCTTTGTAACTCAGTCCGAGAAGGTTCATCGCTGTCACGATGAGTTGACCCAGTAGTGAGGTAGTTTCGTGTCGAGGCCGTCCACGGCCCGACCGGTTTTTCTGGCCCATCTGACAGTAACTCCCTCCGACCGTGTTCAGGGAGGTCCGATACGACGCAGTTATGCGTCATCGCAAAAGTCACTGGGCTTAGTGAGAACAGGGCGTTGGGCTGAAAGGAGTCTGGACGGTTGGGAGTGAACGAATCTTACACCATCTTATTTCTCAGTCAACACTCTTAAAATTGCCGCTCTGGCATTTTAGTTGCCACTTTAATCCGCAGTTAGCCAATGTGGTCTGGAACAGAACAGAAGAAGGGACGGAGCTTTGACATGCTCGATGAGCAGGTTGATGATAAGGGAACCGATCAAACTGGGGCCAGAGAGATAATCAAGAATCTGTGCGATCGCGCGTTTGATGCCGACGCCGACAAAGCGGCGGTGGCGCTGGGCCGATCGACGGAGCAAGTACAGGCCGTACTTAGCGGCGCGGAGCCCGCTGACGACGATTTAGTGATGAAGGCTCGAGGGATTGCGATAAACCGTGGCATCGAAGTCGAGTAAGTCAGTCCAAAAATTGCAAAGCGGGCGAGGCACCAAGCGAAACGGTTCTGCCCCGTGGTGGTTTGAGGGCGGCACCGAGACTTGTTCGGTGTGCAGCCATTTGTACGCATATCAAACGGGCGTCTACTGTCTCGATTGTGACGGTATGGTCTGTTCAGTATGCGTACAGGAAACCGTGACGATGGAACTGCTTTGTCCCGGCTGCGTCACGGCGCGTTCGACGGAACAGGAGGCGATCTGAAATGGCTGCGCGAGCCATCTGGAAGGGACAAATAAAGATCGGGACCACTAAAGTTCCCGTGAAGTTGTACTCCGCGGTCCAGGATCGCACAGTGCGGTTCAACATACTCGACGACCGTAACAAGATGCGCGTCAAGCAACACATGGTCGATCCGGATTCCGGCGACGAAGTGCCGACCGAAGAGATCCAGAAAGGCTACGAAATTGAGCCGGGAAGGTTTGTGATCCTGACGGCAGAGGATCTCGAAAAGCTGCAGCCACCGGCTTCGCGCGACATCGAGATCGAAGAGTTTGTGGACCAGGACGAGATTAGCCAGCAGTGGTTCGAGCGGCCTTATTACCTTGGTCCTGATAATGGCTCGCAAGAGTATTTCGCACTAGCCGAAGCTCTGAAGAATCAGGAGAAAGAGGGCGTCGCGCATTGGGTCATGCGCAACAAGTATTACTCGGGCGTGCTACGGTCCATCGAAGACTACCTATATCTCTTTACGTTGAAAGACGCGAAAGAAGTGATCTCCGCGAAGGATCTTGCGAAACCAGCCGGCGCCGCGCCGACGCAGAAAGAACTAACGATGGCGAAGCAACTCGTCGAGATGTTACGCGGTGATTTCAACGCGGCTGACTACAAAGACGAGTACCGCGAGCGAGTGGAGAAATTTATCGCGCAGAAAGCCAAAGGACGTGCGCCTCGCTTGCAAGCCGTGAAGACAAAACGCAAGAGCGACGATCTTAACGCGGCGCTCGAGAAGAGCCTGGCGGCATTAAAGAAAGGAAAACGCGCTGCCTAGAACGCAACGAAAAACCGAAGAGCCCGAAGAAGAGAACGCGGGAGGCAGACCATTCTGGTCGGGCACATTAACGTTTGGACTCGTAAGTGTGCCGGTAAATCTGTTTCCGGCGACGCGTTCGAATCGCGCCTCGTTGCGTATGTTGGGACCGGATGGTCAACCGCTCGCGCGCAAATATTACGCTGAGAAGACCGGGAAAGATCTCGATGCAGACGAAGTCGTGCGCGGATATGCAGTTGATAAGAACAAGTATGTCGTCGTCACCGACGAGGAACTTGAGCGATTGCAACCAGAGAAAACACGCGACATTGACCTCAAACAATTCGTACCCGCAGACTCGATACCGCCGCTGTACTTTGAACGCGGTTACTTCCTGACGCCCGCCGCCGGCTCGCAAAAAGCCTACAAGCTATTGGCGGAAACCATGAACAAGAGCGACCTCGCCGGCGTTGCGACGTTCGTCATGCGCGGCAAGGAATACCTCGTAGCGATCTTTTCCGACAACGGCATCCTGCGCGCCGAGACGATGCGTTTCGAAGACGAATTGCGTTCGCCATCCGATGTTGGTCTGCCAAAGAAAAAGGACGTTCCAAAAGCAGCAGTCACGAAGTTTGAAAAGCTGATCAAAAACAAGTCGAAGAAGCGATTCTCAACTAAGGAACTCGCGGACAAGCAGACTGACGATCTACTGAAACTCGTAAAGCAGAAACAGAAGAAACGCGTCAACGTGGTCAAGGTTGAAACGGAGGACACGAATCACAAGGTGATCGATCTGGTCCAGATATTAAAGAAAAGCCTGGCTGGTAAATAAGTGCATTGAGCTTAGTACTTGGTACTTGGTGCTTTGTTCGCTGGTGAATGAGGCTTAGACGGCTAAACCCATCAGCTAGCGAACAAAGTACAAAGCACCAAGTACCAAGTGCGAAACAAATCAGCGTTTCTCGTCGAAATTCACGGCGATATTCCGCCACTTACCCTGTTTGAATCGAATCACGCTTAGCACGCAACGCGTCGCATGACCGGCGAGGATTGCTGCCCAGATGTCGATTGGGTCAAGCGTGCTTGTCTGCTGGATCACGAAACACAAACCGAGCGGCACAAACATTTGCGAGATGATTGAAATGTAAAGCGGGCCCTTTGTGTCGCCCGTTCCTTGTAGTCCACCGGTGAAGGTCAGCGCCACCGAGATTAAGATTCCCGAAAAACTCAACACTCGCAGAAGTTGCACGCCGATCTCTACCACCGCCGGATCGTTCATGCCGAAGATCGCCAGCAACTGGCGCGGAAAGAAAAGGAAGAAGAGACCAACGAACGCGGCACCGGCAAAACCAAAACGTGCTGCGACGTGGACCGCTTCGTTAGCGCGATCAGGATTTCGTGCGCCCAGGTTTTGTCCGGCTACTGCGGCCGCGGCGCCCATTAGCCCGACCGACGTCCACGTGATTAACGAAAACAGTTGCGTGTACGAAACAGCAAATGCCGCTTGCGCCGCAGCACTCTGCGCCAGCGCACCGATGAATGCCAGCATGAACACGCCGCCGATATTCATCGCAATACCTTGAATACCCGTTGGCAAGCCAAACTTGAAGATCGCTTTGATGATTGCCCAATCTGGTTTAAAGCTGTAACCGTCACCGCGCGGAATCGACACAACCCACTTGCCGCTCCACAGTCGCGCCAGCGCGTAGATCGCTACGAGACCCGACGCGATACAGGTTCCCATCGCTGAGCCTTTGGTGCCGAAGGCCGGTATTGGACCAAGCCCCCGAATCAGCACAATATTCAGTACGAGGTTCAGCACTGTCATGCCGATGCCGAGCATCATCGGCGTGCGTGCGTCACCGGCCGAACGAAGTGCGCCGGCGAACATGAAGAAGATCATCATGCCGATGCTGAACACGAACATTATGCGGAGGAAGGGAAGTGCTTCGGCGCGTACGTCGGGTGCGGCGTTCACGAAGTTGAGTAACGCCGGCGAGACGAAGTAGCCGATTGGCGCCATTACGCCGAGTGAGATGAAGATGGCCGTGAGGAAAGCCTGGTAAACCGTGCGATTCACTTTCTCTTCGTCGCCGGCGCCGGCAAAACGAGCAACGAGCACGCTCATGCCGGTGAACAGCGACGAGATGAAGACGATGACCACAAGAAAAATCTGCCAACTGACGCCGATCGCTGCGTTAGCCTTGAACCCTACCAGGTGACCGACCAACGCATGATCGACCATGCCCTGCAAGCCCCCGATGACGTTCGTCAGCATCGTGGGCCAGGCGATCTTCCAGACCGCCGGACGCAGTGGGCCTTCTATGATCGATCTGTCGTAGCGCGGCTTGGCCGGTGCGGTGGTCGCAGGAGCTGCCGCAGTTCTAGTTTGTGCCATCCGCTTTATTTAAAAAAATGTGTCACTCGCCAAAGGTCCCTGCCAGATCTACGCGCTTCGCGAGTTTGTGAACGCGTTTCAGCAAGCTGGCGTTTCCAATCTTCTCGGCATACGCCGCGAAGTCGGAAGTTGGACCACGCCAGCGCAGCTCGTCGACATCGTCAAACAGCGGCGCATCGATACGCAACGTCGCAAGATCTTTGAAAAGCAACGCGTACGCGCGATTTTCTTCATTCAATGTATCGGGCGGGAACTTCTCGATCGGTCCATAACGATTGATGAACTGTGCGGCAGTTTTTGGCCCAAAACCCTTGATACCCGGATAGCCATCCGCCGAATCGCCAACCATCGCCAGATAGTCGGGGATGAACTCCGGCCGCACGCCAAACTTCGCCTGCACACCATCAGCATTCCGAATGACATTTGATCTTCGGTCCACTTGTACCACACGATCATCGCGGACGCATTGCGCCAGATCCTTGTCGGGCGTCCAGATGCATACTTTCTCGACTCGCTCATCCTCCTCTGCGAGATGCGCCGCGGAAGCGAGCGCGTCGTCCGCTTCAAGATCGATCATCGGCCAAACGACAACACCCATCGCCAGTAGCGCTTCTTCCAGTGGAACAAACTGTGCCAACAGTGAGCGCTCGATGCCCGCGCCGGTTTTGTAACCCGGCCAGAGATTGTTGCGAAACGATTCGATTATGTGGTCCGTCGCGACACCGACGTGAGTCGCGCCTTCGTCAATCAATTGCGCAACGGTAGAGAGGACGCCGGAAACAGCGCCAAAGGGAGGATCGGTTTTCTTGAAGCGCCGGATTCCGTAGAAATGACGAAACAGCTCGTACGTTCCGTCAACCAGGTGAACGATCATGTGAGGATCTTAGCATCAAGCAGAAAAAACTTTGTTACGTATGTCGATTATGGTCCCAGCCATTCGATTAACCATTGAGAACCGGAATTGGCCGGGTAAATTAAAATTTAGGAGACACTACAATGCGAGTTATGGTCATTATCAAGGCTAACAAACAATCTGAGGCGGGCGAGATGCCGAGCGAAAAGTTGCTCACCGACATGGGCAATTTCAACGAAGAATTGGTGAAGGCGGGCGTTATGCTCGCAGGCGAGGGACTTCATCCGAGCTCGAAAGGGAAGCGCGTGAAGTTTTCCGGCGGCCAACGAGTCGTCACGGATGGACCATTCGCCGAGACGAAAGAACTTATCGCGGGTTTCTGGCTGTGGAACGTGAAGTCGATGGACGAGGCGGTCGAGTGGGTCAAACGAATTCCATCCGAACCGAACGATCCTTCCAGCGGCGAGATCGAGATTCGCCCAGTGTTTGAAGCCGCGGACTTTGGAGACGAATTCACACCCGAAGCACGCGCACAGGAAGATCGCCTACGCGCGGAGATCGAGAAACAGAAGGGCGCGGCATCGTAAGTAATCTTGGGTTCTCTGTGACTCTGTGGTCATTTCTTAGCAGAAGTTAACCACAGAGACACTGAGAACACAGAGGTCAGGTGAGCTAGCTAGAAGCTTAATCTAACTTGTGCCTGGATGCGGCGGTTGCCGGCAGCGGCACTGCCGCTTGGTCCAAACCCAAAACTACCCGACGTTGAAAACGATTCACCAAAGCGCCCCGAACTCAAATTGCCGATCGGGTTTGCCAGGTTTGTGTTGTTGAGCAGGTTTTGAATGTTTACGGAAAGCGTCAGCGTGTAACGTTTCTCCGGACTTGGGCTAGTCGCCGGAGCGGCGTTATTCGCTGGAGCAGGGGCATTGCCCGCAGGCTTCGCTGATCCCGCAGCAGCAGCCGCGGGGGCTGACGGAATATTTCCAAATGAGAACGACCGGTTGATACCAAGATTCACCGCGAAGAAGCTCGGACCCACTCCATAGTTCCGCGGAATGAGTGCCTGACCGGGCGCCGGTTCGAGATCGAAATCTCCAAATTTCGTCTGTTTCAAATTTTCCGAAACGGTTTGCGCTGTCGCGAATGCCGGCCTCTCGGTAAACAATCCATCGCCGTTGCTGTCGCGGCCCGTGACGATGTTGAAAGGACGTCCGGACGAATAAACGATGAACGGGTTGAGGTTGATCTTCAGTTTCGGCACTACCAGCGAGCCACCCACAAAGAAGTTTGCACTCGGAATAAAAGCCACTCGCGAATACTCACTGCCTAAATCATAAGTATCCGCCGGGAAACAACTACCGATCGATCCGAAGATGCAGTCAGTGTCGGTTTTGCCTTTGCCGGTGCCGAAGTTCGCGAAGAGTGAAAAGCCTTTGCTCATCTGGCGGCGCAAACCACCAAAGAACCGGTAATCGTTAAAAGTGGCACTCGACTCGTAGTAATAAAGGTCGCCGATGTTGCCCAGCGGGCGCACAGCGTCGTTCGGATGTTCCGGATCGTAAGTGCCCGGCAATGGTGAGTTGATGTTGCGCAACCGCAGCAAGTGCTTGCCACGATAATTGAAGAAGACCGCGAAGAACGTAAACTTCGATGGCAGTTGTCGCTCGAAATTCACAGCGGTCATCACGAACGTCGGAACTTGAAAATCACCGGCGATGGTTCGTGTGATTTGCGGAGCGGCAAAAGCCTGAAGCGACTCGATCGTGGGGACGTTCGTCACGCCGTTTAGTGAAAACGTGGACTGGTCGAGCACTGTGGGATCGAATACGCGGAAGTCCAGTTGGTTCACGCCATTGAACCGGTTCGCGAGCAACGTCGCACGCTCGCCAAAGCGATCGTAAAAGACTCCGATACCGCCGCGAATCACCATCTTCGGCGACGAACTCTGAGGCGCGCCTGGACCACTGCCTACACTCGTTCCGCCGGGCGCCCACGCGAAGAACAGACGCGGTGCGAAGTTGTAATTGCTGCTGATGTTAGTTTGCCGCTCGTAACGGAAGCCTGCCGTGAACGTCAGGTTCGGTCTAACGCGCCACTCATCCTGGATGAAAACACCCAGGTCCCGCTGTGTGACTGAAGCTTCCGGATTACCGCCGCCGAGCGAAAACTGAGTCACACCGCCGCCAAGCGTACGCATGTTTGGATTGCCCTGGAACAACAGCGTCCGGCGATAGCGCTCGAGGCTCGTAATCGGAATCATTTTCGGCAGGCCGTTCTCGAGAACAATCTGATTGTTGGCATCGAGCTGCGGAGCTTCGCCGCCGGAGAACGTAAACGTGCCGCCGAAGTTCTGCGGCGAGAAATCGGTAATGCTGACGCCTCGAATGCGCGCGCCGAAACGCAGAATGTGACGGTTCTTGGTCCACGTCGAATAGTTCTGTACTTCCCAACGGTCCTCGTGGCTGTGCGCAAGCCCGACTTGCGAACCTCCGGAAATGAACGCTTCCGCGACGATGATCGTCGGAATTTCGTTATTGCCGTCCTGTTGGCCACGGTTGCGAATGTATTGAAAACGCGTTTCGTTCATCAGCGCAGGACTGAGAATCGCCGTCTCGGTCACTTGAAATGTTTGCGTAGTATTCTCGCGGCTAAATGCGCGCTCCGGTAGCGAGAAGTCAGACGCACCAACATTGTTCGCTTTGCTGTTCGAATACGAGTAGCGGACGACAAGTGTGTTGGCCGGATTCAGTTGATAGTCAAACCGTGGACTGAATGAGAAAAAGCGATTTGGCACCAGCAGGGCCACGTTGAAAGGCGTCTGGGTCAATGATGAATTGAGAACCTGCGCATTGATGATCGCATTGTCGTCGGTGACCCGTCGCTGAACGTCGAGGAAGAACGACGACTTGCCGCGCGTGATTGGTCCACTGACGCTACCGCCGAAGTAACGCACCTGAAAAGGCGCGCGCTCGGGCGCAAACGGATTGCGTGAATTCAGGCTCTCGTCACTGAAGTTATAAAAACTGCTTGCGCGCAGCTTGTCCGCGCCTGGTTTTGTAAAAATCTCGATCTGACCGAAGCCGATGTTGTTGTTCTCGGCATTGAACGGATTCTGGTTAATGCGCACTTCGCGAATCGATTCCTTGGGAGGCATGCGCCCGCCGGTGAAACCGTCGATAAAGATCTGTCCGCCGTTTGGACCAGCAGATGGTCCAGCCATCGCTTGCACTGCGGAAGCCAGCGCGTCGGGATCGTCGGGCAGTACGTCGAGCTCCTGACCCTTCAGCACGACGGCATCGGCATTGTTTGCCGCATCGGTATTCAGTCCCTGTTCTTCGGTGACTGTGATGATCTGCTTTTCGAGCCCGACGGCAAGACGCACATCGTGAGTGGTCCGCGGTCCGGCAGCGATCGCCAGCTCCGTTTTTTCATACGAATTGAAGCCGCTTGCCGACACGCGCAACGTGTACGGACCGGGCGCGACGGAGTTGATCGTGTAAACACCGTCTGCGTTCGTGGTCGCGGTCTTTTGCGATCCGTCAGCGGCAACAAGCGTAACACTCGCGCCGACAACGAGCGCGCCGAGTTCATCGCTGACTTGTCCGCGCAGGGACCCAACACGTTGTTGCGCCGTCGCAATCAGGCACACACAAAAAACAACGAAGAGACTCTTAATTAACCGAAGCATGATCATTAGCCTTTACTTTTTATGGTCCACCGACACTCATCGCACCGAGCGAAACAGCGGCACGATTGCCTTGTGCTTTTTGCAGCAGCGGCCCGACTCCACTCACGATTGCAATCGCCGTAACGCGCGCCGGATCGGCGCCTTTGGTGCTGGAGATCAGAATCGAGTCGCCAGCCTTCAACTCCGGCAACGTGAACGCCGGGAGTTGCTCGAACGTTTCTTGCAAGTCGCCGGTGCCGGGGTATTTGCGCAACGATGAATCTTTGGTGACAACAACAGTGACTGCCTGTTTGCTCAGCAGATCGTTGATCTTAATCTCCTGCTTTTCGAGGTTGATTTCGGTGATTGCGCCGCCGATCGTTTGAAACGATCCGGCGACGATCTCCTCGGGAGTGAAACGCGCTCCGTCGGCGCTCTTAGTGCCTAGCGCGCGAAGCTGGTCGCCGACTTTCAACTCCGCAAACGAGCTCGGCTTCGCATCACTAAAACGCACCGAATCGGGCGCGTAACGTCGAAACTGCGTCTGCGGGCTGGCTGCGACGACGATCGGTTTTGGTCCTTCCGGCGTCCGTAAATCGAGTGAGATCTCGTTGGTCGTTGCGTTAAGATTACTGACCGTTCCCGCGACACCGCGTTTGCTCCACTCATCGCGTTCGCGCTCTCGCTTCTGCGCGATGTCCGTCTGACTCATCACGTAAAACTCGAGCGCGGGCATGCTCTTCCGATCCTCGGTCATCCTTCCGCGCGCGAATACGGTGTCGCCCACAGCGAAATCGGTTGCTGCAATCGAGACAAACTTGTCTTTGGTTTTTTCGCCCGGCGGAATGCGCATGAACGTGGTCCGGTCACTCAGCGTGACAGTCACTACGTTTCCAGCCGCGGTCTTGACGATTACCTGGCGTGTATCTGGTTTTAGATCAGTGACGACTCCCATCACGCTCAGTGAAGTGATAGCGGGATCGGAAGTTGGGGCGGTTGTTTGTGCCGTAAGAACAGACGCGCTTGCGAGCAGAGCAAGTACGCACAGCACTCGTATGTTGCCAAACGTTTTCATTTCTTCCCTTTAGTTTTGTGCGATTTATTCGCAACTGATTCCGCTCAAATCAGCTGGTTTTAGGCGCTCATAGGTGTAAACACCCACGCTTTTGCGTTTGTGGCAGGAAAATTTGTGTTATTTGGCGGCTCTATTTACCGAACGAATAGAGCGCGCTGCGAGTCCTGATGTATAGGTGGCCGTCTGAAATCGCCGGTGTGGCGAAACATTCGTCGTCCAGCTCATTCACGGTCATGACTTCCCACTCGCCTTGCGCTTTCACCACCGAGACTTGTCCGCCTTGTCCGATGAGGAAAACTTTGTCGTCCGCCGCGACTGGTGAAGAGAAGTATTTGTCGATCGCTCCATGCAGGCGACCTTGCTTCAGGACATTGCCGGTTGCCGGATCAAACGAGATCAGAATGCCGCTGTCGTTGATCATATAGAGCACGCCCTTGTAGAGCAGTGTGGAAGGAACCTGCGGCACTGGTTTTACATAACGCCAGCGAATTGCCTTGTCGGTTTGATCTCCCTGACCGCCCATTTTGATCGCGAGCAGGCCATTGTCGGAAGCCATCATCGCGCGAAACACTTCCCAATCTTTGTCGTTGAGTTTCTCGTCGCGGTTCATGTCGAAAGCTTCGAACGCAGCCTTCACCATTCGGTCCATCGGGTCAGCACCGCCGACGGCTTCCGCCTTTGAAACGTGCCGATCGTTGTCTTTGTCGTAACGCTTGAGCGCTTGGTCGAAGGGAATCGTGCTTACTTTTTTATCAGGTTGATTCTGCGGAAAGCCCCAACCGTTGATGTAGAGATATTCGGAATCATGACTCGCGATCGACTTCATCTCGCACGCGAGACCACGAACCCACCACACGCGTTTGCCGTCGGCAACGGAATACGCCGACAGTTGAAACGATTCGGGAATGACTATCTGCTTTGGTCCGCCATCTTTTGGTTGATAGATGGTCGGCGTCGAATAGCCCGAGATGACGATCGGACGTTCAACCTTCCAACTTAGTTTTCCGGTGTTCCTGTTGACGGCGATTAGATACGACGCCGGATCATCCTGATCGACGGGCAGGATCACCTTGTCGTCCACAAGTATCGGCGAGGCGCCGAAGCCGTAGAACATGTTGAAAGGTCCGAGCGGCAGACGCCATCGTTCTTTGCCCTTACCGTCGTACGAGAGCAATCCAAAATCCTGGAAGAAAACATAAACATTCGTGCCGTCAGTCACGGGACTCGGCGACGCTGGACCATTAACGTTCTGCAAGCGGCCCTTTTGTGAACGCGGAGCTTCCTTTTGCCAAAGGATCTTTCCGGTCTTGCGATCCAGACAGATCACGAGCAATTGGTCGTTAGTATGGGCCGTGACGAAGATCCGGTCGGCGGTTAAAACGGGTGACGAATGTCCCGGCGGAAGCGCGGTTTTCCAGAGAACGTTCTTGTTCGGCCCGAAGGTGTCGGGGACGCCGGTGGTCGTTGACACGCCGGTTCCGTTTGGTCCGCGAAACTGCGACCAGTCTTCGGCAAAGGTTCTCGTGATTGGGAACGAAGCGACTATGAGAGCAACAAGGGACAGGGACAGATTTCGTTTCATAATGCGCTAAAGATTACTGTAATCTTTCACGCATGAAAACCCTTCCCCTGTTCCTCGTCCTGTTTGTTTTGAGTAGTGCGGTTCTCTTAGGCCAAAAGCAACAGCAGCCCGTGATACAAAAAGGGCGGCAGGTGTTGTTTGATTTTCGACAGGATCGCACGAGCAAGTCGGCGCCGATCACTGCTGCGACGCAGCGTCTCGTGTTGTCAAAAGTTTTCCGCAAGTATCTGACTGACGAAAACAAATGCAGGCAGGATTTCGCGGGTGGTGGCAGTGATTATCTCGCCGCGGCTCGCAAAGCAGGGCAGATCGCTCCTTCAATTTCCGAATCAGCAACAGGAAGTTTTACGGCTTCGGGTCAAGTGCAAACTGCTTACGTCATTTTCACCGGCGAGTGCGGTGCTACGCATGCTGACAACTTCGGCAGCAAGCGTGTGGCGATTTTTTCCGGTCAACACCTCGTCGCCGACGTCGACTCCGATTTCAAAAGCAACATCGTTCGTAAAACCGATCTTAATAGCGACGGCGTTGACGAGTTGTTGATGACGACGGGCGACATGGCCCAGGGAACGTTGATTGAGATCGCCGCACTGGTCGAATTTACAAACGGCCGCATGCGCGTGATAGAGGATTTCGGGACTGTAGTTGAAGACTCGTGCGCGTCGGGGTCTCCGGGCAGCTCGTCAAAGGCGTCGGTGTTGTCGATGTCGGATTTCGCGCCTGGCAAAATGCCGAACCTGCGAATCGATAGCTACGTGGCGAGCTGCCGGAACGTTAAGCGATGGCGTTTCTTGTCAACCGGCAAGATGCAGTGATGGTTAACCCTTCGCCGCCTCTTGAATCTGCTTGATGTCGAGTTTCTTCATCTTCATCATTGCTCTCATGACGCGATCTTTTGTCTGCTCGTCCGAGGTTCGAAGCAACTCTAAGAAGATCTCGGGCGTGATTTGCCATGCGAGTCCGTACTTGTCTTTTAGCCAGCCGCATTCAATTGTCTGACCGCCTTCGGAGAGTTTGTCCCAGTAGTAGTCGACTTCTTCCTGCGTCTCGCAGTGCACGACGAGGGATATTGCTTCAGTGAATTTGAACTCTGGACCACCGTTGATAGCAGTGAATTGCTGGCCATCGAGCTCAAAGTCGATGATCATGACGCTGCCTTTGGCGCCAGGCCCTGACTCACCGTAGCGCACGACGTGATTCTTTTTCCCGTTCTTGAAGATCGAGGTGTAGAAATCCACCGCTTCCTCGGCCTTTCCGTCATACCAGAGGAAAGTGGTGACCTTCTGTTGCTGCGGACTCAAGTGCGGTGTTTTGGAACTTGCGGTTTGGGTAGTTGCTGCCATGCGTATCCTCCTTTATATGTTTGCGTTTATGGTGATTCTCGGCAGCGTGAGGGAATTTCGTGTGAAAAGTTTGTCGTTGATCTTAAGGGGTGATTGCGAGGTTAATGCTTTTTGCCGATCGCGTATATCACGTTCGCTTCGACTGAATGGATCGCTTCGCGTTGGATAAATTCGAGGTTCTCTGCGCGTACTCGCTCGCGCTCGGAAGATGAGAGTTGGTCCACCGTACCGCGGTAACCTGAGCCCAGGATCATTGCCCACCAATCGTCAGGTGAGGGGATTGGTTGCGAGTCTGTTTCGGGGACGACTTCGATATCGCTCAGTGACGCCGATTCCATTAGCGCGCGCAATGCATCGACCTCACAGATTCTGTCCCACGGATTGAACCCTTTGTAAAGATCAGGTCTGACATTGCGCACGGCATTCCAGAATACGCTGTTGGCGGGCTCAAAGAATTTCGGACCCCACGTCGTAAGGCGCACGCATCCGCCTGAGCGCGTGACTCGTGTCAACTCTCGCAGCGCCGCCTCCATATCAGGCACAAAGAAGATCCCAAACACGCAAACTACGACGTCGAAACTGTTCGTTTCGAAACGCAAGTCGGTCATGTCGCCTGACTCGAATTGAATGTTCGTGAAGCCGCGTTGCTTAGCTTTCGCACGTGCTAGTTCCAGCAGATTTGTCGCGAGGTCTACTCCAGTAACCGAACCGTTTGGTCCAACTGCCTCGGCTGCGGGAATCGCTGACGCGCCACTGCCGCAACACACGTCAAGCACTCGCGCGCCGCCTGTTAACTGCAAGCGCTCCACAGTCCGCCGTCCGTAGCGTTCCCAGAAAGTGTTCGTCGGATGATCGTAAAAGTCAGACGCAGCGTTGTACGTCGTCGCCGCTTTCTTTTTTGCCTCGTCTAGTATGTTCATCGATCGTGTTGGGCCGTTATTCGATCATGCGGAAGAAGGTGCGCCAAACGAAGTCGCCATCGAGCAGGACGTCGATGCGATAGATGCCCGGTTGGAGTTTCGCAAAATTCAATTCCCACAATGAGTAGGAAAGTTTGTTGGGCGTGACGGTAATCTTCTTTTTGTTCAGCGTCTCGCTGATGAGCTGATTATCGATGTCGTAGACACGCACTGCGGGTTGGCCCTTCCGTTTTTCCCGGGGCAGCCAGGTTATGAGTACTACGGCCTCAGCGTTTGCCGGTGAGAATTCGCTCTTCTCGTCGATCACCTGTGGCGGATCGGTTTTCTTGTTTATCGTCCTGGCGAGATTCCCGTTCAGGACGCTTGGCGTGCTGACGAGGGCCGGAATGAATTGACCCGCCTTCAACAGACCATCGATAGTTGTTGCGTTGGCCGCAGTATCATTTATCAAATCGATAGGGATCGCCAATGTGCCGCGTGACACATCTCCGAGATTGCCGCTACCCTCAATGAAGGCGGCATCTTCATTAAACGCTGCTCCAGGAATCAAACTCCCGCCAATCATTCCAATGACCTCGCCAAAATCGTTCATCAGCGGCGAACCTACTGCGCGCCGGTTGACTCTGTCGGCGATGTTGATGCGATTCCCAACCGCGGTGAGCGTCTGTTTCCCGATGACGGTCGTCTCAACCAGCACTCGATTGCCATCTGCGGGAACGTCGAGAACATAGTTGCGATCGCCGATGGCCCATGCAGCCGTGGTGGCGCGTTCGAGCGCAGGCATGTTGTCGAGCGGAACTTTGAGAACGATCCAGTCCTGACGGCGATTGTAGGCAATCACTTCAGTCGCCTCGATCAACCGGCCCTGTGGACCAGTGACGCGGACGCGCGCGGCGCCGTCGATCACCTGAAATGCAGTTAGCAGTTTACCTGGACCAATGAAGAAGCCGCTCCCGACACTTCTTCGAGCGCCTTTGGCGTTGATGTTCTCGATGAGCACGCTCGCGGCTGCGCCACGATTGTAGATCTCAGACGGATTCAACATGCGGCGCGTTGGTGCATTCGCCGCGCCCTCGGGACGCTGGCCGGTCGCTATTTGAAAAGTGTGTGAGCCGGCAGTTTCGCCGTCGATACGCGCTTCCAAGGTCCAGATGCCGGTGGTGGGCGAGTCGCCAGTTAGCATCTTGAAGTAAGCGCCGAACCTGCGGTGTTCAGCTTTGTAATCAAACTCGGACGTCATCATGACTTTGCCGGCGGGGTTTTTCCAAAGACCTTCGAAATGGTGTTGGCCCGGTGGTCCTTCCCAGGTGAAGTAGACGACGATCTCCTTATCGTCGGGTGAGTAAAACACCGTGCGCGGATCCGCGATTGTCAATCGCCCACTCTGCTCGAGCACTTTTGATCCTGAAAGCGAACCGATTAGACGGAAGTTGGATTCAATTGGCGCCCCGCCTCCACTTGCGGCAGGAGTGGCGGCAGGTTTTTGTTCCTGCGCGTTGGCGGGGGCAAGTGCACACAAGACGAGGAGGAACGTGATAGTTATCGTCTTCATGGCGGACAAAATAACAAAAAGGCCAGGATTGCTGAAACATCCTGGCCCTCTCAGCGCGCTGTCTGACAACGCGATTAATTGCGGAAGACGATACCGATGCCGATGCGGAAGTTATGAAGTGTTCGTCTCGGTTCGCCCAGCGGAGTAGGCGTGCCGGGTATTCCGATAGCTCCGAAGTCGCTGAAGTCAAATCGCATCGGGTTGTAATCGATTTGGATGGCGCGCAAATCGATGCGTGGTGTGAGCCGGATATCTAGACCACCGCCGATCGCCGCGGCGAAACCAGTATCCTCAAAGTCTTCGAGAGTGTTATCAAACTGGGAAAGATCCGCGGACGTTCGACCGACGCCAAAAAGCGCATGCGCGAATGGTTTGAATGTTGGTTCGTCGGAGTTGTCCTTTATTTGAATGCCGCCAAGTATGTTGTGCAGCCGAACTTTCGTGCTGTCGGGACCGAAGTCGAAAGATTTCTGATGATACGAATAATCAAACTTCGCACCCCAGTAGCGATGAAAATTACCGACGACCGAAACGTTGACGCCGTTGAAACCCTCTCGTTCGTCGAAGATGTCGTCGAACTCAATATCGTCGCCAGGATCAAAGTCCTCCACTGGTCCAACATCGACCCGGTTATGCGAGTAGCCGGCGAACATCTCGAACCGCCGGTAATCTTGCGCCATCGATTGCATCGCGCAAGCCAGTGGCACAAACGCAGACACGAATAGAACAAATAAACTCTTTCTCATACTTCCCCTCCTGAACGTTATTGACGGGAGAGTATGGACTTTAAGTTGATAGAGTTCCGAGGTTTGTGCGGTGACGTACGAGAGTCGTTCACGAGATTTTGCACAATCTGTCTCGGCAGCAACACAAATCAGGGAGAAATTTAGTATGAGCAAGCTTTTACAGGAATACACGACTATCGTGGTCGGCCCAGACGACACGAACTATCTCGTTCGTACTTATGGACTTGAGCGGTTGGATGGAACCTGGATCGGATGGATTGAGTTTCATCCTACAGACTTATCGAAGCCGGTGTTGAAAACCGAACAGGAAACTTCGCAACCGAATCTAATGGACCTCGAATACTGGGCAACAGGACTCGAACCCGTATACTTTGAAGGCGCATTCGAGCGTTCTCATGCGAAGGAATAAAGGAAGGGGTTTATGAGTTTTACAACGAGATTTCAATGGATGGCGGTCGCCATTTTGTTGGGCGTCGGAGTTGTCGGTTTGAACCGCGGATCCGCGGGTGCTGAGACTCAGGATGTGAGCGGGCTCGATCGAAGGATTAGCATGCTTGAACAGCGCTTTTATTCAATAGAGACGAGCATGAACCGGTTACAGCAGGTTGTCGCGTCACAGCGTTCGACGGGTTCGTCGCCGTCTGACTTGCGCGATCGAGAGGTGGACCAGTTGCGCCAGGAGATGCAGAGGTTACAACTGCGATTGACTGAGGTCGAGTGTGGTTTGCTGAGACTCGATGAACGGACCACCACTGCGAGCAGCAATCGTCGGAGCGGGGAAGCGCGACCGTCAGACCCGTGTCGTCAGAATCCGGGTCTGCCGTTGCGGCTTCCTTCGCGACCTTAAGCTTTAGTTTTTCACTAGTTGGCCAGTGCCTGCGTGAGCTCGTCGAAGATGGGACGAAAGGACGACCGAGTCATCGGGAAGTGCTGCCGAGTTTCAATTGCTTAACCAGCCACTCGTTCCGGTCGTTTGCGATCTCCTTTGATTCCATCTTATGTGAGGCTTCGTAGTTCTTGCGTTGCTTGGGCTCGGGGGCGGCGGAGAATAGTACCGAAGCGTCTGCCGGAGAAACATACGCGTCGCTTTTTCCAAACTGAAAGAACTTGCTCGCCGTTTTGACCTCTCGCAAGTAGTCGGTGAGTTCCAGAACTGAATTTTGTTTCAGGTAAGCAGCTTTCGATTTTGGCTGAGGACCAAGAAACGCCCAATCGTTGAGACTCTGCGTTGCCGCAATGAAGACAAACGTATTGACGCGCTGGTCCACTCCAGCCATTAACATGCCGTACATCGCTCCGTAGTCATGACCAACAAAGCCGATACGTGTCTTGTCAACATTCGATTGCGACAGCAGGAGATCAAGAGCCCGTCTGAACTCGACAACCTGGCGTATCGAATTCTTGTAATCGTCGTCGGGGATCCGCTTGCCGAACCATTCCGGCGCCGACCACATTGCATCGACTAAGAGCGAAACCACGCCTTTCGGCGCAAGTTCAACAGCTTCATCGAGGAACTGAGTGCGATTCGACCTCTCTTCGCCGAGCCAGTGCACCCACAAGATTCCCGCGAATGGTCCTTTCCCCTTGGGAACAACCAAAAAGGCTTTTATCTCTCGTCCAGCCACCGGTAAAAACGTGATGTCGCGGACGGTCGCATCGCCACGCTGTTGCGATGAAACTTCCTTGACCGCGACGGGTGAGCCCGCGTTATACCGAAACAGAGCTTTCCGTGTCGCAACGTCAGAGCCCGATTGCGCGTGGATCGTTAATGCGATCGCCAGCAGGAGGACGAAACCACGTACTTTCATGGGCCCTATTTTTAACTTAGACCGTGCATAAAACAAAAGTGCAAACGACCTGTTAGTTTCACTCCAAAACATGGTAACCTCCCGCGAACTTCTACGAATGGAGAGATCAAGCTGAGTATGCCTGGAAAGACAAAACTGCGTTTCGTTGCGTTGCTGCTGCTAATCGTCGTGTCGAGTTCGGATGCGCTTGCGCAGAAGCGCATCACCTTTCGAAAGGGGAGCAGCTCGGCCACAGTTCGCGGGCGAATAGCGGCGAATGGTTACACGGAATATTCGATCAATGGACGAGCAGGGCAGGTGATGTCGATCAAGATTTCATCCGGTAACGGAGCGGTAACCGTCAACGCGGGCTCAGCCAGCGGGAAGGATTTCAGTCTAGAGATGTCGGGCGGCGATCATTTACTCTCAATCGTCAACACCGCCGGCACGGCTACGACCTACACGTTAACCGTCTCGATACGATAAGATTCATTCCCCCGAAAACAACAACATTCAGGAGGATTGCCAGATGCGACGTACGTGTCTCTACATTTTTCTACTCGTCTCCCTAATTCCAGTCGCTAACTTTTCACAAACGGCCCAGCAGGATGCCTCGCGCGGAGTCGAAGGTGGCGGCGTAAAGGTGCCCGGTTGGACCGGCCAGATCGATGCTAAAGAGGCTGAAGCCGGAATGACCCTTAATAGCGCGAAGTTCGCAAAAGAGGGCGATGCGTTTCACGTCCTTACTGGTCCCGCGGTCACGTATTGGAATCCCGAGAACAAGGCTTCCGGCGATTACACTGTGAAGGCCACGTTTACTGAGCCGAAGTACATGAGCATCAACGATCACCCGCACCCGTACGGAATCATGATCGCGGGTAACGACCTCGGCACTGATAAACAAAGCTACTTGTACTGCGCAGCTTACGGTAACGGTAGTTTCATCGTCCGAGGTTTTGGACCCGCGCCGTTTCAGGTTAACGGCCGCCGAGCGTCACCGGATCCAGCCGTCAATAAAGCCGCGGCGAAGGGTGAACCGGTGACGCAGGAGATCGCGCTTTCGGTGAAAGGCGACAAAGTTGAGTGCGCCATCAACAACAAAGTTGTCGGCAGCTACGATAAAGCAGCAGTTGTCGGCGAAGGCAAACTGAAATCGACTGATGGGATCTACGGCATTCGCTTCGGCCACAATACCGAAGTGAAGGTCAGCGGACTTGCGATCGCAAAGCCGTAGTCGTTACTCGTATAGAAGTCTCCCGCAAAGGCGCAAAGCCGCAAAGTTCGTAAGCGAGTCAGCTTATGTTTACCTTTGCGTCTTTGCGCCTTTGCGGGAGGGTCCTACTTCTTCTCGTCTAGCGCGTGTTGAAATCGGGGTGCGATCTCGTCGAGCCAGCGATTCATCTCGGCTTGAGTAAAGTATTGCCCCTTGATCATGACGCCGGCACGTTTTTGCGTGTTGGCAATGTCTTCGAGGGGGTTGGCGTCGAGCAAGACGAGATCGCCACGTTTACCGATTGCGATCGTTCCGGCCTGGTCCGACAAATTCAGGAACATCGCGGGATTCTTCGTCGCACTTTCAAGAGCGGCGTAGTTGGATAAACCGGCATCGCGCAGGTCGATCATCTCAAGATGCAGCGTGTGACCATAGAGCATCAACCATTCAGGTGTGTCTGAACCCGCCATAATTTTTCCGCCCGCATCGTGAATCGCTTTGACGATCTGATTTCTGATTCGAATGTACTTCTCGCGCTTCTCCACCGGCGCGGCCGTTGAAAGGTATCGCATGCTCGCACGCGTCCATGCATCGACAACCTTCTGCGGATAGAAGCGAATGTCAGGTTGGGCCTTGAACGACTCTTCGTTTCTCCCTTTGCCGAAAGTGAACTTGAACAGGTGCAGCGTAGGCGTTACGAACGGGTTTGCCTGGACAGTTAACCGCGCCAGTTCCGGAATCTTCTTCTCATCGAGATAATCGATACTCTCCCAGTTTTTCGGGTTGTAGACGTAGAGATCAGATACCGAACCTTTCACGGGCGCAGTTTCCGGTAACAACGCTTCGAGATACGAGTCGAGGTGCTCGATCTGCTGGCGTGCGTTCAATGCGCGTTGCAGTCCAACCGATCGGCTGTCGGCGTGGCCGACAACGCGTATGTTCTGTTTCTTCGCTTCATCGACGATGGCTTCATAAACTTCCGGCGCAAGAAACGTCGTTACCTTGATGAAGTCGTAGCCGTCTTGTTTGGACTTCGCAACCGCGGCCCGCGCTTCGGCCTCAGTCGTAACCACGATACCGTTAGGTTGTTTCCTTCCGGTCAGGTGCGGGCTCGCGGAAAAAATCGTTGGCGCGAGAATCTCACCCTCGGCGCTCTTTTCTCTCAGGATTAACTGCTCGGGCGTCCCAATCATGAAACGAATCGTCGTGACGCCGTACGCGATCATCACTTTGAACTCGTCTTCAGCGAGCGCGTCCGGAAACTCATCGTCACTGAAGAGATGGACGTGCATGTCCATCAAACCCGGGATCAGAAACTTGCCTGTTCCGTCGACGATTTGCGCGCCCGCCGGAACTTTAGTTTGTTTGGAATCGATAATGGCGATGATCTTCCCATCCTTCACCATCACGGTATGATTTTTCAGCACGCGCTCTCGATCCATCGGGATGACGTTGACGTTAACAAACGCAACGAGTTTCCCTTTGAGTGACCTGTCGCCGCTTTGCCCGGCGATCGATGTGCTGAGTAATAAAATGAAGAACAGGATTATGAGTTTGTGCATTTTGGTCATCTTAAGTTAAAAAGTGCCACTAGAGGCAAGGGGTGGTTTCGTTTCGCGTCACAACTTACAACATTCATAAGTGCCAGGGGCTCGACCGCCAGGTGCGGCCGAAACGAATTGCGGAAGTCCTGAAGCAGATCGATGCCGACGTCATCGCTCTTCAGGAAGTCGTCGGCATGGACGAGGCCGCGCGTGAACATAACCACGTCCACGCGATTGCGGAGGAACTCGGCTTCGATTTTCGCATCGGCGAGAATCGACGACTACGAGGCGGCGCTTACGGGAATGCCGTCCTCAGCAGATTCCCGATCGTCTCGGATCGAAACCACGATCTAACGTGCCGTCGGTACGAACCGCGTGGTTGTCTCGAAGTCGCAGTCAAACCAGAACATTCCGCAACCGCTGTTCAACTTTTCAACGTTCATCTGGGAACAGGTTTCTTTGAGCGTCGTTACCAGGCGCACCGGCTGTTCGAAGTCATTGGCGGCAACTCAATTCTTTCCTCGCCGCGACTCGTGCTTGGCGATTTCAACGAATGGACCAGGGGCGTCACGACCAAACTTTTCAGCTATCACCTGAACAGTGCTGAGCCTGAACAACGTCTCGGCCGCGCACGCACGTATCCCGGAGTCTTCCCGCTGCTACATCTGGACCACATCTATTACAACTCACTACTGAAACTGGAATCGGTGTCCGTGCATCGCAGCCGTCTCGCACTTGCCGCTTCGGACCATCTACCAATCGTCGCGGATTTTACTGTAGATCAGTAATCGCTTTCCGTTCGCGAACGACCTCGACGGAACAAGTTGCACGTGCAGCAATAGCAGAGGAAACACTGCCTAACACCAGTCGCTCAAGGCGATTGCTGAATCCAGTGGCGCCGGTAAAAATACAATCCGCGCCGAATTCTTCAGCATGTTTGACCAGCACGCGTTTCGGGTCGCCGGTTTCCACGACTGACGAGACAGTTACTTTGTCGTTCTTCAAACCGGCGCGAAGTTCCTTCACGGCTTCGAGCGCCATGCGTTCCGAGTGCGTCCGCTCTTCAGCTTTTACTTCGTCAATAAACTCTTTAACCGGCGGAATCAGTAGCCAGATAGGGCTGCCCTTCAGCGTATCATCGACAACGAGAATGCGAAGCTCGCTGCCCGCGGTCCAATTTCTCCGCGCTGCCGCTTTAACGGCGTCATGAGACCCGGGTGAACCGTCAACTCCGATTACGATCCGCTCGCCTGACATTCCCGTCCCTGTTCCCGCACGTCCGACATGGACCGGCATCGATGCTTCCGTCAAGATCTTCTGCGAAACACTACCGAGAACGAACCTGCTAATTGCCGTATGCCCGTGCGATCCGACTACGATCAGATCCGCTTTCCATTCCTGCGCGCGATTAAGCAACTCAAATGCCGGTGAACCGTTTTCCGCTTCAGGAGTCAGGTGCCACCGCGGAAAGATCTGCTGCACTCGTTCGGCTCCGCGTTTCGCAGCCTCGCGTGCCTCCTGCATCACATGCTCGGCATGCTCCCGCGCTTCTTTCAGACCTGGCGGCGCGATAGGGGGAAACATGTCGTCGTCGTTGGCAGTCGCAGGCGGCAGCCATACTTCGCCGACTGACATCACGAGCGCTTCGACCCCTTCGTTCGGCAGTCCAGCGCGGCGCATTGAATCGATCGCTGTGTCGGCGGCTTCTGATCCGTCGTAAGCGATGAAGATCTTCATGGTTGTTTTACTCTTTGTTTTCTAACGGGCGCGCCAACCGGAGCCTCAGGACGATCGTTCGTCGCGGCTGTTTCGTGGTCCATTGTCTTTGGCGCGAACTGCTGGGTCCACAATTTGTAGCCTCGATAAATAAGTGCCAGGGCGCTCCAGGCCAAAAGAAAAACCAGCGGATACGACAGCCCGCGTGGAAAGAACCACCCGATTACAGCGAGAGATAATAACAACAGTCCGACGAGGATCATCAAACGGCCCTCAACCGGTTCAAGCACGCGACGATTTGTGAATGCGGCGCTAACGGCGTTGCCGATGCGCATCGCGCCCGCCGCAGCGCGTCCTCCGGTTCCACCACCGCTCGTCATTGCCGGGCGCAGCTTAGCGGGACGTTTCGGCGTTCTAACTTTTCGTCGCGCGTCCAGGACGATCTCAGTCGAGTTTTCGAGATCGCGTAGATACGTTTCCTCCATCTGTTTGGCAAACTTCACATCTTCTACAACCACGTCGAGTTCGAGATTGCCATACCAACTCGCGAGGTTCAGGTTCGTCGAACCTACGCGCGCCCACGTGCCGTCGGCAACAGCGGTCTTTGCGTGGAGCATTGTCCCGTTCCATTCAAAAAGGCGCACACCCGCGTCGAGCAGGGGACGATAACCGGAGCGCGAGAGTGGCTTCAAAATCGGAATATCCGAGGCGCTGGGCACGAGCAGACGTACGTCGACGCCGTCTTTCGCCGCCGCGCGCAGTGCTTGCACGTATAGCGTGGTCCCAGCGTAGTAGGCATCGGTCAACCATAGTCGTTCGCGGGCGAGTGTGGCGACGAGTTGATCGACACGCAGCATGACGGCGCTTGCAGGTTCGCTGGGCACGACGCGCAGCGCGACGTCGCCAGTTGTCGCCTCCGGATCGAATCGTGAGACTTCATCCGACGGGAGTTGATCTCCAATCACGTCCCAAATACGCGCGAACGCCTGGTCGATGTTGGCGACAGATGGTCCACGCACTTCGATCCCGGTATCACGCCATGGTTCGAGACCTTTGTCTGGATCGCCGACCCACATCCGCCCGATACACAAACCGGTGACAAACCCGATCTCACCGTCCACTGTGATCGTCTTGCGGTGATCGCGGCTCAACCAGCCGAACGGCGAATCGAGTCGTGGCGTGTTGTAGCAACGCACATCGACGCCGCCGGCGCGCATGTAGTTCCAGAACCTGCGCGACGTTTTACCGAAGCCGCCCAGCCAGTCGTATATCACGCGCACGCGGACGCCTTCGCGTGCCTTTGCGATGAGCGCATCGGCGAACGTCCACCCCATTTTGTCTTCGTGAATAATGTAGGATTCGAAGTGAATGTAACGCTGGGCGTTGGCGATCGCTTCGAGCCACGCGGGGTAATTTTCTTTTGCATCGATCAACAGCCGGACGCTGTTGCCGCTGATGAGCGGCGCGCCTGCCGCGCGTGAGAACGCCTGGTCCGCAAGCTGCCGCATTGACAGGAATGCGTTAGTCTCACGCTCGAAACGTTTTGCCGCTTTGTTCATCGCCGGTCTTGGTAGTTTGCAGAACCTTGGTATAAGAATACAAGTGACTATCTATAAAGGAGGAATGCTCCCGATGAAAGTACAGTGGAGTACAGACGCTGACGGCGCACTTGCCGAAGCGAAAGAACAGAAGAAACCCGTGCTAATCGACTTCAGCGCGGCGCCTGCCTGAGGAGCCTGTGTTCGGCTGGAAGCCGAATCCTACAGCGACGACGACATCGCCTCCTTCATCAACGAAAACTTCGTGCCGCTCGAGGCACATATCAAAGAGCACCCGGTCTATTTTCATCGCTTCGACGCGCTGTGGACGCCTTCCGTGATCATCCTCGATTGGAAGGGAAATGAGCGATTTCGAATGGAAGGTTACCTTCCAAAAGACGAATTTCGCGCACAGTTGGAACTGGGTCTGGCGCGTGTCGCTTTCATGAACAAGAACTGGGCCGAAGCGGAGCGCCGTTACGCAGCGGTGCTCGATCGTTATCCCGATTCGAAAGCTGCGCCTGACGCGCTCTACTGGAAAGGCGTCAGTCACTACAAAGCGACGAACGATCACACAATCCTTGGCGAGCTCCCCGGTATATTCCAAGAGAAGTATCCGGACAGCATCTGGGCCCAAAAGACCATCGCCTGGACCTGACAGGTCCGAGTTTTACGTTTTGCCGAGTTCGACTTTGCGTAACCTCTGTGCTCTCTGTGCTCGGTGGTTCACTATTTGTTAGAAAAATAACCACAGAAGCCAGCAGAGCACACATCGGTTAAATAGATCAGAAGTCGATCCGCCTTCCGGAACTCCCGATGGCGTTTGGCGTTATTATTGCTGGTCTAAGCAGTATGAGCGCTGAATCGTTAAATATTTCGAGCCGCAACCGTCTGCGCCGGCGTCACTGGCTGGCTTGGATTCTCTTATGCGCCGCGCTGGCCATTCACGTTGCCGACGAGGCGCTGACTGATTTTCTGGCGATTTACAATCCGGCCGTGATATCGATGCGGGCGAAATATCCGTGGTTACCACTGCCGGCCTTCGTTTTTGAGATTTGGTTGGCGTTGCTAGTCTTCGCCGTCGTTATACTGGCGGCCTCGTCCTGCTTCGTGTGGCGAGGACGTTGGGCCATGCGCCCGATCTCGCACGTATTCGCCGGCTTCATGTTGCTTAACGGATTGCTTCACATCGCCGGTTCAATCTACTTTGGATATTTCATGCCTGGCGTTTACTCGTCGCCGCTGTTGATCGCCGCGTCAATTCTTTTGATAAACAGCACGCGAGCGTATAGTTCGAACCAGGAGGCCCGATGAATAGCTCCCACAGATCGTTATTCACACTGATCCTTGCCCTTGCTCTTTTCTTCACCATTTCCGGTTACGCACACGCTCAGACGACCAAACCCGCGCCAAATAAAGAAGAGATCGCTGCCTTACGTGAAAAAGCCTTCAAGCTCATCGACTCTGTAGCCGGACAGCTAAGCACGTTGCAGTCAACGGAGAACCGCGCGCGTATGGGCGCAAACATCGTCGACTCGCTTTGGAAACACGACGAAGAACGAGCGCGCGCATTGTTGCGTGTGGTCCAGGAAGACATCAAGACGGAACTGCAAAAACGCGACGGCGAAAAACGTTACGACGCAAGGTTTAATGTCTTCCTTAAGTTGCGAACCGACACAATCCAGCGGATTGCGAGGTACGACGGCCAGGCTGCGTACGACTTTCTGAAAGTCACGGAGCCCGTTTTTGAGAACCAGGAGCCATACGAGTTTCGCCACAATGAACAGACTCTGGAGTTGCATTTGGCGAAGCAGATCGCGGCGAACAATCCTGACGTTGCGCTAAAGCTTGGCCGTCAATCACTTAAGCAGAGCTTGAACTCGGACGTTCTCAGGGTGCTCAGTCGACTGAACCGGAAGCACAAAGAACAAGCCAACATCCTTTATAAAGAGATCGTCGAAAAACTTCCCGATGCGGACATCGCGAATACTTGGAACACTCGAGAGTTTGTGCAAATGCTAGTGCGCACTTACGAACCACCAGACGTCGATGCGTCAACCCATCGAGAGCTTATCGGCCTTATTGTCACCACGGCTTTAGATCGCGGATGCGGAAAGAAACCTTCTGAAGAGGAAGACCAGAGCACCGAATTTTGTCGGTGGGCGGCCACAATCCTAGGCAACGCAGAGAAGTACGATTCCCGTATTGTCAGGCTAAAGCCGTGGGCAATCGAGGGGATGGAGTCATGGAACTTCGCTGTCGTTTATGAGGAAGCGCAGGAGCTATTGCAGGAACGTGCTTACGACGAGGTTGAGGCACTCGCTGCGAAGCATCCGCTTGCCAGAGACGGCCTTTACCAGCAGGCAATCTTCTCTGCGTTCGCTTCCGGCGACACTGGCAGGATGCAAGAATTGATCGATCGTTTTGCAGGTAATGATCCTGCAAGGCGGCAAATGTTGACGGACCAGGTCGAAGTACATGCATACCGGAACACTGTCACCGAAGAAAAGTTGGCGGAGATCCAGTCGAGACTTGAAACGATTCAAGAGAGCAGAACACGAGTTTTGTATCTGCTGAGTTTGGCCAGCCAAGTTGGCGCGATTGATCAAAAGGCCGGCATGAAGTTGCTGGACCAGGCACGTGAGCTTACCGACACGCTAACGCCGGGCAAAGAACAGACGCAAGCACGCCTCAGTTTGGCGTTGGTGTATTGCCAACAAAAGAACGATCGTGGATTCGCAATCATGGAATCGCTGCTTCCGAAACTGAACGAACTCGTTGAGGTTGCTGTGAAGTTGGACGGCTACGATACGAGCTATCTTCGAGACGGTGAGTGGAATATGTCAGCGAACGGCAGCGTCGGAGAGATTTTGACAATGTTGTCCGAAAGCGCGGGTGCTTTTGCCTGGTCTGACTTTGACCGCGCGGTCACTTTAGCGTCACAATTCGAGCGATTGGAAATACGTTTGATGGCCCATTTGAAGTTGGCTCAGTCAATTTTGGCCGGACCGTTCCGAGCGTCAGGTCTGATGACGAAACACCCCCTGCAGCTCACTCGTTGGTAGTACGTTAGTTAGGATTGTCGTTGAGGTTGTTGCGTACCAAAAACTTTAGGCAGATCGTCACGGTTGCGACGCTCGCTCTCTCCGTATTAGGCGCATCGCGCTGGGCCTTCGCGCAGGCAAAAGGTCAGTGGCAGCGTGCTTATACCGGCGATGGCTCGGTAATTGAAGTCAACACGTCGAACTTGAAATTTGCACCCGAACGCGTTTTGCGTGCGGAGTTTCGAACGGTCTTTTCGAATGCAGAGAGCACCGGCGGCGATCGCGCAGTCAAATACAAGACACGACTCGAAACGATCGACTTCCGCTTGACGGACCGCCGGTACCGGTTCGTTGAGATTAGTTTGCTTGACCCTGGCGGCAAACTGATACAAACGAAGACCGCCGATGGATCTGAAGATTGGAGAGTTCTTAAGCCGGGTGGAATAACTGAACGACTCTTTAATACCGCTTCTTCGTTCACGCCGCTTGGGGCGTGGAAAGTAATTGCTTACCGATTTGCGGAAGGCGAGTCAAAGGAAGCTAAAACCACCCCGGAGCTCGATCGACTCGTTGGCGGTAACGTGCGTCTTCAAGTCGATCGTATAGACGTTGGCGGTCGAGTTTGTAACTCTCCATCGTTTCAGGACAACGATGCGCCGTACGAGTCGTTTCGCCAACTCGGTATCGATTGGAAGTCGATTGGAGTCAAACGCGAGGACGCAAGAGCCATCGACTTGCGATGCGAAGGCGGCGGTGGGCAACCCTCACAAAGTCTTTTGATAAAGGACAACAGTAAACAAGAGATGTTGATGCTGTGGGATGGTGTGTTCCTAGTTCTCAAGAGAACGGACGGCAATGCTTTTCCCGTCTCACACGGTATCGGACTACCGACTCTCAAACGCCAGCAGCCTTAATCGATGACCTGCGCAGCGCGCGCCGCCCGATCCGACGAAAGCCGCGCATCGATGGACCACAGCCCACCGCCGACGATCAGCAGAAATATCGAACAGAGCAACATAGCAAAATCCGTACGCGCTTCATGAGACATGCCCCAGAAGCCATAGTAGGGAAGAGTCCGCAGACTGAATCCCCAGAATCCATGACCCAGCAAAATCGGAATCTTCGTCGAAACTATAGCGACCAGCATGTTGATGATTAGTGGAATCGCGGCGAACCGCGTGAGCAGTCCGATCAGGATCAACGCACCACACACTATCTCGACGACGCCCACAAACGGCCCCATCACGTCCGGTGAAGGAATTCCGATTCGTGCAAATCTTCCGGCGCCATTCTCGGCGGGATATAAAAACTTCTGAATGCCTTCCGAAAAGAACACCCACCCAACCACAATCCGAATCAAAATTACCGAGCGCGACGCGGTAGTGTCGATTAGCTGTTTAAAGTCCACCGAAACCTCCCCCCTGGAGTGTTTCTAACACGCGAGGGAAAACAGGTCGAGCGATCCATTCAATCGCAGTTTGATCTCCGCTAACTTCGAAGCATCGTTCTCTTCGATGGCTGAAGCAGCGGCGCCGTGATAGTTGAGTATGTTAAAGGCCTTAATCAACGGCGCGATCTGCTGCACTTCTTCCGCACGCAGGCCGTAGCCGTCTATGAACGCGTGCTTGTCGTCGATCGACAGATCGTGGAGGGCGAGCGAGAGTTCCCACTGCGGCGCGATGATCGAAACGCACTCTTCCCAATCGATAATCGACGTGATATGTCCATCGTCGTCGACGATCACGTTTTTCAAACGCAAGTCGCTGTGATTCAGAGACGGTGTGATTTCCGCCTTCTTCGTCTCTTCGATTATTTTCGACAACTTGTTCAATTCTGATTGCGGAAGAATTTTTTGCGCCGCGAAAAACTCGAGACGTTCCGCGACTTTGAATTCCTGATCGAGATACTCACTCCAGGTCGTGATTTTTTGCGACGAATCAGAATTCCAGTCGAAGTTGGCGCCGAAACCGTTTGTCTTAATCGAGTTGATGATCGCTGCAAACCGGCCCACTTCGTTAATGATTCGTCGCCTTTTCGAATGATGCGTTGCTTCTGAACCAGTTACGAGCCTCATGATCATGTAGGGCTCAGAACCGACGTCATTACCGACGGCAAGAATCTCAGGACTCGGAACCCCGGCTTTTCGCACCTCCTGAGCCGCCCACCACTCTTTTTGAAACGCGCCTATCCGTTCAGGCTCGGGACTGATGCGGATCACAAACTGTCCGTCGACGTGGTTGATTGCGAAGACGTAGTTCGTCCGGCCCGACGATCGATAAACGATCCGCGTCGCCGGCGTTTCGAAATAGCGCTGCACGATCGTTTTTGCCAGGCGCCGGTAGTAACGGATCTCGGAAGGAGGATCGCGTTTCTCAGGCATGGGCATTACCTGCTGCAAGTGCTGCGGCCCGAAACAGCAGGTCGCCGAGTTCCTGGGAGTTCTTCAGGCGTACAGTTTCCACCTGGCCACGAAAGTTCAATTCCTTGTTGCCGACGATGGACGCCAGACCGACACCCTCGAGAAAATTGTCGAGTTCGGTGTCTCCCGCACCGAGACTCTGTCGCAACTCAACACCCAACACCTCGGCCATCGCGTGCGCGCCCGATAACTTATCGACATCTTTGTGCGTGATGAAGTTGCTGCGTTTTGTGTGCTGGTAGGCCATCAGTTGATCTTCCGGCGCGTTGATGAGCAGGAAGATCATGCAAATGTCTTCCGCCAGCATCTGCTCTTCCAGTTTTGGAAACTCTACTGCCGTGACGGCCGAAGCGCTCAAATATTTCTCCTTAATGGTAATGATATTCTCGGGCACTGGCGTCCATATCACTTCGCCGATACGCCAGTCGCGCGGGTAGTAGAAGACGAGAATGTTTTTGATCCCGCCGTCGAGCAGGCCCTTCACGCCTTTGAGTGCTTCACGAATCTCGTCTGCTGTTAACGGAAATGCGACTGCTTCTTCAAAGACAAGTTCTGACTCTGTCGTCCTCTTAATAAATCCCATCAGGCTGCCGTTCAACGTGACTGTCGGAATAGGGGCGTTTGAGAGTTTGTACCAGTCCTGACCGAACGTGCGTATCACGGAAAGAGGGAAACGGAGTGAATTGAGGATCAGCGGACGGCCACTTTCGTAGTGGTGCATCAGTCCAAGTTCCACTTCTTTCGGAATAATAATTTTCCCCTGAAACTCGTGCACCGCTGTGCCGTCGAGGTCCGTGACGACCGATCCGGAAGTTGCGAATGTCGATTGCTCAACGAATTTCCGCAGCTTCGTCTCCACTTCTTCGCTTAAAGCCATGGCCGCACTATATGACCCAAGTGTTACGGAAGTGCTCGTTGAGCTTCACTTTGAAAGAATTAACAGAATTGTGATATGGATCCTCTCACCGAAATGCATCATCAATTCTACTGGCTGCTGGCTATCGCGTTGATCTGTGTTAGCTGTAGTCGCACCGATAATAAGCCGCTCGCGATCAAAGCAACGCAGTCTCCTACCGACGGCGACAGTCGCGAACCAGAATTAACAGCGACTCAAAATGGCACCGTGATACTGAGCTGGGTGGAGAGACTCAGCGAAAAACGTTACGCATTGCGAGCAGCAGTATTGGAACCGAATGGCTGGAGCGAAACGCGCACCGTTGCCGAAGGCGATAACTGGTTCGTCAACTGGGCTGATTTTCCTTCCGTGATTGCGCTCAACGACGGAACACTCGCTGCCCATTGGCTGGTGAAGAGTGGCGCCGGAACCTACGCTTACGACGTCAATATCTCGACGTCGAAAGACGGCGGTCGCAGTTGGACCAAACCCATCATTCCACATCGCGATCAAACCCAGACTGAGCATGGTTTTGTTTCGCTGATTCCGTTGTCTGATGGACGCCTGGGCGCGATATGGCTCGACGGTCGCAACATGAAGAACATGAAAGAGACAGACGAACACGCGCCCGCTCCCGAAAGCATGACGCTTCGCTACGCCACAATAGACGCCAATGGAAATCTCGCCGATGAGACTCAGCTCGACGAGCGCGTTTGTGAATGTTGCCAGACGTCGGCGGCGGTAACGAGCGCCGGTCCGATCGCCGTGTATCGTGATCGCTCCGCGACTGAAGTGCGCGACATCTACATCGTGCGCCAGGTCAATGGTAGTTGGACCAGTCCGCAGCCGGTCTATGCCGACAACTGGCAGATCAATGGTTGCCCCGTGAATGGACCATCTGTCGCCGCCGATGGTTCGCGAGTGGCGGTTGCGTGGTTCAGTAGCATTGCCGATACGCCTCGCGTAAAGATCGCGTTCTCGCAGGACGCCGGTGCGACTTTCAGCCAGCCAATTCAAGTCGACGATGGCACCAATGTTGGACGCGTCGATACGTTGTTGCTCCCGGATGGGTCTGCGCTTGTCTGCTGGCTGTCAGGCGATGCGCAGGGCGGTGAAATCAGAGTTAGGCGTGTTCAGGCGGACGGATCGGTTGGTCCGGCCTCCGTGATTGCCAAGACCGACATCTCGCGTTCCAGCGGATTTCCACGCATGGCGCGCCGTGGCAACGAGGTACACTTCGCCTGGACGGAATTTGGTACGCCGGCGCGCGTCCGCACGGCCGTGACGGAGATAAATCCACCAAGTCGAACCAAATGAACTAATATTGCGTAAAACCCTCGGAAACCCAAAATTGAGGACTATATGAGGTTCGCGAAGCTCATTTTGAAGAACGTCCTGCGTAATAAACTGCGAACACTGCTTACTGTTTCGAGTCTGGTAGTTTCGCTTTTCCTGATTGTCACTCTTGGAACAATCCTTACCGAATTCGAGCGGGGGAGCCAGGAAGGCAATCCTTCGCGACTGATGACCCGCCACTCCGTGTCGCTCGCGTTTCTGCTTCCGATCGCGGATCTCCAGCGCATTCAGGCAGTGCAGGGAGTGAAAGCGGTCATGCCGTTCACCTGGTTCGGCGGAATCTACAAGGACGAGAGGAATTTCTTCGCCAACTTTGCCGTGGATGCAAAGAAACTCAGGGAGATTTATCCCGAGGTGAAGATGTCCGACGCTGAATGGCAGGCATTTGCTGCCGACAGGCAGGGAGCGGTTGTCGGTAAGAAGCTGGCGGTAATGTACGGCTTCACGCCCGGACAACGAATCACGTTAAAGAGTCCAATCTACAATCAGGACGTCGAATTCATCGTGCGAGGCATCTACACCGGCAACGACGAAAAGACACTGTTCTTTCAACATGAGTATCTGAACGAACTGGTGGCGTCCGCGTCCGCCGATTGGGCCAAGGACAAGGCCGGGCTTTTTGCCGCTCTCGCTAACTCGCCGGACGATGTGCCTCGAATCTCGCAGGAGATCGACGCAATGTTTGTGAACACCGATGCGCCTACTAAAACTGAGAGCGAGCGGGAGTTTGCGGCGAGTTTCGAAGCGATGATGGGCGGCGTAAAGCAGTTCCTTTACGGCATCATGGCTGCGATTACTTTCTCATTGCTTTTGGTCATGGGTAACACAATGGCGATGACGGTGCGTGAAAGGACCAAGGAAGTAGGGACACTGAAGGCAATTGGTTTCAAACGCCACACAATTGCAGGACTGTTTCTCGGAGAGTCGATACTTGTTTCGATAGTCGGGGCCGCGATCGGAATTGGTGCGGCGGTGTTGCTGTACCGCTCGGTTGACATGAGTTACTACATACCGAATTTTGTATCGTTCAAACCGGCACGGGAGACGGTGATCGCCGCTTTCTTGTTATCACTCATCGTCGGCATTGTGAGTGTGGGCTATTCAACGTATCGGGTCACTGGTCTAACCATCGCGCAGGCCCTGCGGAGCACCGAATAATGGCCTTACCCATCAAGTACAATTTGCGAAATCTGGTCGTGCGCAAGGGGAGTACGCTTGCCACCGCGTTCACTATTGGTCTAACGGTCGCCGTTTTCCTGATGGTGATGGCGCTTGCTCGCGGCATCGACTTGACCTTGTCGAGCAGTGGCGAGCCATTGAACGTCATCGTCGTGCGCGAGGGCAGCACCGCCGAGTTGAACAGCTCAGTTTCGCGCGAGCAATTCAACGACCTCAGGTATCTCGACGGTGTTGTAAAAGAAGGCGATCAGCCACTTGCCACCGCCGAGATCATCACCCTCATCTATAAACCGCGAAAGGGAATGAGCCAGGGCTCGAACGTCATGGTCAGAGGCGTTGGACCAATGTCTTTCAAGTTGCATTCAGGCTTTCAGGTCGTACAGGGGCGAACATTCCAGGCCGGTCTGACTGAGGCGGTAGTTTCGAAAAGAATCAGCGAACGGTTCCAGGGACTGGATGTGGGCGACAAGTTTCGTATTCAAACCACGGACTACACGGTTGTGGGACTCTTCGAAACTGGCGGCAAGGCGTTCGAATCGGAGATTTGGGTAGACGTAAACTCGCTGGCGAGCACTACCAACCGCGAAACGTTCTCTTCCGTGCTGTTGCGTGTGAACGATGCGAATGCGCTCGCTGCCTTGTCGCAGCGCATCACGGATGATCCGAAATTGCATCTGAAAGCTATATCGGAACGCACCTTTTATGAAGACCAGCAGGGTGTAGCATCGGGCGCGTTGAAAGTATTGGCCGGGTTTATCACTTTCATCATGGCCGTGGGAGCAGGATTCGCAGGCATGAATACGATGTACGCCGCAGTTGCCCGTCGCACGAAGGAGATCGGGACGTTGCGCGTGCTTGGTTTTGGGCGGATGAGTATTCTGATCGCCTTCTTGTTGGAATCAATGGTTGTGGCTCTGCTCGGTGTGGTGATTGGAGTTTTGCTGGCGATGCCGTTGAACTTTGTTTCGACGGGAACATCAAACTGGACCAACTTCAGCGAAATTGCTTTCAACTTTAAGGTTACGTTTGATTTGATACTCATCGCGTTCATCTTTGGCGCAATAATCGGTTTTGTGGGATCGCTGTTGCCGTCGATTCGTGCAGCCCGGCTTAGGATCGTCGCGGCACTTCGTGCTTAGTTCTTAAATAGAAATGGCTACAAACCCCCAATCTAACGAAGATCAGAAGAACCTCAACGAACGATTGAGGAGCTTGAAGATTGATCGTGGGCCGGCGCCGTCGCCGGGAAATAAGAATCGTTCACCCAAGTTGTTGCTTGTCGGTATCGCGGCCCTTGTGGCCCTTGCGGCGTTCGCCTATTTGTTCCTCTTCTCGGGAACAAAAACGATTTCAGCAGCGACTGTCCGCGTTGAAAGCGCGGGTGCGACCTCCGGGACGAGCATCTTGTCAGCGACGGGTTACGTCGTGGCCCATCACAAGATCGCGGTCGGTGCCAAAGTAATGGGACGCGTCGCCTGGATCGGAGTTGAGAAGGGCGACATGGTCCAGGCGGGACAAGTTCTTGTCAAACTCGAGGACATCGAGTTTCGCGCGCAGGTGAACCAGGCACGAGCGAATCTCGCATCTGTTCAGGCTCGTCTTGATCAGTTGCGCACCGGATCCCGACCGCAGGAAAAGATGCGAGACAGAGCGGCAGTGCTCCAGGCCGAAGCGAGGTTAAGAACTGCAGAAGCGGAGTATCAGCGCACTGAACGGCTGTATCGCGACCAGGTTGCTTCCAAATCAGAACTGGATCGCGCCTTAGCCGAGCGCGACACGGCTGCGGCCCTCGTGGAGGCGGCAAAGCAGTCGAGCTCGATGACCGACATTGGACCACGGCCCGAAGAGATCCGTGCCGCCGAAGCCGAAGTCCAACAGATGAAGGCTGCACTCGAGTATGCTCAAACACAAATCGCGGCGACTGAGATCAGGGCGCCTGTTTCGGGAACTGTACTGGAGCGCATCGTTGAGCGTGGCGAGATGGTGAGCCCTTCGGCTTTTGGTGGTTCGGGCGCACGCACGTCGGTTGTCGATCTCGCGGATCTGACTGACTTGCAAGTCGAGCTGGACATCAGTCAAACCGACTTCTCGCGTTTGCAGATGGGCCAGAAAGCCGAAATTATTCCCGAAGCCTATCCCAACCTGAAGTACAGCGGTTTCATCGCCGAGATCGCTCCCGAGGCGAATCGCGCGAAGTCGACGATCCAGGTCAAAGTAAAGGTCGAAAATCCTGACCAGCAACTGAGACCCGAGATGAATGCGCGCGTCAACTTTCTGGCCGACGATTCGGGCAACAAGCAAAACAGTTCGACTGGTCGGATTCTTGTTCCAAAGCAAGCTGTGGTGCGCATCGACAACAGCGCGTTCGTGTTCGTGATCAAGGGAAACAAGGTCGAACAGCGCGCGATCCGGCCGGGCGGCGAGGTCGGAGACGACTATCAGGTTTTGGAAGGTTTGAGTGGAAACGAATCGGTGGCACTTAACGGCGCTGACAAACTGCGTGATGGAGATCGCGTGAAGGTCCAGTAGCTCTTCTCTGCGTATCTCTGCGTCTCTGCGTTAGGTATTAACGCTACGAGTCATTTACCGCAGGGACACAGAGATACGCAGAGTTCGCCGAGAAGACCTGTCGGCTGACAGTGGAGAAAACATGGCCCAACCAATAGTTCGAGTTCGCAATGTGAGTAAACGTTTTGTACGCGACAATTTCGAAGTCGTGGCGCTTGATGACGTCAGCATCGATATTCATCAGGGCGATTTTTTTGCCCTCATGGGACCCAGCGGCTCCGGTAAATCCACTCTCTTGAACCTGCTCGCGGGCATCGATCGTGCTACTGAAGGCACGGTCGAAGTGCTTGGAACTTCACTTGCCGGACTTAATGAGAGTCAGATGGCAACATGGCGTAACGCGCATGTCGGTTACATCTTTCAGACGTTCAACCTGGTGCCGGTGCTCACTGCTTTCGAAAACGTCGAACTTCCGTTGCTGCTGACAAAGCTCAGTAAAGCCCAACGGCGCAAGAACGTGGAAACGGCGCTGGAACTCGTAGGTCTTTCCGATCGCATGGACCACCAGCCGCGTCAACTCTCCGGTGGACAAGAACAGCGCGTCGCGATCGCGCGCGCGATTGTCACCGATCCTGACCTGATTCTCGCCGACGAACCGACAGGTAATCTTGACGCTCGATCAGGCGAAGAGATCCTGCAAATACTGAAGACTCTCAACCAGGATCTGAACAAAACAATCATCATGGTCACGCACGACCCTCATGCGGCGAGTTTTGCGACGCACGAGCAACATCTGGAAAAGGGTGTTTTGACGGAACGCGTCGTCGCAATGGTGTAGAATCCGCCTCAAACACGGATTAGGGAGGTAGTCGTGCGAATTCTTAAGATTTGTGTGCTCGCCTTACTGTTGGCCGCCCCCGTTGTCGTTGGAAATCAAGCCACTCGCAGTTACGCCCTCGATTCTTCTCAAAGCAAGTTCGTCGCTCGTGCCTTTGCCGGTGGCCTGCTGTGGTTCAAAGGAAAGGACCACCTGGTTGCCGTTCGTGAATTCACGGGCGAGGCGCAGATAACGCCAGGTTCAATCACGCCGGCCGCGCTGGAGATCAACGCTAAAGCGGCGTCGATGGTCGAAACGAGAGACGTTTTCACCGAGCAGGAAAAGCAGATCATCAACAAAGAGTTGCGCGAGATCGTGCTCGAGCCTGACAAGTACCCCGACATCACCTTCAAGAGCACTCGCGTGACCGGTAAATCGACAAGCGCTGACCGCTATGAGTTGAAGATCGAAGGGAACCTGAAGCTGCACGGCGTGACTCGCCCCATCACGATTCCAACTGAAGTAACTCTCAGCGGAAACGACATGCGCGCGCGTGGCGAGTTCTCGATCGATCGCGACGACTTCGGTATCAAAGCTACTTCAGCATTTCACGGCATGGTCAGAGTGCGAAATAACATCAAGTTCACCTTCGACATCGTGGGCCATCAGCGGTAGGCAGTTGAGCCACAAAAAGGCACAAAAGGCACAAAAAGGAACAAGACAGTGAAGATCAAAACTAACGTCATCATTTCCTTTTGTGCCTTTTGTGCCTTTTTGTGGCTGCCTGCTGTCTCTCAGGCACAGGTGTTGGGCGATCCGGTCGACGTCGGTCAGGACTTTCAGAAGCTGGAGAATGTTTACTTCATCGGTAGCCGCGTCACGTCATTCGATAGCGCCACCGGTCAGGGCAACTTGCAATGGGACCGCTACTGGCGAAATACGACCCTCTCGTTCAACAAGGTGGACGTGGGATTCGTACGCGGCAAGGCGAGCGAGTTTCCCACGACGGAATACGATCAGGATCCGGTGTTGCCGTTCTCGATTTCGTTCGTGAGTCCGCGCACCATCCGTTTGCGACTTTCGACAAGGGCCGTTCCGATCGTCGACGCTCAATCATTGATGCTCGCTGGTCCAGTTCCGAAAGACTCCTCCTGGCGCGTTGAGCAAAACGAGCGCGAAATCATTTACACCGGCGTTCACGGTCGTGTGCGGATCAACAAACAACCGTGGCGCGTCGAGTTTTACGATCGACGTGGACGTCTGCTGACGCGCACGCAAAACTTCGGCGAGCCTTATACCTTCTTTTCAACGATTCCTTTCTCTTTCCTGCGCCGCGCCAGTGATTTGGCCCGACGAGTCGCCGCTACCTTCGAACTCCAGCACGACGAAAAAATCTTTGGCTGTGGTGAGTCGTTCACGCGCTTAGACAAACGTGGACAGCGCGTGCTGGTCTCCACGCGTGACGGTATGGGTACGCAAAACGAGTTGATGTATAAACCGATTCCGTTCTTCCTCAGCAGCAATGGTTACGGAATGTTTGTGCACACGAGCGCGCCGTTAAGTTTCGACTTCGGCAAATATTACGACGCACACAACACGATCTATTCCGGTGATGAGAATCTAGACCTGTTTGTGTTTCTCGGCGATCCGAAAGAGGTGCTCTCCGAGTACACCACGCTTACGGGGCGCAGCCCGGTTCCACCGCTCTGGTCGTTTGGTTTCTGGATGAGCCGCGCTACTTATAACTCCGAACAGCAGGTGCGCGAGGTGGCCCGGCAGTTGAGGGCGCGTCAACTTCCATCTGACGTGATTCATCTCGATACCGGTTGGTTCGAAACTGAGTGGCGCAGCGACTACGTCTTTTCAGCGACTCGCTTTCCTGATCCGGCAAAGTTCATGGCTGACCTGAAGCAGGAGGGCTTTCGTATCTCGCTCTGGCAGTACCCGTATTTCACGAGCAAGAACGAATTGTGGAAAGAGATTGTCGCGCGCGGGTATCACGTCAGAAATGAAGGCGGACAACTCCCGTCCGAGGACGCGACGCTTGATCTCACGAATCCTGAAGCTGTGAAGTGGTATCAGAACAAGGTCATAGATCTGCTGAAGCTGGGCGTCGGCGCGATCAAGATTGATTTTGGCGAGCAGGCGCCGCTCACGGGCCAATACGCGTCTGGACTGAGTGGTTGGTACGAGCACAATCTCTATCCCTTGCGTTACAACAAGATCGTCGCCGACATCACAAAAGCAACAACCGGCGAGGATGTGGTCTGGGCGCGCAGCGCATGGGCCGGCAGTCAACGATATCCTGTGCATTGGGGCGGCGACGCGGAGAACACTGATTCGGCGATGGCAGCTTCGCTGCGCGGTGGTCTATCGTTCGGATTGTCAGGGTTTACTTACTGGAGTCACGACGTTGGTGGTTTCGTCCAGCGCCCGCCGCGCGATCTGTATCGCCGATGGATGGCCTGGGGTGTTTTGTCATCGCATACCCGAGCGCACGGCATACCACCGCGCGAACCCTGGGAATACGACGCTGCTTTGACCGACGATTTTCGCCGGGCTCTGAATTTGCGCTATTCGTTGATGCCGTACATCTACGCGCAGGCGAAGGACTCGTCGGCGCGAGGTTTTCCGATGTTGCGCCCGCTGTTCTTCGAGTATCCTAACGATCCCGGATCATGGACCATCGACGATCAATATCTGTTTGGAACAGATCTGCTCGTGGCGCCGATGTTCACGAATGGCGATCGGCGGCGGGTGTATGTGCCTCCGGGCGCGTGGATCGACTATCAAAGCGGTCGCGTGTATCAGGGCGCCGCGTGGCACGAAGTTCAGGTTGGTCAGATTCCGGTTGTGCTGCTGGTTAAGAACCATTCAGTCTTGCCGCACATCAAGGTGGCACAGAGCACCAAAGACATGGACTGGGACAACGTTGAGTTACGCGTCTTTAGCACCGACGATGCTCGGGCGAAAGGACTGTTCACGAGGCCCGGCGGCGATCTGCAAAGGCTGTCGTTGGTTTCGCGCAGACGCAATTTTGTCCTGGCCCAGGATCCGCAAGCCGGAAGAGTTAAATGGACTATTAATAAAATGAATCAATAGGAGACGCGCCCCATCGTGAAGAAAAAAATTTCGAGACGTACATTCGCGAAGCTCGCCGGTGTTGCCACACTTGCATCGACGAGTGAGTTGCCCTCAGTTGGACCAGTAACATCAGCTCAAGGTAATACCGTCGCGGGCCGTGAGTTTCCGCGCGGTTTTCTTTGGGGTACGGCCACCGCCTCGTATCAGATCGAAGGTGCGGTCAAGGAAGACGGGCGTGGGCCGTCCATCTGGGACACTTTTTCTCACACGCCCGGCAAGGTCGTGGATAACGCAACTGGCGACGTCGCAAACAATCACTATCACCTCTACAAAGGCGACGTGCAGTTGATGAAAGCGCTGGGGGCGAAAGCCTATCGCTTCTCGATCGCGTGGCCGCGCGTCTTTCCAAATGGCGATGGTCCACCGAACCCGAAAGGTCTCGACTTCTACAATCGTCTCGTCGATGAGCTGCTCGCTAACGGCATACAGCCGTACGCCACGCTTTATCACTGGGACCTGCCGCAGTCGTTACAGGATCGGTTCGGTGGTTGGGAAGGACGCGATACGTCAAAAGCCTTCGGCGACTACGCAGGCTACGTCGCGGCTCGACTGAGCGATCGCGTAAAGCACATCTTCACGATCAACGAGTTCGGCGCGTTTATTGAAGTTGGTTATCGCTACGGAATTCATGCGCCCGGCCTCAAACTTTCCGGACTGCGCTTGAACCAGACGCGTCACCATGCCGTGTTGGGCCATGGGCTCGCGGTGCAAGCGATTCGCGCGAGCGCGAAGAGTGGCACGAAGGTTGGCATCGCGGAAAATATTACGATTCCGGTGCCGGTCGTTGAGACGCCGCAGAACATCGCCGCTGCTGAGCGCGCGATGCGTGAGATGAATGCGCAGTATCTGACGGTAATCATGGAAGGGAAGTACACCGACTGGTATTTGAAGTCGAGTGGCGCTGACGCGCCGAAGTTCACGGCTGAAGATTTGAAGATCATCTCCAGTCCGCTCGACTTCGTCGGCGTCAACATCTACATCGCGCAGTACGTTCGCGCCGATGAGTCTTCGCCGACTGGATACACTCAAATTACCCATCCGAAGTCGTTTCCGCGCGCTCCTTCCTTTTGGCTCGTCGTCACGCCGGACGCGCTTTACTGGGGACCGCGGCACGTGGCGAAGCTCTGGGGCGCGAAAGAGATTTACATCACTGAGAACGGGTGTTCGGCTGCGGATGAACCGTCGGCTGATGGGCGCGTTTACGACACCGATCGAGTTGCCTTCCTGCGCAGTTATCTCACGCAGTTGCGGCGTGCGACCGCGGAAGGCGTGCCGGTGCGTGGGTACTTTTTGTGGAGCTTGATGGACAACTTTGAATGGGCCGACGGTTACACCAACCGTTTCGGCATTCATTACGTCGACTACGCGACACAAAAACGCACGCCGAAGTTGAGCGCCGATTTCTATCGCGAAGTCATCGCGCGCAACGCGCTCGTTTGAGATCGGCGTTGCTTGCCCTAGAAGTCGTAAACAGGTTTTCTCTGTGCTCTCTGAGCCTTTGTGGTTAATGATTTGCTCAGGAAAATAACCACCGAGTCGCAGAGAGCACAGAGGTTGTACCGAGAAGCAGTTCAGCAAGAGACTTCTGAGTGGCTTTGCACGAAAAGACCTCTTTTTCTGACTTATGTCTCCCGCAAAGACGCAAAGGCGCAAAGCGCTACCGCGTTTTTAAAGGATTTCTTTGCGCTTTGGCGCCTTTGCGGGAGACGATCTGCTCCGCAGAGGTACTTTTCGTGCAAAGCTCTTCTGAGGCAAAGCCTAACCGTGTTATCTGTGGTGACTACTGAGCCGCAGCCGGCGCTGCGGGTTTGACGGCTTCTAACTGGAGATCGATCAACACTTCGTCAGCTACGTTGAGGCCGCCATTCGCCATCTTTGCGCCCCACGTGATCCCGTAGTCGCGCCGGTTGATCTTCGTTTCTGCCGCCACACCGAAGCGCATGTTCCCGCGGTTGTCCTTGATCGCTCCAGTGAGATTGAAAGGAAATGAGATCGGCTTCGTCACGCCCTTGAGCGTAAAGTCGCCGTGCAACACGTAACCGTTGCCCTTCTTCTCCACCTTCGTACTCTTAAACTTCATCTCCGGAAACTGCGCCACATCAAAAAAATCAGCAGAGCGCAAGTGGTTGTCGCGGCCACCGACACCCGTGTCGATGCTTTCAACTTTCGCAGTGAACTCAACCGTCGACTTAGTCATATCAGCGGCATCGTAATGAATCGTCGAAGTGAAATCCTTGAAGCGTCCTCTGACAAACGAAATCTCAAAGTGACGGATTGAAAAACCAATCACGCTATGTCCGGGGTCGACGCGATAGTCTCCGGTGGGAATCGTTTCAAAACTGACGCCCGCGGGTTTTTCCTGAGCGTCGGCAACCGGCAGTGAAAACGAGACGGCGACGAGGAGAGCCGCACACACAAGTAACAGAACAGAGGTTTTGGATCGGTCCATTGTTTTCTCCTTACAAGGCGGTTGGGCGTTTACGGAAACAAGAAGTTACACGACAGCGTACAGATTTTCAAAATTGGTCAGTGGTTCAGTAGTCAGTAGTCCGTGGTCAGTGTCGCTCTCATTAACCCACTGACGACTGACCACTGACGACTGACCACTGACGCCTGACGTTATACTAGCGAAGGGACTGCGAGATGAACATCAACGAGTTACCCGTTTCGGGCCACGAGCGCCTCGCTTCGTGCACCGACGGGCATTATCACGGATTAATAGCGATTCATAGCACGCGACTTGGACCAGCAATCGGCGGAACGCGTTTCTGGCATTATCAAAACGAACAGGAAGCTATTAACGATGTACTGCGACTTGCGCGCGGCATGACTTACAAGAACTCCCTTGCTGGAGTGCCGTTCGGCGGCGGCAAGTCGATCATTCTGAAAAACGACGGACCAGTGGATCGGGAAGCAATCTTTCGTATGCACGGACGGTTCGTCGAAACGTTTGGCGGTCAATACATCACGGCGGAAGACGTTGGCACGAGCCCGGAGGACCTGGAATACGTGCGTAAAGAGACGGAGCATGTGGCAGGGTTGTTGTCGGGGTCGGGTAATCCTTCACCAGTGACGGCGCGCGGTGTTTTTCGTGCGATGCAGGCGGCCGCGAAGTATCGCTGGGGCTACGACTCGTTAGAAGGACGCACTGTGGCGATTCAGGGATGCGGCAGTGTCGGCTATTATCTTGCGTCTTACCTGAAGAACGCGGGTGCGTTTTTGATTGTGAGTGACGTGGACCAGCGAAAGGTTGAGAGGGTAGTCAACGAGTTTGATGCAATGGCGTTCGGGCCGGACGATATCTACTACGCCGAAGCCGACATTTTCGCACCGTGCGCGCTCGGCGGTGTGATCAACGATGACACAGTCAGCGTGTTGAAGATGGAAATCGTCGCGGGCGCCGCGAACAATCAGTTGCTCGAACCGCGACACGGCGATGAACTTGCTGCGCGCGACATTCTTTACACGCCTGACTACGCAGCCAATTCAGGTGGCGTGATCAACGGCTGCCGTGACTTGCTCGGCTGGGATGCAGCGCAATCCGCGAGAAAGGTCGACGAGATTTACGACACGGTTTTCAACATTTTCCGGCTTGCCGAGACTGAAGGCATTCCAACGTACAAGGCCGCTGACCTGCTCGCTGAAAAAAGGCTTAAATCCACAGACGGAGGTCCAGTTGTTCGTAGCTGATTTAGAGACACCCGCCGTAGTCGTCGATCTCGACGTCATGGAGCGAAATCTGTCGCGTATGGCGGAGTATTGCCGCAGTCACAAACTGCGACTCAGGCCGCACACGAAGTCACACAAGATTCCGGCGCTGGCGAAACGCCAGTTGGCCCATGGTGCGCACGGGATCACAGTGGCGAAGATCGGCGAAGCCGAAGTGATGCTCGACGCTGGTTTCACTGACATTATGATCGCGTATCCGATCATCGGCACAGGCAAAGCGGAGAAACTTGTCGACCTTGCGACGCGTGCCGAAATCACAGTGTCCCTCGATTCCGTGGAAGTAGCCCGCGCGATCTCCGCCGAAGCGAAGAAGACAGATGCACGCATCGGGATACTCGTGGAGCTTGATGTCGGTTTTCACCGCTGCGGCGTGACGAGTGAAGACGAGGTGTTAGCAATTGCGCGAGCAGTTGCAGGTTTGGCGGGCCTGGAATTCAAGGGGTTGATGTTTTTTCCGGGCCATCTTCAAGTGGCTGAAAAGGAGCGAGCTGATTTGAGAGTCGCTGTGAACGACTTTCTCGAACGGTCACTCGCGAAACTCGAGGATGCAGGCTTACCGGTTCAGATCGTAAGTGGAGGATCAACGCCGACTGCACGCGAAGGCCACTTGTTCACGGGCGTAAATGAAATCCGGCCCGGCATGTATATCTTCAACGATCGCAACATGCTGGCTGTCGGTGTCGCGTCGCTCGAAGATTGCGCGCTCTCGGTTATCACGACCGTTGTAAGCACGAGCGTTCCGGGACGGGCGATCGTCGACGCCGGATCGAAGACTCTTTCTTCGGACAGTTATCAGGTGAGTGGTGGAACGGGGTTCGGCATGGTCAAGACCGATCCTGACGCGGACGTAGAGCGTTTGTCTGAAGAACACGGCAACCTGAACATCAGTCGTTCAACGCGCGAGTATCGCGTTGGTGAGCGACTCGCGATTATTCCGAATCACGTGTGCAGCACCGTCAACATGCACAATCAGATTTATGGTGCACGAGGCGAGCGAGTCGAGTCGGTTTGGGAAGTCGCCGGGCGCGGCAAGGTCCAGTAATGGTAGACGGGTATCCCAAGCGCAACGAGACCGAGACCGATCAGTGATCTTACCGGCGACGTGATCAACGTGCTGACGAGCAGCCACGCCGTCGTCAAAAGGAAGAGCAGCGGGACGACTGGATAACCCCACGCTCGATATCCGCCTTCGGAACTCGGCACACGCCGGCGAATAAGAAAGATCGAAAAGATCACTAGCCCGAAGAAGATCCAGTTCACGAAGACTACATAATCCGTCAGCGTGTCGTACGAACCGGAAAGCGCAAGTACGCCGGCCCAAATACCCTGAACGATCAGTGCGCGCACGGGCACGTGCGTCCGTTCGGAAACGTGTGCGAGCGGCTTTGGAAACAGACCATCCTTCGCCATCGCAAACGGAATTCGCGAATTAGCCATTGTCGAAGTGTGCAGTGCGCCGAGAGTTGAGATCATCATTGCCGCCGCCATCAAGGCGATGGTGATTTCACCGAGAAACGTTTGAACTGCAACCGCCGCGACGGACGAAGTCGCGGGAACATTGGCGACGTCGGTTGGGGTGAGCACGTAGAAATAGGTCGTGTTCACAAAAACGTATAGCACCATGCAGATGATCATGCCGGTGGCGAGCGCGATGGGGATGTTGCGTTGCGGGTTCTTTACTTCGCCGGACACAAACGTCATCTCGTTCCAACCGTTGTAGGCCCACAGCGCGCCCAACATCGCTGCCGCAAATCCCGCGCTGCCGCCTCGCGCCGCACCCGCTACTCCTTCGCATGCGCCGCCCGTATCTTGTAAAAAGAAGTTGGCCCATGTGCCACGGGCGAACATGAGCACGCCTACGCCGAGCGCCACGATGCTGCCGACTTTGATCGCGGTCAGCACGATCGCGAATTTGCCCCCCACGGACACCGACGCGCAGTTCACGATCGTCACGAACGCGATCGCAGCGAGAGCTACGAGTTGAAGATTGCCAAACGGGACGCGATAGCCGGGTAGATCGAGAGTGAAATACGTAACGTCGAGTGCTCCGGTCAGCAACACGTTAAGAAAGATCGCGAAACCGACGGCGAGTGCGGCCAGCGAGCCGGCGCCTGAAGCAAAAAACCGCATCCAGCCAAACAGAAACGCGAGTCGACAACTGTAAGCGTTGCGGATGAAAACATATTCGCCGCCGGCGCGTGGCCACATCGCGGCGAGCTCGGCGTAGGTCAGTGCGCCGGCCAGTGAGAGCACTCCTGCCGCGATCCAAACGGCGATCACGCGGCTCGGCGTGCCGACGTTGCAAGTCATCACGCGCGACTTCAGAAATACGCCGGTGCCGATAACGTTGCCGACGACGATCGCAGTGGTTGCAACTGGTCCAAGACCACGAACAAGAATCGAGTCCGTTGACATAGGGCCGGTAAAAAGTATCACAGTTTCACGCACCCATACTGCTACAATCACCCGAAAACCTATGTTGAAACGAATCCTTGTCTGCACATTACTCGTTGGCCTAATCACGTCGCTCTTGGGTACGTCGGCGGCGAATCAGGTTTACGACGTCGTCATTGTCAACGGACGGGTGATCGATCCGGAATCGCGACTCGATGCTGTGCGCAACGTTGGTATTTCCGGTGGGACCATCAAAGCGATCACGACCGCAAAATTGAGCGGGCGCGCTGTCGTCGATGCGAAAGGCCTTGTCGTATCTCCCGGCTTTATCGATCTACATCAACACGGCCAGGACGACGAGAATAATCGTTTTAAAGCAATGGACGGAGTCACGACGGCCTTGGAGTTGGAAGTCGGCACCGGTGACGTCGATCGTTGGTACGACGAGCGCCAAGGAAAGGCGCTGATCAACTACGGCGTCAGTGTGGGACATCTCGCAGCGCGAATGGCGGCAATGCGCGATCCGGTCGAATTTGTCCCAAGCGGACAGGCGGCACGGCGAGCTGCAACTGATTCAGAAATCGCTGAGATGAAAATGCAACTCGAACGGGGTCTTCAGCGTGGTGCAATTGCAGTCGGTTTTGGAATCCAGTATGTGCCGCATGCGTCACACTGGGAGATCCTCGAGATGTTTCGCGTTGCGTCGCGCTTCGGAGCGTCGTGTCATGTTCACTTGCGCAACGCGGGGATGAAGGAGCCGGCGAGCAGCACGCAGGCGCTCGAAGAGGTGATCGCGGCAGCGGCAATTACGGGCGCGCCGTTGCATGTGGTCCATGTTCAGAGTACCGGCGGTAAAAATACGCCGCGATTACTCCAGATAATCGGCGAAGCACGAGATCGCAAGCTCGACGTCACGACTGAGTGCTACCCGTACATTGCCGGCATGACTGATATCAAGTCGGCGATCTTCAACGAAGGTTGGCAGGAGGTTTTCGGTATCGATTATGGCGATTTGCAGTGGGCGGCGACCGGTGAACGACTGACGAAAGAAACTTTTGAGCGTTATCGAAAGACAGGTGGGATGGTCGCAGTGTTCTCGATGACCGAGGAGATCGTTGAGACCGCCGTAGCCAGTCCTTTGACGATGATTGCGAGCGATGGGATTTTGAACAACGGTAAAGGACACCCGCGCACCGCCGGCACCTACACGCGCGTATTAGGGCGCTACGTTCGCGAACGCAGAGCGTTGAGTTTGATCGATGCACTACGCAAGATGACGCTGATGCCCGCACAACGACTCGAGCAACGCGTACCGTCAATGAAGAACAAAGGACGCGTTCGCGTTGGTGCTGACGCGGATCTCGTGGTTGTCGATCCGGCGCGTGTGATCGATAAGTCCACGTACGAACAACCGGCGCAGTACGCTGAAGGCATTACGCATGTGCTCGTGAACGGCGTCGTTATTATCAAGAACGGAGAACTGCAAACCGGCACTTATCCGGGTCGCGCTGTACGCGCGCCCTTCAAATAACGTCCTTCTCGGCGTGATCTCGGTGTTCTCTGCGTCTCTGCGGTGAACTTAGCAACAAAGCAGCCGCAGAGGACACAGAGGATCGCAGAGTTACGCGGAGTTGAAATCGAAGGAAGAAAGCCATGAAACGTACACTCCTGGTCGTTTTTCTATTTGCTCTGGTTACCTCGGTACAAGCCCAAACACCGAAGCGCACGATCGCCGTGACAATCGACGACTTGCCTTACGTCAGTTTCGGCGAACGCGACTATCTCACGGGCGCACGTACGGCAACTGCAAAGATCCTGAACACGCTGAAGAAACACAAAGTAACCGCCGTCGGATTCGTAAACGAGCGCAAGCTGGAGCATGCGAGCGAACGTGAGGCGCGGATCGCGCTGTTACGCGACTGGGTGAAGAATGGAATGATCCTTGGCAATCACACCTACTCGCATCCCGACTTCAACAGTCGTACGGTCGAACAGTTTCAGGAAGAGATTACGAAGGGCGAAGTTGTGACGCGCGAGTTGATGAAGTCGCGGCGACCTTATCAACTTTACTTCCGTCACCCGATGACGCACACCGGCGACACGCTTGAGAAGAAGGAAGCAATCGAAGCGTTTCTCACGGCGCGTGGATACAAGGTCACGCCGCATACGATCGAGAATTCCGATTTCATTTTTAATGTTCCTTACTCGCTGGCGGTGCAAAAGGGCGATATGGAACTCGCGCGGCGTTTGCGTGAAGCCTATCTCGATCTCACGTGCGCGGCGACCGAGTTTGCCGAGAAGGTATCGCCGCAGATCTTCGGCCGCGAGATCCCGCAGTTACTGCTCATTCACTCCAACGACATCACCGCCGATACCCTCGACGAGATCCTGACCAGGTACAAGGCACGCGGTTACACGTTCGTGAGTCTCGACAAGGTCATGGCCGATCCCGCATATCAAACAAAAGACACCTACGTCACGAAGTGGGGCCCAACGTGGTTTTTTCGCTGGTCGCAAAGCAAAGGGCTAGACGTGAGTTTCCGAGGCGACCCGGATCCGCCGAAGTGGGTGATGGACTTGTACCAAAACAAAGGCAACTAACCAACCAAACAGGAAATTTGATGTGACCGTTTCGACGAGGTGGGCCATGCGGACCAGGAGCGCGCGTTCTACACGGCGCGAGTCAAAGAAGAGCGCGACTTCAAATGGCTCATCACCGCGCTTTGATTGTTCAGCCTCTGTGCAGCCTCTGTGTTCTCAATGTCTCTGTGGTGTTCTTTCTCAAGTACCATCAACCACAAAGACACAGAGGTTTCACGGAGAAAGCCAAACTAAGGCACTACGTTCAACCAATCAGTCTCGACAAGTACCAGACATTTCCGAACTCGTCGTTGACCCACGCCATGCGCTCGCCGTATGGCTGATCGGTCGGCTCCAGCGCCGATGTCGCGCCGGCACTCAGCGCTTGTCGATACGCCACATCGACGTCCTCAACAAACATGTAGATTGCCGACTGCATCGGTTGCCATTGATCGTGCGCTTCACCCATCTCCACGATCGCATCGCCGATCCGTACCTTCGCATGATAGACAAAGCCTTCGTCTGATTGATGTCGCTGGACCACTTCCGCGCCGAATGCCTTCTCAAGGAAGTCGATGAACTTCGGCGCGCCAACCGGATGAAAGTAGAGCGTGACGTTGTGCAGATCGCGAATCGGAGTCTCGTCAAATGGTTTTGCGATGTACCACTCGTTGCCGCCGATGTCTTTCACGGCAGCAATGCGTTCGCCGTACTCCTGATCTGACGGCGCCGCGAGAGAAGTCGCGCCGGCTGCCACCGCGCGCGAGTAAACGTCATCCACGTCCGGAACGTAGAAATGAAACGCAGCGGGCTTGGCATCAAAACCCGGGCCACCACCGATAAACAGCTTCGAATCGCCGATCGTGAGCTCGCAATGCAGCCCTCCCGCAGAACCGGTGGCACGAAACGCTTCGACCGCTCCGAATGCTTCCTTAACGAAGTCAACCAACTCAACCGCCGGCTTCGCAATGATATACGGGTTAACCGTGTAGAACCCTTCGCGTTTGAACTTCTTCGTCGCCGTACTCATGTCGTCCTTGCCTCCTAATTGTTCCTTGAGAGCGGCGCGAAACTCCTCCGAAGGCAGGCCGTGCAATTCGCGCGCAACCGCTACGAGTTCAGCCAACTCAGGATTCGCTTCATTCACCGTGGGTTCGCTTTTCGCGAGCAATGCGGTAATGGCGTCGTCTAGTTGATCGATGATGGAACGTTCAGCCATTTACTTAAACTCAGCTATTCGCGCAATCGTGCCCGAAGAGTTTCCAGCCCTCGAAATTGAAGTTGTTTCACTGCGCCCTCGCTACGATTCAAATCGGCAGCGATTTCGCGAATACTCTTCTCCTCCGCAAAACGCAGGAGGATTACTTTGCGCTGGTCCTCGGGCAGCGCTTCAACGGCGCGAAAGAGTCGCGCGCGACGGTCCACTTGTTCGAGGTCCAAATCCACGCCCGTCTTTGTCGCTAATTCAGTTTCGGCCACCTCGCGGGACCGCTTCCGCGCCTGGTCCGCAATTGCGTTCGCGGCAATCCGGTAGAGCCAGGTGACGAACGGTGCGCCACGCCAATTAAACTTCCCGATGTTCGCGAGGGCTTGTTGAAAGACGTACGCAGTGAGATCCTGTCTCTGCGATCGGTCCTGAATACGGCACGCGACGTAGGCGTAGACTTTATGGAAATTCTGCTCATAAAGCTCCGCAAAGCGGCCCGGATCCTGCTGAGCAGCCTCTACAGCCATGCGTTCGTCCGATTCAGTAACCCGACTCAAGTTAGCCTCGCGCCAGTTTTCTAATAGGAAAACTGAGTTGGACCGGAAAAGTTACGGTATTTTATGGAACATAATTTAGCGCTTTGGGTGGATTAAGCGTAATCCGTCGTTTGAGGTGGAGCGCATATGATCTTCACATTGAAATCGCTTGTTTCTTGTCTCCTCGCAATCGCGGTCACGCTGGCTGTCCCTGCCCGTGCATCCCAACAGGACAAAGAAGCCGATCGACAGAAAGAGCTGGAAAAGAAGACGCTCGCTCTTTTGAATGACGTTGCGGCAGGAGCCTGGAGCCTCAAGCTACCTGAAAACCGCCTCTTCATCATGTCGAATGCCGCGGATTTGCTTTGGACCGTCGATGAGAAGCGAGCACGCACGCTCTACTGGGATGCGCTCAACGCATTAAACTTAGTAACTGGTCCAAGCCGTAGCATCGGGCAAAAACTCTCTCCGGAAGAACGCGCGAAACTGGCCCACAGTTATCTTTCGGCGTTCGAGTTGCGACAGAAACTACTGCGTCGAGTCGCGAAGAGAGATGCTCAACTCGCGCTCGATATGTTACGAGCGAGCCGGTCGGTTCCGCCTCGACACGTGATACCGGAGTTCACCTTTCCGGACGATGTTCAACTGGAACAGGGAATCGCCAGTGAGCTCGCGGCGCGTGATCCGGCGCAAGCGTTGCAAATTGCGCGTCAGAGTCTGGCCAAAGGTCTGACGCTTGAAGTGCTCACTTTCTTACAGCGACTCAACGACGTCGACTCCGAGAGGGGTTCACAGTTTGCCGGCGAGGTCATTACCAAACTGCGAACCATCAATCTCGCGACCGATTTCCACGGTGCCTACGTTGCAGTTCAACTCCTGTATCTCAGCAGGAAACTCGATTCCAATCAGCAAGCGCGTTTGGGCGGTTTGAGCGGATTAAAAGTGCTAAATCTCGACGAAGAGCAAAAACGAAGTATCGTCGAACAGCTGACAGACGTGGCGTTGAGCGCGACTGTCGCTCTATACGTGCTTTGGCAGGTCCATCAGGTGATGGCCGAGATCCAGCATTTCTTTCCGGAACGCAGCGACGCGGTGGCAAAAAAACTGAGCACCTTCACGCGTTCGATGCACGAAGCAAATCCAGATCAGGAATCCCAAAACTCATTGATCATGGTTGGCGCGGTTGAAGAGCTGGTACGCACGGCGACCACGGCTGATAGCGTGACCCGCATGTCGCTGTACCAACAAGCCTCGATGATGGCCGTTGCGCAGGGCAAAACTGAGTGGTTTCGAGAGGCGATTAACAAACAGGAGACGAGTTCCGACTTACGTGCGCAGATCATTGATTCGCTCGACCACCACGAGATCTCCGCTGCCGTAATGCGCAAACAGATCGACGAGTTTCAGAAACTTCTGCCAAAGATTCGTCGCAGGGACGAACGTGCGCGAGCCATGGCTGAGCTGTCCTTGCTGCTGCACGAGAAGGGTGAAAAGGAAGAAGCCTCCTCGATGCTTGACGAAGCCGCAACCT
>DASRPN010000134.1:0-13200 GCA_035646355.1 Pyrinomonadaceae bacterium | reverse complement strand
CCTGGACCAATTTGCGTCCGGATCTCGATCGCCTTGCGAGCGCTTTCAACATCGCGTGGAATTGGACCAACGTTCCGGGCACTCCGGGCATTCCAGACGGTGATAGCAGCACCCGCAGGGATCTGACGGGAACCTTCCGTTACAACGCCAGTCAGGGCGACGATGCGCGACGCGCAGTGGACGCCGCGACCCGCAACTTGTCGCTTTCGGAACGGCAGCGGGTTTACGACGCGCTATTGCGCCGGTTGGATCCGCCACAGATGTTGGCGATCGAACGGCGCGGTAGAGCAGTAACTATCGCTTCCACCAGGGCGCCCCAGATTAACTTCACCGCGGACGGCCGCGAACAAGTTGAAACGACGCCGGGTGGACAGCAGGTCCGTGTCCGGGCCGATCTGACCGGTGACACGCTAACGATTAGCCGCTCAGGCGAGCGGGCCAACGATTTTACGGTCACGTTTGATCCGACGGACAACGGCCGGCAATTGCTGGTTACCCGAACGCTTCACAGCGACCGGATCAATCAGCCGGTAACGGTTAGAACTTATTACGACCGTATCTCTGATGTTGCTCAGTTGAACATCTACGATACGAATCGCGAAGACACGAACGTCGGCGGCGGCGCAGTCGGTAGCTTTATCGTACCGAATGGAACGCAAATCGTCGGCGTGCTCAACACTGATCTGAACACGCAGAATGTTCGCGACGGCGATCGGTTTACGATGACAGTGCGTTCGCCGGGCCAGTTCGAAGGAGCGACGATCGAGGGTCATGTGACCAGCGTTGATCGCGGCGGCCGAGTCACCGGTCGATCCGAGATGACGTTCAACTTCGACACGATCCGCATGCGAAACGGCCAGAGCTATAGCTTTGCCGGTATTCTCGAAAGCGTGCGTACTCCGGATGGCGAAGTGGTTCGCGTGGACAACGAAGGCGCGGTTCGCGAAAACAATCAGACCAAGACGACTGTTACGCGAACAGCGATTGGTACGGCAGTTGGCGCGATCATTGGCGCGATTGCCGGTGGTGGTAAAGGCGCAGCGATTGGTGCTGTGATTGGCGCCGGCGCTGGTGCTGGTTCAGTGTACGTTCAGGGTCGAAACGATCTAAATCTCGAAACCGGAACGGAAATCACGGTGAGAGCCACTGGACCACAAGGCTAACTGATCATTTGATTAGTTAAGTTGGATAGTAGCGGCCTGCGGAAGACGCTCCACGGTGAGCGTTAACCGCAGGTCGTTTCTTACTGGGCGCTGGTCAGGTGTTTGGAAGAAGATGAAGCCTCGCCGTCGCGGATCTTCAGCAGACATCGGCGCCTTCAGATCGATCGCATAGGCGCCAAACTCTTGTTCAAATTGCTTCCGCGAGTTTGGGTTGTAAGCAAAGACACCGTTCGCCTTCATAATCCGCGAGATGGCGTCTTTTGGTTTGAGGAATTTCCATTCGCGATTTTCGCTGTCACGCAGAAGGAAGCGCGCGCGCTTAGTCTCCACTGGCAGCCCACTCTGAAACGCAAGTTCCACACGCACCGGTAACACGCCGCTTACGGGCAGGTTCGCTTCAAACAAGTCCTGGCTCTCTTCGTCGGTGAGCAAAGGAGCGACGCGAATCGTCACACCGCCCGCGTCGGCGGTGCGCGATGCGGTAGGCATCGGTGGCAACTCGGTCACCGGTTTGACCTTGAAAAGCGAGCTGCTGCACGAGGTCGAGCCGATGATCAAGAGAACGAGGAGGACGAAACGTCGGGCCATTGGACGCAATGTAACATACCGCTTTGTACTTTGTGCTTAGTACTTCGTACTTTGTCCGGCTATCGAGACAAACCCAAGTACAAAGCACCAAGTACTAAATACTAAAAACAACTATGTTACTATCGGCGAAATCATGATTAGACCGTTTCGTGGGTTTCATCCACAGATTCACCCAACAGCTTACGTGGATCCGAGCGCTCAAGTTATTGGCGACGTGCACCTTGGCGAACAGGCATCGATCTGGTGTAACTGCACAGTCCGGGGCGACATTCATTACATCCGCATCGGCGATCGCGCGAACATTCAGGACAACTCCGTCATTCACGTTCGTCATGGCTCGCACCCAACGATCGTCGAAGAAGAAGTGACGGTAGGACACAGCGTGACGCTTCATGGTTGCTACGTGGAAAGGGGATCGTTGGTCGGTATTGGAGCGGTGGTGCTCGACGACGTTCGCATCGGCGAGTTGTCGTTGGTTGCGGCCGGTTCACTCGTCAGTCCCGGCACGATCATTCCGCCGCGCTCGCTCGTGATGGGTTTTCCGGCGCGGGTGAAACGACCACTCACCGAAGAGGAAGTTGCCTCACTGTCACTGTTTTGGCAGAACTATGTTGGTTACACACGCGAATATCTACACGAGGAACAGTGAATGAAGATAATGTCTGCAATCGGGGCATTGATTTTCGTCTGCGCTTCTGTTTCGGGGCAGACTTTGGAACGTGGCGATAACGAGTTTGGTTTCTGGGGTGGCTTTTCGCCAAAAGCCACGACGATCTTCGAAGGACTTAGTGAAGCTGAGGCCGAAAACCGAGAGTTTTTTGTAGCTGCGTTTCGTTATGGCCGAACATTAGCAGCTAACGACACGCTTGCATTTCAATGGACAGTCGATGGAGTTCCGGTGGCAGTAGCGACGGGAACGATCGTGTCGCGGAGTTTCGCTGGAGGCACGCAAACTTTCCAACGAGAGACAGCTTATGGCGCCGGAATTACGCCGATAGGACTCCAACTCGATTTCTCAAACGGTTCGAAGTTCCATCCGTTTGCTCATGTGAACGGTGGGTTTCTTTATTTCAACAAGTCGATGCCGATCGAAGACTCCGATCAGTTTCAATTTGTCGGTGAAGCGGGTGGAGGAGTTCGCATATTCACTTCCGATAAACGCGCAGTCAGTATTGGCGTGAGATTTCATCACATCTCAAATGGCGATCGATCCGGTTCAAACCGCGGCCTGAATAACTTCGTGATTTACGCCGGGTTTTCCGTTTTTAAGTAATGCCTTCCGCGAAGACTCAACCAGCGCGCGGCATGCGCGACTTTCTGCCTGAAGACGTTCGCAAACGCGAATACGTTATCGGTGTGATCAAAGAGGTATACGAGCGTTACGGGTTTGAGCCGCTCGAGACGCCGGCCGCAGAGAATATTGAAACGTTGATGGGCAAGTATGGTGAGGAAGGGAACCAGCTCATCTACAAGATACTGAAGCGCGGTGTTCACGAAGGGACGGGTGAAGCGGATCTCGCGCTACGTTACGATCTCACAGTGCCGCTGGCGCGCGTGGTGGCGGAGTATCGCGACAAGCTGCCGAAGTTTTTCAAGCGCTATCAGATTCAACCGGTGTGGCGTGCAGACAGGCCCGCGCGCGGGAGGTATCGTGAGTTTTACCAGTGCGATGTTGACGTGCTGGGGTCGCGGTCGATGATCGTTGAGGCTGAGATCATTTCGGCTTCGAGCGAGGTTTTGAACAAGTTGGGGTTCACTGATTTTGTTGTGCGGCTGAATCATCGAAAGGTGTTGGCTGGCATTCTCGATGCGGCTGGTATCGCTTCAGCGAAACACGATACGGCGCTGGTTGCGTTGGATAAGCTCGACAAGATTGGGACGGCAGGTGTGTTGCGCGAGTTTGCCGAGCGTGAAGTTCTTTCGGAAGATCCCGGCAAGGAATTGCTTGCGTTGGTCGAAGCGAGCGGGGACAACGAGGAAACGCTTCAACGGCTCGAAAAGTTTATCGGCTCGAATACGGTTGGCGCCGAGGGCCTTAATGAATTGCGTGAGATCATCAGTTACGTTTCGTCATCCGTCGTCCGGCTTGATTCCTCGTTAGCGCGCGGGCTTTCTTATTACACCGGCGCCATCATTGAGATTCAGGTTAAAGAGCTGGCCGGAAGTATGGGTGGTGGCGGTCGCTACGACAATTTGGTGGGCATGTTTCTCGGTCAGGACATTCCGGCGTGCGGGTTTTCGTTAGGATTGGAACGAATCATCTTGATCATGAGTGAGCAAAACATGTTTCCGGAAAACGTGTTGCGTTTGCCGGCAGACGTTATGGTTGCGATTTGGAATCAGGATTCGATTTCCCAGTCGGTCGCGTTAGCGCAACAGTTGCGAGCCAGTGGTTTGCGAGTTGATTTGTATCCTGAGGCGGATAAACTCGGAAAGCAGTTCAAATACGCATCATCGCGCGGCGTTCCTTTTGTTGCGGTGCTCGGCGATGATGAGCGAGCTCGGGGCGAAGTGGCGCTGAAGAATATGACCACGGGCGAACAGGTTGCGGTCCCACAACAGGACTTAGCTAAGAGGTTGAAAGAGACTTAATGTCGAGTGAAGCAATTGTTCAGAACTATTTCGAAGACGCGGTTGCGTCGTTAAAGAACTACAAGAAGCTCGCGGATAAAGCCGTTGCGCAACTCAAAGACGACGAGTTTTTTGTAACGCTCGACGAAGAGGCAAATAGCGTTGCCGTGATCATGAAACACATGGCCGGCAACATGTTTTCACGTTGGACGGACTTTCTAACGTCCGACGGCGAGAAGCCCGACCGCAATCGCGACATGGAGTTTGTTATTGGAGCGAATACGACGAAAGACGAAGTCCTTGACTACTGGGAACGTGGTTGGGCCTGCGTATTCGCAGCGATCGAGCCGCTGAAACTTGAAGACTTCGAAAGGATAGTGTCGATCCGCGGCGAGCCGCACACGATCGTGATGGCGATCAACCGCCAGTTGATGCACTACTCTTATCACATCGGTCAGATCGTCTTCCTCGCGAAGCACTTCAGATCGACACAGTGGAACTCATTGAGCATTCCGCGCAATAAATCGGCGGAGTTTAACTTGAAGATGCAGTCGCAGGCGAAATAACGAAACATGCAAGCCGCTATTCATCACGTCAACGTTACCGTGCCGAGTTCACTCGAAGATGCGGCCAAGCACTTCTACGGCGCGGTGATGGGCATGACTGAAGTTCCCAAACCAGAATCGTCGCGTGGGCGTGGCGGTGCGTGGTATCAATTGGGGCCGGTGCAGCTTCATCTCTCGGTCGAAGAGGGCGCCGCTGAGCATCTCCGCAAGCGCCACGTTTGCTACACCGTCTCGAATCTTAGCGACGCAGAAGAACGGTTTCGCCAGGCAGGCGTCGAGATCATTCCCGACGATCTTCCCATCCCCGGCTGGCGACGTTTTTACGTGCGCGATCCAGGCGGCAATCGACTCGAAATCGCGCAGGCCGTTTGAATGGAATCATGAAATGTTGGATCACTTAGGTAACCTTGAACGCACTCACTCATGCGGTGGACTGCGTGCGGAAAACATTGGCAATCGGGTCACGCTCATGGGTTGGGTGGCGAAGCGCCGCGACTTCGGTGAACTCACGTTCGTCGATCTGCGTGACCGCGCCGGCATTACTCAAGTTGTGTTCAATTCCGAGGACGCATCGCAAGCACACGCGAAGGCGAAAGAGTTGCGCGGCGAATACGTGATTGCCGTTACCGGCGATGTTGTGGCGCGCGACGCAAATACTCGCAACCCGAAGATCGCCACTGGCGACGTTGAAGTCCGCGCGAAAGAGTTGTTGATTCTGAACGATGCGCGGACGCCGCCGTTTCAACTCGACGCGACGGGCGATGCGCTCGCCGCTGAAGATCTGCGTTTGAAGTATCGTTATCTCGATCTGCGCCGGCCGCAGTTACAAGCGAACATGAACCTGCGCCATCGCGTTACAAACGAAATCCGGCGCTACATGACTGAGCAGGGCTTCACTGAGCTTGAAACGCCGATCCTGATCAAATCAACACCCGAAGGCGCACGCGATTACGTTGTTCCTTCGCGCATTTTTCCCGGGAAGTTCTTCGCCCTGCCGCAGTCGCCACAGCTTTTTAAACAGTTGTGCATGATTGGAGGTATGGACAAGTATTTTCAGATCGCGCACTGCTTTCGCGACGAAGACTTGCGCGCGGATCGACAGCCGGAGTTTACGCAACTCGACGTCGAGATGAGCTTTGCGCGTCTCGAAGATATTTACCGATTGATCGAAGGTTTGTTTGCGAGTGTTTTCAAACTCATCAACGTCGAGCTACCGACGCCGTTTCCGCGCTACTCGTTTGCGGAAGTGATGAACCGGTGGGGATCGGATAAGCCTGACCTGCGCATACAGGGGTTAGAGTTAAAAGATCTCGACCTGCCCGGGTTGTCTGAAGGCGAACAAGCGAAAGGGATCGTTGTACCGGGTGGCGCGAAGCTTTCACGCAAGGTCCTCGATGAGCTTCAGGAGTTTGTGAAACGTTATGGCGCGAAGTTTCTTGCATGGATCAAGCTTGGCGATGAGGTTTCATCATCGCTGCTAAAGGCGTTAGGTGCGGAGACTGTTGCGCAACTTGCGAGTGCAGCAGGCGCTGATAAAGGCGATGCGGTGCTGGTCGTTTCCGGCAAACCGAAAGTTGTCGCCGCAAGCCTTGGCGCGTTAAGAAACGAGGTCGCCAAACGCGAGAACCTGATTCCCGCGGATGTCTACGCACCGCTGTGGGTCACCGACTTTCCAATGTTTGAGTTTCACGAAGAGGATGGGCGCTACTACTCGATGCACCATCCGTTCACTTCGCCAGTCGACGAAGACCTCGAGTTGTTGGAACGCGCAGTCGAACGCGGTGAATCAAATCTGCTGGCGGAAATTCGGACGAAGGCTTACGACCCGGTTATCAACGGCGTCGAGATGGCGAGCGGATCGATTCGTATTCATCGCCGCGACGTGCAGCGACTCGTTTTCAAAGCGTTGGGGATGTCGACTGAAGAAGCGCGGGAACGGTTCGGGTTCTTTCTCGACGCGCTCGAATACGGCACGCCGCCGCACGGTGGAATTGCGCCCGGCATCGATCGCCTGATGATGGTGCTGGCAGGAACGGACAACATGCGCGACGTGATTGCGTTTCCGAAGACGGCGTCCGCTGCTGATCTGATGATCGACGCACCCGGTGCTGTCGATCCGAAACAGTTAGACGAGTTGCATCTCCGGGTCGTGGAATAGATTTCGAAATTCGAAATTCGAAATTCGAATTTAAAAATGCCGACGATTCAGTTTCGCCGCAAACATCTCGAGGCCATGATCGCTCATGCTCGTGAAGCTGCGCCGGCTGAATGTTGTGGCCTTGTAGGCGGAATCGCCGGCAGCCACGCATCCTCTCTGTACCGGCTTCGAAACGTGACCGCCGAACCGGAAGTGCGCTACGAAGCTGCTCCCGAAGACCTCTTCGCCGCGCAGCGACAGATGCGCGAACGAGGCGAGGAACTGCTCGCTATCTACCATTCCCACCCTCGCGCTGACGAGCCCAGCCCTTCCGAAACAGATATTCGTCAAGCTTTTTATCCTTCCGCAACGTATCTAATAATTGGACTCGCCGGCCATGGTCCAGTGATCAAGGCGTTCAACATCTCTGAGCGAGAGCATCGTTGGCATCCGGTTGAGTATGAGATCGTGGACGAGTAAGATTGAAAGCGCTTGCTTTCGCGGGGGGCACGTTGGAAACAAAGAAGAGCAAATACGACACAAACCCGCTCGATCCTGAAGTCGAACGCAACGCGGAGGAATCCTGGGGCGAGAGCGCGGGCGGAGGCGACACGCAACGAGTGCAGGGCGCCACGAATCAGGTAGGAGATCCGCCTCCCAGGTGGACTCCAAGTCCGAATCCAAACGACAACGCGCGCCAGAACGTCTATTCCGAGGCGCCCACGCGTCGCATCGAAAACCCACCGTTGGACGCACCATACCCGTCGGTGTTTATTCCACCACCGACGTACGCACCACCGCCGGTACAGTATCAACAGCCGCAACAGCCGCAACAGCGATACAGCGCCTATCAAAACCCGACGGGCTATTCGCATCCGGAGCGACCGGTTGCTGGAATTAAGGTACCTGAGAAATGGGCGCTAATGATGGTGTACGCGCCCTACGTCGGCCTCGTTGTCTCGTTACTCGAGTTGTTCCTCGTTCCGCGTCAGGAAGTGAAAGTTCGCTCTCATGCGGCCCAAGCGCTCGCGCTGCACATCGCCTTCCTGGTCATCGGTACGATCTTCGGTGGCATTAGTTTGATTGGCGGCGGCGATTTGGGCAAAGTTTTATTCCAGGTAGCTTCAACGGTTTTCCTCGTAATTTCAATGATTCGCGTGTGGAAGGGAGAACCCCACCTTATTGCCCCGCTAGAGGAACCCGCCAAATGGTTTAACCGGCATATCGAGCCGCACACTAAGAGTTGAGCAGTCGTTGGCATTGTCGTTGCAAGAAAGGTTTGAGAGTTGGCGATCCGGCCAATTTCGCAGAAAACACGGATTAAAATAAACACAAAACCGTGTATTCCTGTTGCGTTTTGGTGCATTAAACGCCGGAAAGGGAATTAAGTCGATGAGTACAAAACGGTTAATGGGACGACAGCGTTTGATCGCGTGGGTATCACTGGTGGCGATAGCCTTGATGCCGCTTTCAGCGATAGCTCAGACGCAAATTAAGTATCACAGCAACAAATACAGTGTTCAGGATGACGTAACGCTTGGACGTCGTGCGGCGCAGGAAGTTGAGCAACAGTTTCCACTGATGCGCGACTCTCAAGTAGAGAACTACGTTGAAGATGTCGGGCGGCGTTTGGTGAGTGCCATTCCGTCTCAATTTCAGCACTCGGAATTTCAATACATCTTTAAAGTTGTAAACGCGCGAGACATCAACGCGTTCGCGCTGCCTGGTGGTCCAATGTACGTCAATCGCGGCATGATTGAAGCGGCAAGGAGCGAAGGCGAGATGGCGGGCGTGATGGCCCACGAAATCGCTCACGTGGCGCTGCGACACGGTACGGCCCAGGCGACGAAAGGTCAAAAGTACGGGCTGCTTGCGGGCATCGCGGGCATCGCGGGAACCATACTCGGCGGTCCAGGTGTGGGCCAACTGGCCCAGGCGCCATTCGCAGTTTATCTCCTGAAGTTTAGTCGCGAGTATGAAACGGAAGCTGACATACTCGGCGCGCAGATCATGGCCCGTGCCGGTTACGACCCGCGCGATCTGGCGAACATGTTTCGCACGATCCAGGCGCAAGGCGGTGGTAGCAGCGGCGGGTTTTTGAGTAGCCACCCAAACCCGAGCGATCGTTATGCGCGCATTAATCGCGAAGCCCAGATGCTGCGCGTTGAGGGCGGCCAACGCGACACGCGTGAGTTTGCCTCGGTTCAGCAACGACTCCGTGGTGCTGGGCGTGCTCCGTCAATGGAGGAGATAGCGCGCAGCGGACAACGTTATCCGGCTGGCGAGAACACCAACTATCCCAACAATGATCGGCCGAGCGGACGCGTCGAGTATCCATCGTCGCGTTATCAGAACTACTCGATCTTCAACGGCGGCATACAGGTGAGCGTGCCGGGAAACTGGCGTCAGATCAATGAGAACAACGCCGTTTGGTTCGCTCCGGAAGGTGGTTACGGCCAGTACAACGGTCAGGTCATTTACACGCACGGGACAAGCTTCGGCGTGGCGCAGACCAGCAATCGAAATCTGCAAAGAGCTACGCAGGAGTTGATCAACAATCTCGCGCAGGGAAATGCCAACCTTCGAGCTAGTGGCGGCACTCAGCGTACGACTCTCGATGGCCGCACGGCACTGGTGACGAATCTGACTAATGTGAACGAAGCGACGGGTCGTAGTGAGATCGTGCGTCTAATCACGACACAACTGCGCGACGGTCAGATCCTTTACATGGTTGCCGTGGCGCCGCAGGGTGAGCGTAACTTCGACGCCGCGTTCAATAACGTGTTCCGGTCCGTTAGAATTAACGACTAACTTAGAGTCAGTAGTCAGTTGTCAGTGGTCAGTAGTTCGTTATCAGTGGACCACGGGCAACTGACTACGGACTACGGACTACGGACTGCTTTCGCTTCCTGCCACAACATCTCCAACTCATCTATCGAAGTTTGATCGAAAGCCTGACCACGCTCGTCGAGTGCTTTCTCGATGTGTCGAAAGCGTTGGCGAAACTTGCGGTTGGTCAACTTCAGCGCCGCTTCAGGTTCGACTTGTAGATGTCGCGCGATGTTCGTCGCCGCAAACATCAGGTCGCCAATCTCTTCTCTAACGCGAGCATGGTTAGCTTCATCCTGCTCGTCTGAGTGGTTCTTGATCGCAACGCGCAGTTCCTCGATTTCTTCCTGTAACTTGTCGAAGATGTCGTCGACGTTCTTCCAGTCGAACCCTACGCGCGCGGCTTTGGTTGAAAGCTGGTGCGCTTCCATCAACGCCGGCGCTTTTGACGAAACGCCATCGAGCAACGAATCCTTCGTCTCTTCTTTCTTCCCGGCTGCACGACGCTCCTCGGCTTTCATCGTCTCCCAATTCAGCAACACAGTCGCAGAGTCGTTGGCGGTGACGTCGCCGAATACGTGCGGATGGCGACGCACCATCTTGTCGTGAATCGCAGTCGTGACGTCGTCGATCGTGAACTCGCCACGTTCCCTGGCCACCTGCGCATAAAAAACGATCTGAAACAGCAGGTCTCCGAGCTCATCACACAGCTCGGCGGGTTTGCCTTCGCGCGCTTCCTCGACCGCCTCAAACGCTTCGTATGCTTCCTCGAGCAGCATCGGCGCGAGAGTGGCGTAGGTTTGTTCGCGGTCCCACGGACAGCCGTTTGGTGATCGCAGACGATCCATCAAATTTACGAGATCACTGAATGTTGCTGGCATGCGAGTAGTCTAAGGTGATCCGTGTTTTATGCGAAACGTGGATCATGTTTTAATAACGGCATGAATGAGGATCAACCCAATTTTAAGATAACTGATCGGCGACTTTTTAACGCCGACGGAAGCCCGCGCGACGTGCCGGCGGAAGAAAAACCGGAGCCCAAAAAGGAATCGACGCCGGAACCGAAAGCCGTAGCACCCGAAGCCGTCGCCGCCGCGCCTCAAGTTGAATCTGAACCGGAGCCGGACGTGCGAGCTTCGTCACCCGAAGAACCTGCGTTTGGTGATGCGGAAGTGTCGGAAGAAGAGCTCGCGGACGCACAGGATCCGGCGAGTTTTATCAGCTTTGTAATGTCGATCGCATCAAACGCCGCATCGGCGCTGGGAATGATGGAGCACCCGGTGACGCACCAGCGCGAAGTCGATCCCGAGTTGGGAAAACACTGGATCGACATTCTTGGAATGCTGCAAAAGAAGACCTCGGGGAATCTGAGCAACGCCGAACGAAACATGCTCGAAGGCCTGCTCCACGATTTGCGAATGCAGTATGTGGCGCTAATTAACGCTCCGCAGAAGGCCCGTTCGTTCACGGGTCCAGACATAACCGGAGGAAGGTGAGCGATGGTCAGTAGTCAGTGGTCAGTTGTCAGTAGTTAACAGTGGTAGAGCTTGAAGATTGACAACGGACCACTGACTACTGACCAAGAACTAAGTATGAGACTCACCTTCCTCGGCACAGGTACTTCGACTGGCGTCCCCTCCATCGGTTGTGAATGCCAAACCTGCACGTCTGATGATCCGCGCGACAAACGTCTGCGCGTCTCAGTGATCGTCGAACATGCAGGCCGCACCGTACTCGTCGACACTTCATCCGACTTCCGACAACAAGCACTGCGTTTTGGTCTGAAACATCTCGACGCGGTTCTAATTACACACTGTCACGCCGATCATATCTTCGGGCTCGACGACATTCGTCCGCTCAACTTTCGTTTCGGAGCGTTGGGCATTTATGCAAACGAGCGCGCCTGGGTAGATATCAGGCGGATGTTCAAATACATCTTCGAGCCGTCGCACTTCGGTGGTGGTTTGCCGATGGTGATCCCGAACATTGTTAGCCCGGGCGCCGGTTTTTGCATCGGCGAGGAACTGGAGATAACGCCACTCGAAGTGATCCATGGTCGCCTGCCGGTGATGGCTTATCGCTTTAACGACTTTGCTTATCTGACGGATCTGAGTGAGATTCCGCCACCGACGATCGATGCCTTGCAAAACCTCGATGTGCTGGTCCTTGATTGTTTGCGTTTCCGGGAACATCCGACGCATTTGTGGGTCGAGAAGGCGTTGGAGTATGTAGAGCAACTTAAGCCGAAGCGCACGTACTTTACGCACATCGCGCACGACATCCTGCATGCCCGCGACTCAGCGCGCCTGCCTCCGGGCGTCGAGTTTGCTTACGATGGTCTGGTGGTGGAGTGAATTTCGAATTCGAAATTCGAAATTCGAAATTTGAACTTGCTTATGCGTCTCTTTCACGGAACTGACAACGCCGAGATACATCGCCCCACTGTGTTAACGCTCGGTGTGTTCGATGGTCTGCACCTGGGACATCAGTTGATCATGAGCACGGTGGTTGAACGAGCGCGTGCGGTTGGCGCGGTGCCGACGGTGCTCACTTTCGATCCGCATCCACGCGCTGTCTTGCACCCTGAATCCGCGCCACCGTTGCTGCAAACTTTCGATCAGAAGATCGAAGCCCTTGGAGTTCTGGGTATCGAGCAGACGATAGTGATTCGTTTTACTTCAGAGTTTGCCGCGGTTCGCGCGGAGGATTTCCTGCGTGACGTGGTGATGGACCGACTGCACGCCCGCGAAGTTTATCTCGGCAAAGGTTTTGCTTTCGGACACAATCGAGAAGGGAATATCGAGTTACTCCGCCGTCTGGGCGGCGAACTTGGTTTTGTCGCGGGCGAAGTGCCGGAGGTGAGGCTGCGGGGACGGCGTGTGAGTTCGAGCAAGATTCGCGAACTGCTGACGGGCGGTCGAGTAAATTTGGCACGTCGCATGTTGGGCCGTCCATACGGGGTCGAAGCACGCGTCGAACATGGCTCGGAACGCGGTCATCAGCTGGGTTTTCCAACAGCCAACCTGCACCCGCACAACCGCGTCATACCTCGGAATGGTGTGTACGTGACCGGCACTTTGATAGAAGGACAATGGCGGCGGAGCGTCACGAATGTTGGCCTCCGGCCGACGTTTGGTGACGCGACGGAACCTTCAGTTGAGACCTTCGTAATGAACTGGGACGGCGATCTTTACGGCGATGTGGTACGCGTACGTTTTCTGTATCGCCTTCGTGACGAGCGGAAGTTTAGCTCGATCGAACAGTTGAAAACACAGATTGCGAGAGACGTCGAGCGGGCCAATAGTTATTTCGAGCGTGCCGGCACGAAGCACATGCTTGCAGTGAT
>DASRPN010000133.1:0-5349 GCA_035646355.1 Pyrinomonadaceae bacterium | reverse complement strand
AACGGTCTTCTTGCCACTCCGCATCGCCTCGACAATCCGGCAGGCGAAGGAAGTGAATCCACGCGACCAACTGCTCTCGCGCATGCCCTGGGCCATGTGATCCTGATCGACCTGTACCGGCCGCCACGTTCCCGCTCCGGCCGGCGAAAGCCACAACTCACCCGTCTCTTCCACCATCAGCGCGCCTTTTGTTCCGTAGATCTCGAGACGATTCTCATACTTTCCCGATTCCACTACGGAAAGTGCCGCCGCGCCAGTGGCGCTAGTCGTGTGTGGACCATCAGCAAAATGAAACAACAGTTTCGCTTCATCGTCAGTGGTCACCGCGCGGAGGCCGCCCGAAGATTTATCGCGCCGTTCTTTAATGTGAGTGGTGAGCATGCCGAACGCGCGTGAGACCTCGGTGCTCAATAACCAGCGAAACGAGTCGATGACGTGAGATCCGATCGCGCCGAGGGTGCCGCCGCCCATTGCCGCGTCAGACCACCAATCCCATCCGCGATCGGCGAGGCCGCGATAGTCAGAACGAAAAACGTAGTTGCAATGGCGCACGGTGCCGATGGCTCCGGTTTGCAACATCCCGCGCATCGTGCGGCGGCTGTTCAAAAACCGCAACTCGTGATCGATCAACGCGAGCACGTTCGCTGAGCGCGCCTTTTCGACCATCCGCAGGGCTTCGCCGGCGTTCAGCGCCATCGGCTTTTCGCACAACACGGCTTTGCGCTGCTCGAGCGCGGCGAGCGTGATCTCCATGTGAGTGGAAGGTGGAGTGACGATGCTGACCAGATCGACGTCGGTGCGTTCAACCAACTCCCGCCAATCGGCCGCCACATGTTCGATGCCAAACTCTTTGGCGACTATCGCGGCGCGATCACTATGACGACTTGCGATGGCCACGACCTTCGCGCCCATGCAATCACGAAAACCCGGGATCTGAGTCGTCCGGGCAAACCCCGCCCCAACGATTCCTATTCCTACCGGCATGGTCTTCATGCCCTAATTCTTACCACAGATCAGACGAATTGGTAATTAGTTTTCACGCCCGGCGAGTTTGGCGATCATCGTGACGAGTTGGCCTGCTCCGATTGGTTTGGCGATGTGCATTTGATATCCGGCCGCGAGTGCCTGCTTGCGATCCTCTTCGCGCGCGTACGCAGTCAACGCGGCGGCGGGCGTGTTGCCGCCCTCGTTCTGCGGAAGTGATCTGACTCTGCCGATAAAACTGTATCCATCTTCGTCGGGCATCGCGATATCGCTTAGAATCACATGCGGCCGCCACTCAACTAGCTCTGTCAGCGCTTCGTGCGCCGACGTGCATGTCTTGACTTCGGCTCCCGTGCGCTCAACCACCGTGCTGATGATCTCGCGCGTTTCCGGTTCATCATCGACCAGCAACACGCGCAAGCCGTCGAGCGATCGCAATTCTGAAGCATGAACCTCGCCGCTCTGCATCACCGTGATCGGTTCGGCACGATCGGTAAGCAGCGGAAACGAAGCGGAAAAAGTGGCCCCCATGCCGACCCCCTCGCTTTCCGCGGAAACCGTGCCACCGTGAAGTTCGACGAGATGACGAACGATCGCCAATCCCAAACCGAGACCACCAAAATTCCGCGTCGTCGAACTGTCCGCCTGACGAAAACGATCGAACACGCGCGGCAGAAACTCCGGATCGATGCCCTGACCGCTGTCGTTCACGGTCACTTTCGCATTCGATCCATCACGCGCCACGCGCACGTTGATCTTGCCGCCGTGCGGCGTGAACTTTACGGCATTCGATAACAAGTTCCAGATGATCTGCTGCAAACGAGCCGAGTCTGCGGAGATTGCACCCAAACCGGGTTGGGCCCAGTACTCCAACGTGATTCCCTTTGCGTGAGCAGCCGGTTGCACGACATTGATCGACGCACGCGTGACGGAGCTGATGTCGAGCGGCCTCACGTCGAGATTCAGTTTGCCTGACACGATGCGCGAGACGTCGAGCAGATCGTCGATGAGCTGTGCCTGCACTCGCGCGTTGCGATCGATCGCTTCAAGTCCCTGCACCAATACTTTTTCTTCTCTTCGCGATTCGCGCAGGACGCTGGACCAGCCGAGCAGCGAAGTGAGTGGCGTACGCAATTCGTGCGAGAGCGTTGCGAGAAACTCGTCCTTGATTCGATTTGCGGCCTCGGCTTCGGAACGCGCGCGTTCAGCTCGCAGCAGCAACTGTTCGCGAGCTTCTTCCGAACGTTGCAGTTCGCTGATATATTTCGAAAGCTCCTGGACGTGGAGCCGGGCGGCCTCAGTCTGCGCCACTGACGCTTCGATGTTTTTGAGGTACGTCTGATAGGTGAAGCAGATGATGAGGATGATCGGCACCGTCGCAACGACGGCATAGAAACCGTATTTGTCGATCAGGATCGCGATGATGCCCGCCGCTGATGCTCCTGCGAAGTAAGTAACTGAAGTCCAAAGATAATAAGTGCGCCAGGTATGCCAGACCGTTTCCTGGATCTTGGAAGCCTTCTCGAAGGCGATCAAGAAGGTGTTGGCGATGTATTGGACCATCGCCATTATGCAAATCGCGTAAAAGAACTTCGGCGTGAAACCGTTCTGTATGACGTCTCTAGGTGAACCCACAATCGCGTTCAAAGCAGCGACCGTAAAAAAAGTCGAAGTCGCGAGGATCGCGGAGTTGAACAGGATCGTGCGCGGGCGTTTGCTGATAACCAGAGTAGCCGCAACGCCTTCCAGCGCCGACACAAGGATCGCCGCGGCGCCGCCGTAAAGCAGCATCGTCAGGAAGACGAAAGTGTCCGCGACGGTAATGCGGCCGCTTACCCTGGGTATTTTGATCGCGACGAGCGAACTCGCCATTACCATCAGGCAGAGAAAGAAGAAGCGGGGATCCAGGTCGCGAAAAGGTAAGACATACAATGAGGCGAGTACGATCGCTGCTCCCGCGCTTACCAGCGACCACATGTATGCGTGACCAAAGCCATCTCGACTAACATTTACATGTGCCGCACTCATTGTTACCTCGAGAGAGACTGGTTGGTGTGGAAAGCATTGTTGGAGTGCGCGAAAAGAACTGCGCACTCCAACAAAACTAATAATCGAGGCAGTCCGAACCGTCGTCCGATGCGACCGCCATCGTCGAACTGTTGTCGCCATTCATCATTGCTGACTGGGCGCTTGCTACCAGATCGCCGGTGATTACGCCGTCGCCGGTGATCACTCCGTCTCCGGTAATTACTCCATCGCTGACGTAACTACCTTCAGACAAGAGATTTTGAAACAGCAGGTTTACCGCCAGGAACGCACCGCCGTCGCCTGTGATCACGCCGTAACTCGTCAGAATATGATCGCCTGTGATCACGCCGTTTGAGAAGAACGACGGATCCAGCAAGAGAACTCCGTCGCCCGTGATTACTCCGCTCGCGAGTAGGTTGCCGGGAGCGTAGACGAGTTGATAACGCCTGATCAGGTCCTCGCCGGTCGCGTACGTGTGATTAAGAACAATGCCGCGCGACCAGGTGAAACTGTAATTTGCAATCGTCGTTTGCGGCGCCGGTGGAACTTCCACGGTCAGCAGAGGCGCACCGACACTTGCCGAGGATAGATCGTTTCTAACCAACTGCGCCAGTTGTACAGCGCCTACGACGTTCAGTTGTCCCGCGCCTTGCTCGAACATATTGAAGCCGGCCAGAGGTTGCGCGCTGTACATCAACAACGCTTTGACGAGATTCGGCGTCAGGTTGGGATTCGCTTGCAGCATCAACGCTGCCGCTCCCGCCGCGACCGGTGTGGCCATCGAAGTGCCGCTCAAGAACATCATCTTGCGCTCGTCAGCGCCACTGACTCCCGCGTCCAGCGACGGGTTTTGTCTCACGAGATGATTGTCGGTGGACTGGGCTTCGACCAACTTGTTGCCGGGCGCGATAATGTCGGGCTTGATGATGTTGTCGTAGTGGTTAACACCGTCTTCGTCGGTGATGAAACTTCGCGTTGGACCACGCGAACTGAACGACGCAACACCGTCATCGTCGCGTCCGTTCGTGCCAAACGTATTGGCGGCGCCAACAGTGATCGCCGACGGTTCGTTACCCGGAGAATGGATGTGTCCGTAGACCTTGTTTCCATTGCTGTCTTTACCGTTGTTTCCCGCGGCGGCAAAAACAACAACGCCCGAATCGACCAACCGCCGCACGGCGCGACAAATCGGATCGTTGCGATACGAATCAACGGCCGGCATGCCGAGACTCATGTTCACGACGCGAATGTTGTAGGTCACGCGATTGGTAGCCACCCAATCGAGTGCGCGCAGCACCTGCGCGGTGGTGCCGAGTCCTTCTGAATTCAGCACGCGCAAATTTATGAGGTTTGCGTTCGGAGCGATGCCGACGTATTGCGAGTTTGAAATGCGTCCGTTGCCGGCGGCGAGCGAAGCGACGTGAGTTCCGTGTCCATAAGGATCGTCAGTGCGTCCTTCGCCGGTGAAATCTTCGCTATGGACAACCCGCAGAACGTTTGATCTGTCCAGGAATGAGCGATGTGCAGTATCGATACCGGAGTCGAGAACCGCGATACCGATGCCGGTGCCGTCGAGCGAGCTGCTCGTGTTGTTGGGAGTCGCTCTTACCTGGTCGGCGCCCGTGGTCGACGAGACATGGCCCATCGGGCGGGCGTCGCGATTGAGTGACACATAGGCCACGTCACTGCGCGAAGCCAGCGCCACGGCGGCCTGCGCAGGCACCGTGATGATGCGTGTGCGGAGGCTGTTTAGTTTGCGAATATTGCTGCCGGTGTATTCGAGTGTCGTGTCCAGCGCCAGTTCGGCCTGACCGATCGGCTCGATGATGACGCGAATCAGCTCAGCGCCTTTGCCGTCCTCGACCTTCTTGAGGATGTCTCTCGAGACCTTCCTTTCGACCTGAACGGTGTCGATGACTGCTGCGTGGCTCCTTCTTTCAGCAATAAATAGTGAGAGAAGAACGAGTGAGACAAAACCACTCCACAGGATCGGGTTAATAAAACGCTTCATACTGCTTAAACTCCGGTTAAACCGTGCTGAGTCACACTTAGGGCGACATCGTTAACGAGTCGTGAAGGTAATTACGGGCAATTTCTTGCACCGCGTCGGGGCTTATGGCCGGGGGTAGAGAAGTTTAACAAAGAGTAAAAAGCGTTTCAACGCGCCAAATGTCAAGGTTTTGTGTCGGAAACCGGGCTTTTGAGGGGGCCATTTACGTCGATGGCTTTGCGTGCAGGGTCAAATGAGGGAGTTGACGGTACTGAATACGCCGGGACGGGCTTTCGACGAACACCAGATAAACCCCTGCCTCAGGGACATTTACCGTGACTTCATAA
>DASRPN010000132.1:0-33202 GCA_035646355.1 Pyrinomonadaceae bacterium | reverse complement strand
CGATTGTGAGCGCCCGCCGCTGACACCACGTTTTCCTCGATCATAATCGAACCCATGTCGTTTGCGCCGTAGCGCAACGCGACCTGCCCGAGACGCAACCCCTGCGTCAACCATGACGACTGAAAGTTTTCGATGTTGTCGAGGAAGAGTCGCGAGACGGCGAGCATCTTCAGGTAATCGATACCAGTCGGCTCGTCTTTGATCCTGCGGCCGAGGGCCGTGTTCTCACGTTGAAAAGTCCACGGGATGAACGCCGTGAAGCCACCGGTTTCGTCCTGTAGATCGCGAATGCGTTGCAGGTGTCTCACACGATGCTCGATGCGGTCGCCGATACCGAACATCATCGTCGCCGTCGATCGCAGGCCGACGCGATGCACCGCGCGCATCACGTCGAGCCATTCGTCAGTCGTGCACTTCGTGGAAACTCGTTTGCGAACCTCGTCGTCGAGAATTTCCCCGCCTCCGCCGGGCAGACTGTAAAGACCCGCCTCTTTCAAACGTGCCATGATCGTTTCGTAATCGAGTTTCGAGATGAGATGAAGGTTGTGTATTTCCGGTGGTGAGAAGCAATGCAACTGGAAACCAGGATACTTCGCGCGCAATGAGCGCAGCAGATCTTCGTACCACTCGAGGCCGAAGTCGGGATGAAGTCCGCCCTGCATCAGCACACCGGTGCCGCCGAGCGCGATCGTCTCGTCGATCTTCTGGCAGATCTCGTCCAACGTCCGGACATAGGTGTCTGGCGCACCGGGCCGCCGATAGAAGGCGCAGAAGGTGCAGACGACGTTGCAGACGTTCGTGTAGTTGATGTTTCGATCGATGATGTACGTGACCACGTTTCCGGGATGACGGCGGGCACGAATCTCATCCGCGGCGACACCCATGCGGGCGATGTCGTGCGACTCGAGCAGCGTCGTGCACTCTTCAACGGACATGCGTTCGCCCGCAAGCACTCGATCGAGAATCGGTTGAATACTATTCATGGGCACCTTAAATGTATCGTAACGGCTTTACTCGTTCAATCAACCCATGCTTGTCAGCCAGTTCGAAATAGAGTTCGAGCCCGCGCTGCATCGAGTCGTCGATACGATAGACGATGTTCTCAGTTAAGTACTTTCGCAAGTCCATCTGGGGAATCTTCTCTTGATAAGCATTAACTATGTCTTCAATTCGTGTTATACCCTCGTCACGCGCACCTGCAAAATCGACGTTAATAGCGCGCTCGTCGCCCACCATCCACATAGCAAAAACGAATCCGAACCCCGTGTAGTTGCGCCAAAGAGTGGCCATGTCCCACACCTTCAGACCGGTGCGCGGAAACGTCATGCCGGGGTCGCCGATTATCAAGGCCGCGTCGTTGCGATCCAGCATCTCGTCGAGGTTTGGCGACTGCGTGGTCCAGTCCGGCTCGCATCCAAGAAACTCGCGGAAGATGATTTTCACGAGCGTCGCCGAAGTTCGCGACGATTCGTCTAAAGCAACGGTGCGAATGTCCTCGAGTTGGATGTTCTTCGACACGAGTACGACGCTGCGCACTTCGTTTTGCGATCCGACACAAACGTCCGGTACCAGAGCGCCGCCGGGTATGCGCTGGTACTCGATCACGGGAATCAACGCCGCGTTCACTTCGTTTTGCGATAGCAGTTGCGCGCAGCGCGCGGGAACCGCGTCGATGAAATCGACCGTGTCACGTTTTGCTCCGTGAAGAAAACTCCAAATGAGTGGCGCTGAATTTAAGTAGGTTGAAGCAGCGATGCGAAACCGCGGATTGGTTGTCATTCGTTTACGAGTATACTATGGGCCGATGCCAACCTATTACGACATCACCGTTCCTTTATATAACGAGTTGCCGACTTACCCCGGCGACCCGAAAATTCAGATCGACGACTACCGCAGCATCGCGAAGGGCGACAGCGCGAATGTTTCCGTGGTGAGTTTTGGCGCGCATAGCGCAACTCACGTTGACGCTCCGGCGCATTTCATCGACGGTGGGGAAACGGTGGAGTGGCTGCCGTTTGAATCGTTGATCGGCGAAGCACTTGTTGTAGTGGTGCCTGACGAATACTTCGTGATCGATAAAGAGTTCGTCACCCGACACGTGCCGCCTGGAACCGAGCGCGTTCTCTTTGAGACGCGTAATTCCATGTTTTGGAGCGAGGTACCACACGAGTTTCATACCGATTTCACTCACCTGAACCTGGAAGCCGCGACATGGCTTCGCGACCAGGGCGCGAAATTGATCGGTATCGACTATCTCTCGATCGAAAGATTCAAATCGGGCAATCACGAGGTGCATCTCGCGCTGCTTTCCAAGGGTGTCGTGATCCTGGAAGGACTGTTTCTATTCGCCGTTCCAGCCGGAAAATACGAACTGATCTGTCTGCCGATGCGGTTGCGCAGCGAGCTTGGCGACGGCGCTCCGGCGCGCGCCGTGTTGAGAACTCTTGAATAAACAACAAAACCCAAAGTATCGCGAGCGCGTTTATACAATTGTGCGTCGCATTCCATCCGGTCGCGTCATGACTTACGGCCAGATTGCCGAACTGCTCGGCGAAGGTTACACGCCGAGGACCGTCGGATTCTGCATGCACTCTTCGCCGGACGGTACGCCGTGGCATCGCGTCTTGAATGCGCAGGGCGCGTGCTCAACAGGCCGGGTCGTGCTGCCGCACGACAAACAGCAACGCATGCTCGAACAGGAAGGCGTCGTGTTTGACAAGAACGCGCGTTGCGATCTGCAAACGTTCCTGTGGGTTCCGAAAGCCAGAGCGAAGAAATCAGAAGCGAGTTTGTATAAATCAAAATCTTCCGCCCGAGGACGAAAACGATGAGCACTGATCCCCTAGCCCGAGCTCCTTACGCAGTCAGTCCACCGCGCTATTCCGTTTCGCATCAGATGGTGACGACGACGTTTGAATTGCCAAACTTTCGCATCGTGCAGAACCTCGGAGTCGTACGCGGGATCGTGGTGCGATCGCGAAATATTTTCGCCACCATCGGCGCGGGGCTGCAAACGATTGTTGGCGGCAACATCACCGTTTGGACCAAGCTCTGCGAAGATACTCGCGCGGATGCTTTCGAGATCATGATTCAGCACGCCACTGAGATCGGCGCCAACGCGGTGCTCGGCGCACGCTACGACACTACCGAGCTGTCGCAGGGCGTAACCGAAGTGCTCTGCTATGGCACAGCCGTGATCGTTGAACCAACCAATCCCGGAGAAGGATTTCGTTCGTGACAACAGCGCAATTGACTCCCGCGCAACGCGAACGGGTTGAACGCGCACTCGACACTGTTCCGTTTGCGAGGTTACTCGGGATTCAACTTGAATCGGTCCTTGAAGGCCACGCGGTTCTAGCTCTGCCAGTACGCGACGATCACAAGCAGAACCACGGAGTCGTTCATGGTGGAGCAATCGCGTCGTTGATCGACTCCTCGATGGCGTTCGCGATCATCCCACTGCTTGCTGAAAACGAGCGAACAACGACAGTTGACCTCACGATCCATTACCTCCGTCCATTGACCGAAGGCGTTGCGAAGTCGACGGCGCGAGTGGTGCGAGCGGGGCGACGCGTGATCGTCGTAACAGCGGAAGTGCTGGATCACAACGAGCGACTTGTTGCAACTGCGGTCAGTACTTATCTGCGGCTGACGCCGGACGCGGATTAACACTCATTCGTGTTAGTCTGTCGTAGGCAATGGATGATTTAAAGAAATTCGCGCGGTACTTCCGTCCTTATAAACTTCAACTAGCAATCGGCATAGCCTGCATCTTCGCCAGCACCGCCGCCGGCCTCTTCATTCCACTCTTTGTCGGCCAGGCGATTGACGCCAACTGGACTGGAGTCTCGTGGACCCTGCTCTGGATCGCGGCCGGGAAAGTGCTCGGTGCAAGCGTTATCAGTGGCCTGTTTCTCTTCCTGCAACGACGGATTCTGATCGGCATGTCGCGCAACGTCGAATACGACATGCGGAAAGAACTTTACGAGCATCTCGTCGGGCAGCCGCTGTCGTTCTATCACGATCATCGCACGGGTGACTTGATGGCACGCGCCACGAACGATCTTTCGGCAGTGCGACAACTCGCCGGACCGATGATCATGTATACGTTGCAGACGCTGCTTGTCGTCATCCTCGTGCTGCCACTGATGTTCGTGCTCAATTGGTGGCTGACTTTGTTGTTGTTCGTGACGATGCCGCTGGTGTCGTTAACGGTTAAATTCTTCGGCCAGCAGGTCCACACTCGTTTCGAAAAGATCCAGGAATTTTTCGCCGACATCATGGCCCGTGCGCAGGAAAACTTCACCGGAGTGCGCGTTGTGCGCGCGTATGCGCAGGAAGATGCCGAGATGGATGCGTTTAATTCGTTGAACTGGCAGTACGCCGAACGCAATCTCGGACTGGTGCGTGTCGAAGCGCTGATGCGTCCGCTCATGACTTTTCTGATCGGCTTTGGTTACGTGCTGATCATCTGGCAGGGCGTGCCGCTGGCGGTCAGCGGCGAGATCAGCGTCGGCGAGTTCACGATGTTCAACTTGTATCTGACGCGCTTGATCTGGCCGTTGATCGCGCTGGGGTACGTAGTGAATCTTTACCAGCGCGGCACTGCGAGTTTGAAGCGACTAAACGCGATCTTCCGAATCAAGCCGTTGATCGCTGACGAGCCTGGTGTGGTTGAGCAGCCGCCGATCAAAGGCGCGATCGAATTTCGCAAATTGACGTTTCGCTATAACTCGAACGACGAGCCGGTGCTCATAGACATCAACTTAAAGATTTCCGCGGGGCAAACGGTGGCTTTCGTCGGCCGGACCGGCAGTGGCAAATCGACGATTGCGAATTTAATCCCGCGTCTGCTTGATGCTCCGGAAGGGACTGTTTTCATCGACGGGATCGAGATTCATAAGTATCCGCTGGCCCAGTTGCGATCCAGCATCGGCTACGTGCCGCAGGAGACATTTCTGTTCAGTGATTCTGTAAAAGAAAACATCGCGTTTGGCGTTGCAGATGCGGAGACCGCGGAAGTTGAGGCGGCGGCTGAGATTGCCGGGCTCTCGGGCGACATCGCAGGTTTTCCCGATCGTTACGAAGCCCTCGTTGGCGAGCGCGGCATTACGCTTTCAGGTGGTCAGAAGCAACGTACAGCCATCGCGCGTGCTGTGCTGCGTGAACCGCGGATTTTGATTCTCGACGATGCGTTGTCGTCGGTTGATACGTACACGGAAGAACGGATCCTAAGTCAACTTCGTGGCGTAATGAGTGACCGCACGAGTCTGATCATCTCGCACCGCATTTCGACGGTGCGCAACGCGGACCTGGTCTGTGTTTTGGAAGAAGGACGCATAATCGAGCAGGGCACACACGAAGAGCTAATAGCATTGGATGGAGCGTACGCGGATCTTTACGAGCGGCAGTTGCTTGAGGAAGAACTAGCGGCGACTTAGGAATTTCGAATTTCGAATTGCGGATTTCCAATTTCTTGTGAATTGAGAAAGCCGAAAGTTCGCAGTTCGCAATTCGCAATTCGAAATTTTATGTCAGCGGTAAAAGATTTTCACGAAGAAGAAGCGATCGGGAAGACTTATGATCTCCAGGTCGCGCGCCGGCTGCTGCGTTATCTCAAGCCATATCGACGTTTCCTCCTCGGCGCGATCGGGCTCACGTTCGTACTGAACTGGCTGGGAACGTTGGGGCCCAAGTTCACGCAATGGGCCATCGATTGGTACATCCTGCCGCGAACTTTTGAAGGCATTGGTCTCCTCGTTGCCCTGTATCTCGCAACGCAAGTCCTGCGACTGATCTTTTCATATTTCCAGGCAATCCTCGTCAACAGCGTCGGCCAGTACACGATGTTCGATCTGCGGCGGGAGCTTTACGCAAAACTGCAACATCAGGAAGTCGCGTACTACGACCGCAATCCGGTCGGACGCATCATGACGCGGCTGACGAACGACGTAGACGCGCTGAATCAGTTATTTACCGAAGGCGTCACTGATCTACTCGGCGACCTCGTGATCATCGTGACGATCATCGTCGTGATGGCCTGGATGGACGTTAGACTGACGCTCATCTCATTACTGACGGTGCCGATGCTCTTTGCGGCCACGACCTGGTTTCGCAAAGGGGCGCGACGTGGTTACGACCTCGTCCGCACACGCATCGCGCGCATCAACGCGTTTCTCCAGGAACACTTCGCCGGCGCGCAGACAGTGCAGATCTTCAATGCCGAAGCTAAATCATTGCGCACGTTCGATCGCATCAACGAGGATTACCGGCGGGCCAACATCGACACGATCTTCTATTACGCAGTCTTCTTTCCGCTCGTCGATCTGATTGGCGCCATCGGCGTCGCTCTCATCATTTGGTACGGCGGTTATCGCGTGATGCAAGACGCGCTGTCGCTCGGCGCGCTCGTGGCTTTCATCCAGTATTCGCAGGCGCTGTTTCAACCGATTCGCGATCTGTCGGACAAGTACAACGTTCTACAGGCGGCGGTCGTCGCCTCGCATCGACTCTTCAAGACACTTGATTTGCCGATCGCGATCACCACACCTGAGAAGCCGCTGAAGAGTGAACGCGCGCGCGGTCGCATAGAGTTTCAAAACGTCTGGTTCGCGTACCACGACGAAGACTGGGTGTTGAAAGACGTGTCGTTCACCGTCGAACCAGGACAGTCAATCGCGCTCGTTGGCCACACGGGTTCAGGCAAGACGACGATCACCAACCTCTTGATGCGTTTCTACGACATTCAGCGCGGACGCATCCTGCTCGACGGCGTCGATTTGCGTGATTGGGATCTGAAAGCCTTGAGGCAAAACTTCGCGGTGGTGTTGCAGGAAGTATTTCTTTTCAGCGGCACGATTGAAGGCAACATTCGACTTGGCCGGCAGGAGATCACGGAGGATCGCGTACGGTGGGCGGCGCAGGAGGTTCACGCCGACAGCTTTATTCGTCGTTTGAAAGACGAGTATCAGGCGGAGGTACGTGAGCGTGGCGCGGGGTTGTCAGTCGGACAAAAGCAGTTGATCTCGTTCGCACGCGCGCTGGCGTTCGATCCGGCGTTGTTGATTCTTGATGAAGCGACGAGTTCAATCGATACGGAGACAGAGCAACTGATTCAGCGCGCGATCGAGCGCGTAATGCGCGACCGCACATCGATCGTAGTCGCGCATCGCTTATCCACAGTTCAAAACGCGGATCGGATCATCGTGCTGCATCACGGTGAGATTCGTGAGCAGGGCACGCATCAGGAATTGCTCGCTGAACGTGGTCTGTATTGGAAGTTATATAAACTGCAATACGCGGATGGATCTCAGAGAGATTTAGAACGCGTCGGCAGTGTCACGAGACTGTCAAACGATTTGTAGATCTGCAAATACATTTGCGTCTCGCGCGGGATCAATACGCGCCATCCGTCGCCGCCGCGTTTGAGATAGCCGGGAAGTTTGGCGGCGTTGGAGTTGTAACCCGCAGCCATCAGTTCGGTCTTCGTTGCCAGCTTCGCGTTGAGTGCGTACTGCACTTCGTCGTTGGCAGCGAGATCGGCCCACACGTCCTTCATGTAAAGCAACATCGCCTGGAGTGCGTTGCCGTGGTTGCGCATGCCGGCCACGAAGTCCGGCATCAAGCCCACGCCGGGATATCGCGTTCGTTGCAGGTTGTAAGCCCACGGAATCATCTGCACCATGCCGCCGGCGCCTGCCGAGCTCACCGCGAAGCGATACGTATCCAGTTCGTTTAGCGCAAACAACGAATAGATCTCGTCGTAGAGAGCGATCCGGTTCTCGTTGCGGAAGCGATCGTGATCGACGTGTTCCACGACGCAGAGTCGTTCCGCAATGTCGATCAGATCCGGCGTGATCATGATGCCTTTCTCGCTCAGCCGTTTGGCGGCGAGATCGAGCATGTCGCGGACGTACGACTGACCGGAGCGTACGAGGTCTCTCGAAAGCAACTCCGGATGCGCCGAAGTGTAGTAAGCCAGCTCTTTAAACTTGCCGCCTTTTTCGATCGGATACTCGACCGTCAACGGCGCGAGCGCTTTGCCTTCGGGAGTGATGATCGTTAGTGCCGTGTTGACGCCGTTTGCCCGCACGATCTTGACGTTGACGATCGTTCCCAGCGAGGTGACGGTATTTAGTTCCGAACCCTTTTTGAGAAACGTTTCCTTAGATATCGTGATGAAATGCGTTTTCGACGTTTCGCGCTCGAGCGCCGCGATCGTCACGAATTCAATCTGCGGAGTAGTCGTCAACGCGGTCGCCACCGGTCGAGTGCGAAGCATTCTCTTCGCTTCCCCGATACGCGTCTGAATAACGGACGGCGTTAGGTGTTGAATCGGTCCGGGCGCCAGTTTCTGAGGCGCTTCGGCGGCAGCGCTGGCTGTGCTCGGCAGTGCGGGCGCCGGCGGATTCTGCACGGAAGGTTGCTGCGCCTGCGGCGTGACGACACGCGGCCGGCCGGCCTTTTCAGGACCGGTCTCCTGAGCGATTGCGTAAACTGAACAGCAAATAAGGGCGACGACAGCTATTACGATACGGGTATTCATTCTCATAAATGTCTTTGCAGCAGGAGAGTCCAGGATCCGCAGCACGTCGGCCGGGGGGCGGCGGGCGTTGGCTTAGATTCACCCATCCTCCCGCGAGTTGTCAATGAGATTTTCATTTATATAATCAGTATCCGCGTTGTCTCGCCAATTATAGGAAGGGAGCTTGTTATGCCTTTTTACCCACTGACTCGTGTCGCGGTCGTGTGTTTGTTGGCAGCAGTTGCTACGCAGCAGATGATCACTTCAACTAAATATCCCCCGGCCCGTAAGAGCGAACAGGTTGACGACTACCATGGCGTGAAAGTGGCCGATCCTTATCGTTGGCTCGAAGAGCTCGACTCAGCGGAGACGAAAGCCTGGGTCGAAGCCCAGAACAAAATGAGTTTCGACTTCCTTGCGGCCATTCCGGCGCGCAACTCGCTGAAGGATCGCATCACCAGGTTGTGGAACTATGAGAAGTATGGCGTCCCATTCAGGGAAGGGGACCGCTACTTTTACTTCCGCAACAGCGGGCTGCAAAACCAGTCGGTGCTCTATACCGTCACTGGTCTCGATGCGCCGCCGAAGATGATCCTCGATCCGAACACGATGTCGGCTGACGGTACGGTCGCGGTTTCGGGCGTACAGGTGAGTCCCGACGGCAAGTTGCTGGCGTACAGCATCTCCGCGTCAGGTTCAGACTGGCAGGAGTGGAAAGTCCGTGACGTCGAAACGGGCACGGATCTTTCTGATCATCTGAAATGGGTGAAGTTTTCCGGCGTTTCGTGGACGACCGACGGTAAGGGCTTTTTCTACAGCCGTTACGACGAGCCAAAAGGCGATTCGCTGAAAGATACGAACTACTTCCAGAAGGTTTACTTCCACAAACTCGGTAGGCCGCAAACTGAGGATGTCCTTGTTTACGAACGTCCCGACCAGAAAGACTGGCTCTTCGGCGGTTCGGTCAGCGAAGACGGAAACTATTTGCTAATCACGGTCTATCAGGGCACGGATGTTAAGAACCGCGTCTACTACAAGGACCTCAAAGCGAGCAATACGTCAGTAGTCAAACTGCTTGACGATTTCGACGCTGCTTACAACTTCATCGGCAATGACGGAACTCGCTTCTGGTTTCAAACTGACTTGCAATCGCCGCGTGGCAAGATTGTCGAGATCGACGTCAGCAAGCCGGCCCGCGATAACTGGAAAGTCGTCGTGCCCGAGAGTAAGGACGCGTTACAGTCGGTCAGCCTCGTCAACAATAAATTCATTCTCAACTACCTGAAGGACGCTTACACGCAGGTCAGGATTCACGATACGGTCGGCAAGATGCTGAGTGAGGTTACGTTTCCCGGTATCGGTTCAGCGGGCGGCTTCGGCGGCAAAGCAAAGGACAAGGAAACGTTCTACTACTTCACCGGATTCACCACGCCGACGACGATCTACCGTTACGACATGACCAGCGGCAAGAGCACGATCTTTCGCGAGCCCAAGGTCGAGTTCAATCCTGCTGATTATGAAACGAAGCAGGTTTTCTATAGCAGCAAAGACGGCACGAAGGTGCCGATGTTTATTACGTACAAGAAAGGTTTGAAGCTCGACGGCAACAATCCTACATACCTCTACGGCTACGGCGGCTTCAATGTCTCGATGACGCCCGGGTTTTCTGTTGCGAACATGGTTTGGATGGAGATGGGAGGCGTTTACGCGCAGCCGAGTTTGCGAGGCGGTGGTGAGTATGGTGAAGACTGGCACCAGGCCGGGATGAAGTTGAAGAAGCAGAACGTGTTTGACGATTTCATCGCCGCGGCGGAGTGGTTGATCGCGAACAAGTACACGTCAACGCCGAAACTCGCGATCGGTGGCGGGAGTAACGGCGGCTTGCTCGTAGGCGCTGCGATGACGCAGCGTCCCGATCTGTTTGGCGCGGCACTGCCGGCGGTTGGTGTGATGGACATGTTGCGGTTCCAGAAGTTCACCATCGGCTGGGCGTGGGTTTCCGATTACGGTTCATCGGAAAATGCGGCGGAGTTTAAAGCTCTCTACGCATACTCGCCGTTGCACAACATCAAGCCGGGAGCGAAGTATCCGCCGACGATGGTCACTACGGCCGATCATGACGATCGCGTCTGGCCGGGACATAGTTTTAAATACGCGGCTGCACTTCAGGCCGCGCAGGGTGGTGATGCTCCTATCCTTATCCGCATCGAGACGAAAGCGGGACACGGCGCCGGCAAACCGACTTCGAAAACAATAGAAGAGATCGCCGACCGCTGGGCCTTCCTGGTCAAAGCGCTAAACATGAAGGTCGCGACTGGCTCCTAGCCACTCGCGACCTTTCCTGAGACCCGGGTCGAAGACGTTTTAAAAGACCTGTGAAATTACGCTTGAATACTGCGAGCGCCGGAGCCGATCGAACGTTCGCGTGCGATCTGGCGGAGACGCGCGACGCGTTGCTCGGTCGGTGGGTGACTGCTGAAGAGACTCTGCATTGAAAAACCGGTCAACGGTTTCACGATGAACATGTGTGATGCCGCTGGATTTACGGGCAGCGGAATCTGTCTCGAGTAAGCGTCAAGTTTTTCCAACGCTGAGGCGAGTGCCTCGGGATCGCCGCCTACCTCCGCGCCGGTACGATCCGCACCAAACTCACGCGAGCGAGAGATCGCAAGCTGGATAATCGTCGCCGCGATCGGCGCCAGGATAATCATCAACAACGCGCCAAAAATTCCACCACCATCGTCGTCATCGTCACTGCGACCGCCGAAGATCATCGCAAACTGACCAATGTGGGCCAGCATCGTGATCGCGCCCGCGAATGTTGCGGCAATCGCACTAATCAGAATGTCGCGATTGCGAATGTGTCCGAGTTCGTGTGAAATGACCGCGGCGAGCTCACGCCGGTCGAGTATCTTCACGATACCCGTTGTCACTGCTACTAATCCGTTATTCGGATTTCTTCCGGTCGCAAACGCATTAGGTGCATCAGCATCGATGATCGCGACGCGTGGCTTCGGCAGACCCGATGCTTGCGCGAGACGAGCGACCATGTCGTGCAGCTCCGGCGCCTCCGCATAAGAAACTTCGCGCGCGCCCGCCATCTTCAAAGCGATCTTGTCTGAAAACCAATAGCTGCCGAAGTTCAACGCCACGGCAATAACAAAGCCCAGCAACATGCCGGAGTTGCCGCCAATCACGCCGCCCGCAATCACGAGCAAGCCAGTTAGAAGTCCCAGTAAAAGTGTCGTCTTAAGTGTGTTAAAGCTGAACATAGCACTTAGATGTTAGATATTGAGGCGCAAGTTGTGTGTTTGTCAGTAGTCAGTAGTCAGTTGCGACGGTAACCACTGACAACTGACTGCTGACAACTGACCATGCTTCACTGCGACCACGGCGCAGGTTTGCGCACCCAGCGGAAAGCGCGCATTTTTTGATGAAGTTCAGCAGGGAGCGGTCCGGCGTCACTCGCCGCGACATTCGCTTTCACGTGATGCAGTTTGCGCATCCCGGGAATGATCGTGCTGACGTCCGGATTGTTAAGAATGAAACGAAGCGCGAGCTCCGGCATCGTGATCCGCGTTTGACGTTCTCTGTTCCAGCCGTCAAGCACCTTCTTGATCTCGTCTGCTTTTTCAACGGCGGGGATCAGGTTCTCGGGAACGAAGTAGGTGTTACGCCAATCGCCTTCCGGCCACGTGCTGTCCTTCGTCAAGTTGCCGGTCAGAGTTCCTTCGTCAAACGGCACACGCGCGATCACGGCAACTTCCATCTCGCGGCACGCGGGAAACAACTCGTCTTCGGGGTTCTGATCGAAGATGTTGTAGATCACCTGCACGGCGTCGACCTGGCCGCTTCTCACCGCGCGAATTCCATTCCACGGCTCCCAGCGATTAATACTGATCCCCATCGCTTTGATCAGTTTTTGACTGCGCAGATCGTCCATCTTATAGAACCAGCGATCGTCGCGCATCCACTCGTCGTTCCACGTGTGAAACTGCATCAGATCGAACTGATCGAAACCGGCATTTTCGAGACTGCGATGAACGTACTCTTCGACGTGGTCCGGAGGAAACGACTGCGCCACCGTCGAGTCGGCAGGCGCTGGCCATTGCAATGACTTCGGCGGAATCTTGCTCGCGGTGTAAAGTTTCTTGCCGGGATTGGCCCTGACGGTCTGGCCCAACAGGTTTTCGCTGTGGCCGTTGCCATAAGCGTACGCGGTGTCGAAGAAGTTGACGCCGAGATCGACCGCAGCCTGGAGTGAACGAAGCGACTCTTCGTCGCTCGAGTCGGACCAACTGGCCATGCCCCACATGCCATAGCCCATTTCACTAACTTCCCAGCCAGTACGGCCGAAGCGTCTGTATCTCATCTCATGTTCTCCGTGTTGTTTTGTTTGATAGTAACTCAGACAACACAGAATCATCGAATGCGCAAAAAACGACTACGCCCCGGAACTCTCGAGTCCCGAGGCGTAGTAGGGGAAACGCTTACTTGAAAACTTCAGCGTTAGTTACTGCCGGTGGTGGTTGCACTGCCGTTGGTGATCACAACGTCTTTGTCGGATCCGCCAAAGGTGAGTCCGGTCAATTCCGTCTCATCACCGGCGCCGACCGAACGCAACTGAAATCCATTGGCCTTCTTAGCGCGCGCTTCGAGCTTAGCCATAGTTTGGGCAACGGTCTTGCCGTTCTTGATGATCGACAGTTGACCAGTCGCGTCATCAAACTTCACGTCGTAGCTGCCTTTCTTCACGACCGTGCCATTCACCTTGATGTCGTTTTCGAAGGTGACACGATGCTTATGCGTTTTGCCGAACGCGGCAACGCTTGCGAGCGCGCCGACCATAATAACCACCACAATCCGATTCACAATTGACTTCATCACAGCTCTCCTTAAGATATCTAGTTCAGGCCTACTCCCTGTTGGAACCATTAGTGCCTTTGTCCCTCTGCGAACAAACACCGCTCGCATTCGGGTTATGACAAAAAATCAACGGCTTCTTTTTGTCTGCACATTAATCGACGCTACGTGCACATTCTCGGACGATCGTCGATGTATCGAATCAAAGAACCCGTCGAACAGCCGCCTTACGCATCTATAACGCTCAAGGTTCCTCCGCATTAACAAAAGATGTTGGCTTTACCAACGCTATACAAATCTTTACAGTTCCTTACAGTTTTCTGGAGGTTGTTTTGGTAGACTGCGCGCACTTTCAAGAAACCTTTTAAGGAGATCCGTTAATGAGAAAGTTGCTTTGCGCTCTTAGTCTGATCAGCGCACTTGTATTCTCGCTGGCCGTGCATGCTGCGGCGCCGACCAGCTTCGCCGGAACCTGGACGCTTGATAAGAGCAAGAGCCAGGGTCTCAGTCAGCGAATCCAGGGCGTGGATAGTGTCGTCTGGACGATCACGCAGACCGACAAGACAATCACCATCGACGAGAAGGTGACTGGTGGACAGGGCGGCGGTCCCGGTGGCGGTGCTTCCGGTGCTGCTCCGAGTGGTGCGCCTCCGGCAGGTGCTCCTCCGGCAGGTGCTCCTCCGGCCGGTGCGCCTCCGGCGGGTGGTGGACAGGGTGCCGGCCCCGGTCGCGGTATGGGTGGTGGTGGAAACATGGGACCGCGAACGTTCAACCTCGACGGTACCGAGACCAGCGGCGAGATGATGGGTGGACGCGCCAAGTTCGTCAGGACTTCGAAGTGGTCCAACGAAAACAAGACGCTCGAGTTGTTCACGAAGTCGACGTTCCAGCGTGAGGGGGAGGAGATTACAACTACTTCCACTGACAAGCTTGAGCTTTCGGCTGACGGGAAGGTTTTGACTGTCGCGCGTCACAGCGAATCACCGCGCGGACCTCAGGACTCAACCTGGGTGCTGACCAAGCAGTAAGACGGACACGGAGAAGGGGAGACGCGGGGACACGGCGGACGGCTCCGCGTCACCGCGTCCCCTTTTCACCGCGTCGCGATTACTCCAGCCAGTCCTGTGTTACGTCACACCAGAGCGCGAGGCCGCGCCATTCTTTGAAGCGTGAGTAGTAGCGCTCGATCTTTTTGTCGTTTGCCTTACGACCCTTGTTCCGCACTTTGAAAAACTTCGCTCGCGTCCACGAGTCGAGCGCTAGCCCGTCGTATCTGCCCAACAACTTCAACAGATTCTCCGCAGCGTAATTCCCGGCGCCCTTTACGCCTTTGATCTCCTTCACCAGTTCAGGCGTCGATAGATCACTCGCGAGCCATGTTTCCACATTCAACTCACCTGACGCGACGCGATCTGCCAGTTCTTTAAAGTACGGCGCTCGATAACCCGACCGCACTTCGTCAACATAAAATTGCACCGGCATCGCCGCCATCGCCTCTGCCGTCGGAAATGTCTTCCTGCCGTCATCACTCTCGCGGCCGAGACTCTGAACAAGTCCTGTAACCATTTTCTCGGTAAGCGACCAGGAGCAATTTGTGGTGCAGATCATCTTTACGAGGTCTTCGAACACGGTTGGTGAGCGGAGCATTCGTCCTGCCCCCTGCTTCCCGATCCATGCAAACTCAGGATCGGCTCCGGTTGCTTGGTAAAACGGAGCGAGGTCGTCGTCGAGGCGGAGGATGTGCCGCGCGTCGCGCAGGACGCGGGCGGTCTCGGTCTTGTTCAACCTCCGGGACGTAACCGCGGACACATGGCCTTTTCCGCGGCGCATAGTGATGGTCACCGGCGGCTTTTCACCGAGGTCGATTACCCGCGTGAGTTCCCACCTCGCTTGATTGAGCGAAAACGGCAGGAGCCCGTACCATCCGTGACTAATGACAGTCCTTTGAAAGCTAAAATTTCGGGGCGTTGGTATTGTGATTTCCATAACGGTTTTTTAGATCGATTTTGGTGTGGTTATTCTAACGAATTTAGCGTTGTATTGTTCACGTTCGGTCAAGCTGCCTGTTGACAGGTTTTCGGTCCAAGCCTAGACTGATCGGACTTGGAAAAACAGTGTGTGGAAGGCTGTACTCCCGATCCCCACTACACTAGGGGAATTAGGAGAGCGGGGTCCAACACGGGACCTTCAACAGTACTCCGGTGACGTACGCACCGCTTCCGAAAACAAGTGAAGCCGGAGCTTTCCGGCGCGGTTTGTCGCCCCACAGGGTCGCTAGCAGGGCACCCGGTGGGGCGAAACCTTGTCTGGACCACGGATTCACCGCACCCCGATCGAATTTGAAATTATCCAGGGCTTGCCGTCCGCCAGTTTGCCCAGTTGTGGCAGGTAAACCTCGACGCGGTAGACGCCTCGTTCAGTCACGGGAAAGTCTTTGCTCGTCACGCCCGTCTCGTCCGAAATCCCGTTCCCGTCTTTAAACAATTTAATCTGGCTGGATACAGGTGTTCGCACCTTCAGGCGCGTGTCCGCGCTCAGGATTATGTCGTCGCCCTGAATCTTCTGTTCTCCCGCGCTCTCGGCGGTGAACGAAAAGCCGGAGGTGTCGCCGAGAAAATCGAAGCCGATGAAGCAATGGCCGGAACGGAGCGCGTCCAACAAGTTTGCTTCATTCAACGGTTTGTTTCGGTCGATCAGCACGTGCATGCGGACAAGTCGAAAGCTAACTTCGTAAGGGTCGAGCTGGATGCCAAGGAGCGTCTTGCCTGAACTGTCGCGCAAGCTGAGGCCGATGTTTGAGTGCGCATCGTTGCCGGCAGTGGCGGTCGCATCCGACAGGTTTTGGTCCCACAATCGCAGGTTCTCGTTTGGTCTTTGGTAATAGAGCGCAAAGATCAAATCAGGATAACTGCGTTTGGACCATAAGACGTCGAAGAAAGCCACAACGGGATTTATCTGCCGCGCGTTCGTGTAGACGTTGAAGACTTCAACGCCGGTGAAGCCATCCGTATCCCAACTTTTAAATTCTTGAGGGTACGCGACGATCTTGATCGGCCCCTCTGAATTCGTCGCGTTACCTGGTATCACAAGCGAGCGATCTCCGTTGTCCGCGCTCACCTCGTTTCCACTGACGAACAACACGCCCGAGTTCATCCCACTCAACGTCATTGCCGCGGTGTCAAACTCTTTCTCCGTATGCTCGGTCATGACGACAAACTGCAAATCGTTTGCTTTCGCCGCGGAGATGATTTCTTGAAAAGTTCCCGAGCTGTGTCCGCCGAGAAACGAGTGGACATGGACCACGCCTTTGTACTCCGTGAATGAATTTGCTGGTGATGGCGGGGTGCGTTCAGCGTTGACGCGCTGGACAGCGGCGCTCAGGCGTCTGAGGTTGTAGCGACGATAGACAAAGGGCGTCTGCGATAGCAGCAGAACGAGGAGGACGATGAGAACTATTAACTTCTTCTTTGAGAGCTTCATTTGTTGCGTAGCTGTCGAGAAAGAGTTTTCCCGCAAAGGCGCAGAGGCGCAAAGAGAGTCCGGCTTCAAGAGTTCAGACCTTTGCGCCTTTGCGTCTTTGCGGGAAACTTTCGTCGCTACTTGAGCGGCACTAGAAGCTGACCCTTACTCGCAAATAAATTACGCGATTACCGCTCGAGCCTCCGCCCGGACCAAAGAAGAAGGTAGAAGAACCGGATGGAGATTTCAAGAAGTAGGGCGAGGCCATGTTGCCGACCGGCAGGCCTTCATTGGTCCGATTGAACACGTTGTTCACGTTCATCGAGAATTGCAGTGTATACGGCCTTTGAATCGGAGCGGGCTTTGGCGGCGTTTGAGTAGCACTTGCGTCAGTGGTGCGCGGTGCTCCTGGCGGTGGCGCCTTGGGTTCGATTGCTGGCCCAAACTTGAACGCCTTACCGAGGCTAAAACTCACGGACATAAAACCCGGTCCACGTCCAATGTTTCTCGGAATGACTTTCTGTCCCGGCGACGGTGTCGGATCGAGCGCGCCGAATGGAGTCATCACTACGCCGGGTTCGTTGAGATCGGCGGCGAAGGCGGGTCGTTCGGTAAACAGTGTGTCACCGTTTGTGTCGACGCCGGTTGTGATGTTGAACGGCGGACCGGAATTGGCGATGCCAAACATGCCAAGCGTGATCCCGTATGGCGCCGAGTAGTTGGCGCCAAAGTGCGCAAAAACCAGTGAACTAAATGGGGAGCGCGCAAACTCATTGGTGAAGTCGTAAGCATCAAACGTTGCGCCGCTGGTTCCCCCATCCGTACCCCTTGTTTTGGCAAGACTGAAGCCGCCGAAGAAGTTGATCTTCCTCACAGTTCCGTTGATGTTCATATTGAAACTGTTCGCAACAGACCTTCCAGTCGACTGATACTCGAAGATGTTTCCCGCTTCGTTGCCGAACGGACGGACGCCGGAATTCGGTTCGCCAGAAATGTATGTGCCGCCGAGTGGTGCATTGATGTTCACGTAGCGTCGCAGGCGTTGGAAGCGTGAATGCGCGTAACTGAACGTCAGCCTGACGTTTTTGGGCAGCACGCGCTCGACGGAGAACGTCGCTCGTAGCGAGCGAAACGGTGCGAGATCGTCGGACACAACGCGCCGGACCTGTGGTTGTGCAAAAGCGTCGAGAACTTCGATGGCCGGCACTATCGGAAACAGATCGAGCACCGTTGGATCAGTGACCAGAAACTGCTGCTGGTTTTCGCCATTGAAACGAGTTGCGTTTAGCGTGACGTCTTCACCGATGCGGTTGTAGAAGATTCCAAAGCCACCACGAATGACCATCTTCGGTGGACCAGCCGGCGCAGCCGCTGGAGCGGGAGCCGGCGCGGCTGGACTTGCAGTTGCTGTCGCTCCGGCTGGCGTAGTCATTGAGCCGGTGGTCGCGGCTGGTTTGGCTGGTGCGGGTTTCTTGCCGCCGCCGAAAACCGGTGACCATGCGAAAGCGATGCGGGGCGCGAAGTTGAACCTACTGTCGACGTTGGTCTGGTTCTCGTAACGGAATCCAGGCGAGAGCGTGAAGTTGGGACGCACCTTCCATTCGTCCTGAAGATAAACCGACACGTCAGTTTGCTTCACACTTGCGAGGGGATTGCCGCCGGCGATGGAAAACTGGGTCGCGCCGCCGCCGAGCAACCGAATTGCCGGCGCGGTCAAACCCAAGCGGGAGAACAACAGCGTGCGGCGATAGCGTTCAAGGCTGCTGAGATCCTCGATCACGGGTTTGCCATCCTTGTCGGGAATGATCTGATCATTCGCGTCGAGCCTCGGACCATCTCCGCCGGAGAACATGTAGGTGCCGCCGAAGTTGTCGGGAGAAACGCTTTCGACGTTGACGTGTCTGAGGCGCACGCCGGCTTTCAGAAAATGATTACCGTGGGTCCACGACGTGAAGTTCTGTAACTCCATCCGCTTCTGTGCGTTCGACGACGCGCCCACCTGCGCGCCGCCGCCGAAGAACGACTCCGTCACGTTTAGCCCAAACGCGTCGGACACACTCGCCTGATTGAAGCGGTTGCGAATGTACTGGAAGCGCGTTTCGTTGACGGTCTTCTCGTTGAGCAGCGCCGTTTCAGTTATTTGCAGGACGAAGTTCGAGCGCTTCCCTTTGTAAGCGCGTGTCGGCAGGGAGAACCCGCCAATGCCCTGGAGATCCTGTTTTGATTCGCCGTAGTTGAATCTTGCAACGAGCGTGTGGGCTTTGGTGATCTTGAAGTCGACGCGTCCGTTGCCATAGGTATTGGTATCGGGAGTGACGAACGTTTCGTTCAGTTCGAGCGGCTTCAAGGTTACAGGATCGAGTATTGTTGCATTCACGACGGAGTTAGCGTCGCTAACGTAACGTCCGAAGTAAGCAGAGAACGATGCGCGCTTGGCGATTATCGGACCGCTCACACTCATGTTGTACGCGCGTTGTTGATACGGCGCGCGGACCTTTGTGAATGGATTGCGTGAGTTGAGACTCTCGTCGTTGAAATCAAAACTGAAACTGCCGTGCCACTTGTCGGCGCCGGGTTGCGTAAAGATCTCGATGCCGCCGAAGCCCGGAAACTCGTTCTCCGCGGAAAACGGATTGTTGTTGATGCGAACTTCGCGAATTGCTTCTTTCGGCGGTATCTGACCGTTGGAGAAACCGTCGACTTTGACCTGTGATGGATTCTCAGGATCGGTTGGTCCAGCGAGCGCCTGTAACGCTTGCGCAAACGCTTGCGGATCGTCCGGCAACGCTTCCAGTTCCTTACCACGCAGAACGATGGCGCTGGCGTTGTTATCGGAGTCGGTACTGATGTTTCTGTCGTCGACGGTGACTTGTTGTTCTTCGAAGGCGACACTTAGTTGCGGGTTGACCGTGGTCGTCTCACGCGCCCGGATCTCGACCTCTTTTTCCTCGAATAGGTTAAAGCCGGGAGCGTTGACGTGAAGTTCGTAAATGCCGGGTTCGACTCGCCTGAACTCATAGACGCCTGAAGAGTTCGAAGTCGCGCTTGTAGTAACGCCGCGGGAGTTTTTGATGGTGACCCTGGCTCCAACGACGAGACTTCCCATTGGGTCCGTCACGGTGCCTTTTAGGCTTCCCCCAGTAATCTGGTTAGTCTGTTGGGCCGGCAGAGCAGAGGCCAAGGCAAAGATGAGCAGCAAGCAACGCAGCATCGGGGTGGTTCCTCTCTCACGTTAGTGAGCCTGGGCGCTAAAAGGTTTCAAGCCTTAGTTAGACCACAGATACAACGGGTTCTTACACGCGGCGCTCGTAAATCTGTTCCGTACTATCTTCTTGAATTTTGTTAATGACAAGTCTTTTGTTGACTCAATAGCCGCGCCTGCGCCGCTCCTCGACTTCCTCGTCGGTCGCCGCAAACCACAGCTTCACCGTAAAATCACTTCTGGCAGAGGCCAAGGTTTTGTTGTCGGGCGAGAACGCTATCGATCTGACCCCACCGGAGCCTGATAGCGTGGCCACTTCTTTACGCGCGGTGATGTCCCACAACTTCACTCTACCGTCATCACTGGCGGACGCGAGCGTCCTACCGTCACGCGAAAACGCTATTGAGTTGACAGGGCCTGAATGGCCTGAGAGTGTGGCCTGTTCCTTGTGCGTGATGGTGTCCCACAATTTCACTGTCTTGTCATCACTCGCGGAAGCCAGGGACTTGCCGTCAGGAGAAAACGTTATGGAATTGACATACGTGGAGTGGCCTGAGAGTGTGGCTACCTCCTTGCCCGCGGCAGTGTCCCACAACTTCACTTTACCGTCATCACCGGCGGAGGCGAGGGTCCTGCCATCAGGCGAAAACGCTACTGACTTGACAGGGCCTGAATGGCCTGAGAGTGTGGCCTGTTCCTTGTGCGTGATGATGTCCCACAACTTCACTTTAGCGTCAGCACTGGCGGAGGCCAGGATCCTACCGTTAGGCGAAAACGTTATCGAATTGACATACGCGGAATGGCCTGAAAGTGTGGCTACCTCGTTGCCCGCGGCGGTGTCCCATAACTTCATTGGCCCGTTGAAAGTGGCGAAGGCCAGGATCCTTCCGTCAGGCGAAAACGCTACGGAGAATACAAAGCCGAAATAGCCTGAGAGTGAAGTTAGTTCCTTGCCGGTTATGGTGTCCCACAACTTTACTGTGTTGTCATGACTGGCGGAGGCCAGCGTCTTGCCGTCAGATGAAAACGCTATTGCGTTGACAAGGCTGGAATGGCCCGAGAGGATCGCCACCTCCTTCCGCTCGGTGGTGTCCCACAACTTCACTGTGTTTTCAAAACTGGTCGAGGCCAAGGTTCTGCCATCAGGAGAAAACGCTACTGAATAGATAGGACTGGAATGGCCTGAGAGCGTGATCAGTTCCTTCCGTGAAGCTGTGTCCCACAACTTCACCGTGTTGTCCGCACTGGCGGAGGCCAAGGTCCTGCCGTCAGGCGAAAAGGATACCTGCATGACAGAGTCGAAATGGCCCGAGAGTGTGGCCACTTCCTTACGCTCCGCGGTGTCCCACAACTTCACTGTCTTATCATGGCTGGCGGACGCTAGGATCTTGCCGTCAGGCGAAAACGTTACTGAGTAAACATAGTAGGAATGGCCTGAGAGTGTGGCCACTTCCTTACGCTCCGCGGTGTCCCACAACTTCACTGTCTTGTCAAAACCGGCTGAGGCTAAGATCCTGCCATCAGGCGAAAACGCTACCGAGAATATAAGACTATGGCCGAAGAGTGTGGCTAGTTCCTTGTGCGTGGTGGTGTCCCACAACTTCACTGTCTTGTCATAGCTGGCGGAGGCTAAGATTAGGCCGTCAGGCGAAAACGCTACCGAGCGTACAGATGCGGAATGGTGTGAGAGTGTGGCTAGTTCCTTGCCCGCGGCTATGTCCCACAACTTCACTGTCTTGTCATCACCGGCTGAGGCTAAGATCCTGCCGTTAGGCGAAAACGCTACTGACCTGAGATAACCAGAATGGCCTGAGAATGTGGCCACGTACTTGCGCGCGGATACGTCCCACAACTTCACTGTACTGTCAGCGCTGGCTGAGGCCAGGGTCTTGCCGTCAGGTGAAAATGCTACCGAGTTGACAGAGCCGGAATGACCGGCGAGTGTGGCTTCGTCAGCGTTTGCGGCCCGCCAGAGATGAAACCACTCGAAGCCACGTAGCTCTCTCAACCCCTCACCCATGAGCTCATCCAGGCGCTCCCGTGCTAACGTGAATTGGCCAGATGCGATAGCACTGCTCGCGAAATAAACGTTTGAGTCGTAAACCAAGCGACTGCTTCGATCACGCTCGGTTTGTGCCCTCCTTAACTGAACTACTGCGAACACTGACGCAGCGATTGCGAGCAGCAACATGGTGCCCAACACCACAGCTATCAAGCGAGCCCGCTTGATTGTTCGTCTACGCTGTAGTTCGGCTCGTCCACGTGCGTAGTCGCGTTCTACCCTACTCTGCTCAAGAAACTGCATCGCCGGCGCAAAGCGTCGATCGTATCGAGCGGCCCATGCCTCATTCGGCCTCGTTTCCTTGGACCAGTACAGCGTCACCTGCAACTGCGGATCGACGAGCAAAGAGGATTCTTGATTTGCGTAGAGTGCAGACTGATCTGCCAGGCGGCGATAGATCGCCGCTGAACGCGCTTCTTCCTGGACCCACGTTGTCAATTGCTGCCAGCCGCGAATAAGACTCTCATGCGGTATGTCCACAATCGGATCGTCATCGCCGGACACAGTGAGAAATCCACGCTCCTGAAAGACATCAATAACCCGCTTCAGTTGGCCTGCATCAGCAGCAGTAACCGCCACAAGTTCAGAAAACGCTGTAGGCGAGCGGGTTTCACTCCCCGGGGCAGCGGGCTGCACGAGTCGCTGAAAGAGCCGTCGAGTAATCGCCGCGGTGGTCTCATCGGTAGACAGTGACTCGTACACTCGATCGGCATCGCGGTTCAATGCGTCGGCCATGGTGCCGACGGCTTCGTAGTCTTCAACCGCGATCGACTTTCCATCAGCGCGCGCCCCGGACGACTGCTCCCAGGTGCGCATCAACGCGTGTTGCAGCGCCGGTAGTTGATCGGGATTGTCGCCAAGTTCGTTGAGGAGTCGCTGGACCAGCGCCGGTTCGATCGAAGCCCCCACCATGCCGACAGGACCTTCAATCACATCGCGTTGTTGTTCACGTGTTAGACGCGGAATGAGGTACTGGCTCTGGTTTAGGGCTTCCGGCAGTCCACGAAAGTGCGAGCATCTGCCGAGAAAATCGGAACGCATCGTCGTTATCACATAAACCGGTAAGTCGTCGTATCCGGGTAGCGGATGTTCACTCTCGCCTGCAGCCGCCAGTAGAAGCTTGACGAAAGCTGCGTCGTCGTTCTCCTCACCCGCAGCATGAGTATCCTCTCGGTAGCGAAACAATTCTTCAAACTGGTCCACCAGGACCAGCAGTCTTTCTCCCTCACCGAGATGTTGCTGTGCGACACGAGCCAGTCCGGCACTACTACCGCGCAACATCTGGAGCACATCATTCAACTCGGCCCCAGCGAACTCCCGACCCAGCGTTGCCGCAAGTTCGTGCATTGGATTGCGCCCCGGTCTGAGCAAGGCTATGCGCCAGCCGGACGTATCATCGCCGACATAACTGCCAGTCAGTGTCGGAATCAAGCCGGCGCGCACAAGCGAGGATTTACCACTGCCTGAGACTCCCACGATTGGAAGAAACCGGTGTTGCTTTAAACGCGCGATAAGATCTTTGATTTGCTGGTCGCGACCAAAGAACAGGTGTGCCTGTTCGAGCCCGAACGAACGGAGGCCAGGAAAAGGATTGCCGATCTCAGAGACAACAGAGGCCATCAGGCTTCCTCGTTAGTAAGCAACCGATCTAAAAGCGGTTTCAGCGCGCTGGGGTCAAAGTCGTCGTACTGCTCGAAAACCAAATCGGTGAGCCTTCGATACTGTGACTTCTTCATTGGTGGGTCGCCGAAATAGAACGCTTCGGTCAACGTGCCGGCGTCACTGGTTTTGTTACGACGCGTTTGCTCTTTGACGATGATTCGTCGAATCTTGAGAAACCAATTCTCGCTGGCCTTTCCCCAATAGAGCAGAACCGCCTTGCTCAACTGCAGCTGAGCGACATACTCTTCTTCAAGCTCGCTCCAAGCCATCTCGGAGAATGGCGACGGCATAACCACAACGCCGCGGTCGTCGAGGTATTCTTTGACCTTGAGCGCTCGCTGGCCGCCTGTTGAATCCTCCCACGCGGGATGATCCGGGCGGTCACAGATCAAATAGACTTCGACTTTGTCCTCGCTCTTGCGCGGAGACGCAGGCTGTTGGCGAAGGCGATTGAGTCTCTCTTCAATTACATCCTTCAGGTCTTCGAGGGGGCGATATTTTAGTACTTCCACGCCCTTTTGCAGACCATGTTTGAGCGCGTCATCAAACTCTGAGTAAAGCTGGCGACCGGGACCAATCCAAACGATACGGTCCTTCGGCAACGACTGCGCAAAGTCATATTGCCCGCTGATTGAATCTTTCCCGTCTTCGCCAATTAGTTTTGGTTGATCGCTAACAAGATGCACCGAGAAGATCGAGGCAGCCAACTCCGCCTTAGTCACTGCTTGAAAGCTTCCGCGGAGACGAGGCGGTTCGGAATCCTGCGGCCTTACGTCATAACCCCAGTCCTGGATCTGTCGCACGATGGCCTCGCGGCTCCGCGTGAGATCCGGCGTCGTGGTTGCCACGTAAACGGTCTCTTTCTTAGGTGCATCCGTTAAGTGCCCTGAAAAAGCGTCGAGCACAGTCTTGATGTCCTGCGCCATCTCGTCTCGCTTCTTGCGGAACTGGGAACTGGTGAGATCGAACTCCGCGAAGCGATCTGACTGCTCCTCGCGTTCGTAAAACTCAAAGCCCAATACGCCAAACAATTCGCGATGCTGATCCGCGGGCAATGGTGTTTTGACGACTTTGATCGCTCGTAAGTGGTTGCCGAAGCGTAAACCGCCATTCAACCCCGCGAAACGCTCAAAAGCCTGCCGCTCGTCTTCGCACCACCGGGATTTAATTCCTGAAGGTGAGACAACCGAGATGAGCAGTGCGGACTGTTGGAGTTGCGTGAAGATCTCGGCGGAAAAGATATCAGTGCCGCGCAGCTTGCGGTCGCGCCAGATGCTGACATCTGCGCCTAACATCAGTAGCCGGTTGCGAAGCTGGTTCTGAAACTCTTCCACCCAGCCGTCCAGGTTGTCGACGTGCGAGAAGCTAATAAAGATGTCGTTAGTAAAGCCGGGTACGTAGGGCATGGACGCAATTCGGATGAACGAGGTGAAAAGAGGGGCGGAGTATATATTGATCGCGTGCCGGTAACAACCAGATTCTAGCCCGGTGAATACGAAACGCAGATAGTGTGTTTAGTTCTCGCCGCGCAGTGCTTTGAGGGCGTTGACCAGGTCTCCGATCGCGTCGGTGCCGACCATCATCTTTTTGGCGCGCCATACGATGCGTGGCGGCTTCGACTCCTGTGGGGAGCCTTTCACGATGACGAATAGTTCGCCCCATGGGTAGACCGCGTTGAGGATACGCCGAAACTCAACCACGTTGAAGAAGATCACGTACTCCGCGTCCGCCAGATTCTTCGCCGAGGTTAGACTGCCGTACTTGCGGATGTACTTGTTGAGCTTGTGCGCGAGTTCGTTGTAGATGTAACGGTAACGACCTCTCGGTTGCGCCTCGCCTTTGAGGACGTCTTCGATAATCGCCTTTTCGGCATTGCCCGCATCGACCACTCGCGACTTAAAAACAACAAGCCAGGCCCTCTGCTTGTCGCGTAACTCCGAAATCGTCCCAACGTGATTATTCTGAGTCTCGGCTGGCGCTTCAGCCGGCTGGGCCAACCCGTGGACGCTACACGCAAGAACTACAAACACCGCCGACCACGCCACCTTCAAGAGCGTGAGGTAGTCAGCGTTGTAACGTGTGCGGAACATCGACTCAAACGTTCTTCGTCGCACTCTTCGGCGGATGAGGCAGAAGTGGCGGTTCATCTTCGACGTCGGACGGCTCCAGTCCGACATACATCGTGCCCTGCGGTGTCAACGAAATGTAATCGTTACCGTCGTGTGTGTGACGAACCAGCAACCGGTGTTTCTTTTCCAAGTCCTCGAACGCCCTCACCAGATCGGCGTTGGCATACTCGCTCGTGCTGTCGAACAATTCCTTTGCCAGCACCCGGCTCTGTTGCCGGCGTTGAAAGAAGCCCAGGATATACTCCTCGATCTGCTGCAACCGATCCTTGTCCATGCTGCCCCTTTGCTTGTTCGGGAAGTTCTGGCTAATTATGCGCCTGCAAGTAAACATGATCAATGGCGTTCATGTAATGTATCCCCTTGTGCAGACGTGGGGTCTTTAGGCATCATAGGCACCTCCCACATCCAAATCTTCGGTGCCATATCTATTGGGTTCCCGGTGTCTTGATCTCGGAATGGGAAACCTGGTCCGGGCGGGTTCGGTTAACGAGGCACATGAGATTAGTAATTGCGTCAATTCTGACGGTTTTCGCGGCATCACTAAACGCCGGCGCTTACCAGCAGGAAAAACTGCCAGTCATCAAATCCACCAACACGATCATCAGCATTCAGGATGGTGAGCAGTACCGTGCAAATATCTGGAGACTCGTCCCTGAAATCAAGCCCGACGTTTACGAAACCCAACTCAAAGACGGCAAACCGCACCGAGTGACCTTCATCACCGATATCGATGCCATCAGTTTCTGGGTCGAACTCGGTAAGAAGTACGACTTTATCATCCAACGAGGCGACGACCTTTGCTACACGCAGATCATCGGCGTGAAGTACGTGCCTGCCGCCGTTTTCGATCAGAAGTATCAGGCGGCGTATCGCGGGAAGATGATCGTCGAGGTGCCCGAAGTTTATGAGTTGGTGAACATCGCGATCGCGATGACGCCTATCGGAATCGAAGATCGGAATCTGGTTTACAAAGACACGGAGTACTACAAGCGCGTTCGCGAGCATTTCGATGAGCACAAAGATCACGCCTTGCTCGCAGCGCTCGAATCGGAGTTGCGCCAGGATCTTGGCCGCTATTTCTCGTTGAAGATGAACGGATACTCGTTTGAATTCGACGCGCGCGGCCGCATCGTGCAGAGCAAGGTTTACGACCGTACCGGATTCCGGGGTGACGCAAGGAACGTGCTCCGACCGTTCCTGCCGCTTTTGCAGTCGTTCTCGGACGAGACTGAGTTTCGCAAGTTCTACAAAGAGAATGCGGCGACGTATCAGGAACAGATCGCTTTCTATCGCGAGACGGCAAACATCGGCGAGATGAAGAAGTGGCTCGACAAGAACTTTCCGAGCTCGAGCGGTTACGACACTTACAAGATCGTCTTCTCGCCGCTAGTGGCTTACAACCAGTCGACGACCTGGTTTGAAAGCAATGGTTTTCGCGAGCTTCAGCCTCACGTCAACTTTCCTTATCCGCAGGACGTCAAGCGCTCGTACGAGCCCGGATCGGAAGCGGGCATGAACGTGTTTCGTGGCAACATCGTCTTCACCGAGATCAATCATGGTTACATCAATCCGGAAGCGGAGAAGTACGCGGACCGGATCATGAAAGCGATCAGCAATCGCGAACGTTGGGTCGCGAGTGCACGCGGACCGGGCTACTACGCTGGCATCGGGACGTTCAACGAGTATCTGAATTGGGGCCTTGTTAGCCTGCGTCTGACTGACTATGCGCCGCGCGACGAGCAGGCGAGGATGATCGCCGCCGTTGACCAGATGATGACCCATCGCAGAGGTTTCCTGATGTTCAGGGAGTTTGACCGGTTTCTCGTCAATCTCTACCGCACCCGCCCTGCCGGCACCACTATCGCCGACCTGTATCCCCAGATAATCGCGTGGTTTGAAAGAAACAATCGTTAAGGACGCTGGTCTGTAGTAAACTGCGAGTACCTCACCGCCCCGCCGAAAAGGAGTACCAGCGATGAAAACCGGTGTGTTGATCTGTCTGCTGCTATTGGTCGTAACGGCAGTGCCGGCCGCCAATGAGGACGGTGGTTTTGAACAGGCACGCTGCGTCCCCAACTGTGGTCAGGCGTCGTTCTTTATCTTCCCAACGTCATTCGGCAGGTATACCGTTCGCAGCGATGGCTTCGGAGAGCTGGGAGCAAACGGCAAGAAACGTCTCTTCGATTTAAAGCCAAAAATTCGATTGGTCGGCCGTCTCAGACACATTTACTTCCGCGAACATCAGAGCGATCTATTGCTGCTTTACATGCAGAGTGACGGGAAGGTGTATCTCGCAAGAATGATGCAGGAGTCAAAGAAGGTCCGGTGGATCACGCCGATTACGGAGAATATCGGATCGTGCGAGGTCAAAGGTGAAGAAGCCCAATGCGGAACGGCCGACGCGTTGACGAAGATCGATCTGGCGAATGGTAACTACGTGCGGTAACTACGTGAGCTAGAAATGAGCAGCTTTCTTCTTCGTAATCTGCTTCATCCTCTTCACCGACTCGCGGATGAGTTTCTTCAACGTGGGCACGTGAACGTCGGATAGGCGTTTGATGTACAGACACGACTTGCCCGTGCGATGTTTACCCAACTGCTGCATCAGATCCGCGTGTTCCTGGAAGCCCGGCAAGAGGTAAAGCGTCAGATCCTGCTTGCGCGGTGAGAAGGCGGCGATGGGCCAATCGCCTTCCTGTCCACTCGCATACTTGTAGTGATAACTGCCGAACCCGACGATACTCGGTCCCCACATCTTCGGCTTTTCACCCGTGATCTCTTCCATCATCTTCGCGACTTCGAAACAGTCTTCGCGTCGAGTCTCGTCCGCGACCTGGTTAAGAAACTTTTCAACGCTCGCCTTAGTTGGTTTGGTTTTCAGTTCTGCCATTGCCGTCTCCTTATCGCGTCGTCGGGTATTTGATACCGAGTTGTTCGAGATATGTGTTGTATTTCGAAGGATCGTAGTAGTACTTCCGCATCTGTTCGCGATACGTGTCCATGATCCGCTTGTTCAGGTAGGTCGCGGGTTTATCGGTTGGTGAGATCAAGGGCTGATACTTCGTATCCTTCGTTTGCACCTCACGGAAATACTTCCACGCCTGGTCCACGAGTTCGGGTCGCGTCAACAGATCGATCATCGTCATGCCGACGACCTTCGCACCTGCAACCACACCTTTGTGCGCGATCGGTGTGGCCATTGTGACTGCATTGGCCCAGTTGTGACCTGGAAGACCGGGAATGTTTGACGGGTAACGCAGCGAGATTGTCGGCACATTCCACGAGACGTCGCCGATGTCGTCGGAACCGCCACGCGTTCGCTGTTCGTCAGGAACAGGTCCCGCCAGGTCGTCGAGTTGTGTCGCCAATCCCTGCTCGCGTGACTTCAATTCACGTTGTAACGCTCGCGCCAGCTTTTGATCGTCTTCACTCCATTGCGGCAGTCCGACTTGCTTGATGTTCTCGTACGCGGCTTCGGCGACAGGCCGGTTGAAATGTTGTGGCCATGCGGAACCTAAAACGCGCGAAGACACAGTTGTATCGGTCATCATCGCGGCGCCGTTAGCGATCTGGTCGCCGATTTCGCGCATGCGTTTGATGTGGTCGTAATCGAGTTCGCGGAAGTAATACCAAACGCTGGCGAGGCGCGGCACGACGTTGGGTTGATCGCCGCCGTTAGTGATCACGTAGTGCGAGCGTTGTTGAATGCGCAAGTGTTCGCGGCGAAAGTTCCAGCCGATGTCCATCAACTCGACCGCATCGAGTGCGCTGCGTCCCTGCCACGGTGCGCCTGCCGAATGCGCGCTCTCGCCTTTGAATGTGTATTCGACCGAGACGAGGCCGGTCGCTGAAGATTGCCCCCACGAAGTGTTGAGGTTGTTGCCGACATGCGTGAAGATCACGACGTCTACGTCTTTGAAAACGCCCTCGCGCACAAAATATGCTTTGCCCGCAACCAGTTCTTCAGCAACACCCGGCCAGAGCTTGATCGTGCCGGGAAGTTTCGCGCGTTCCATCTGTCTTTTGACTGCAATCGCGGCGAGGATGTTAAGCGGCACGCCGGAGTTGTGGCCCTCGCCGTGCCCGGGTGCGCCATCGATCAACGGATTGTGATAGGCGACGCCCGGTTTTTGCGATGCCTGCGGAATGCAATCGACATCTGAACCAAGCGCGATCACCGGTTTGCCCGAACCATAAGTTGCGATCCACGCGGTGGGAATTCCCGCGATGCCGCGTTCAATCTTGAAGCCCTCCTTCTCGAGCACACTCGTCAAATACTTCGACGTTTCGACCTCTTGAAACCCAAGCTCCGCGAAGCTGAACACCATGTCGACCATCACCTGCGCCTGCTTCGACATGCCGGCGATGTCTTTAACAACCTGCGCTTTGTGATCGTTGACCGGAAGAGATCCATTAACGAAGAGGGCCAGAATAAAGATCGACGCGAGAAGTTTAGTCATGTGCGCTCCTGTGAAAATTTCGAATTTCGAATTTCTCTATCTCCAGTTATACTTCTGAAACTGCGGGTCACTCTCAAGTTCGTACTTCTTCAAAAACTCCCACGCTGTTTGATTGAACTTCGACGCCTTGTCGTAATACCAATGATCGTGGTTCTCGATCTCGATCAGGTCGACAGTGAAACCTGCTTCTTTCAACGCGTCGCGTGTTGCCCTGACAACCTTGAGTGGAACCAGCGGATCGCTGTCGCCGATCTGCATTGAGATCGGGATCTTTCGTTTCGCCAGTTCGATTACGTCGTAGTCCTGGCCGGTTAAGGCTCCTGCGTGTATCGCCACCGCCGCGAAGTATTGCGACTCCATCAAACCCATGTGCAACGAAAACGACGCGCCCGCCGAGTGTCCGAAAAGATACACCCGTCGCGGGTTGATCGGATGCTTCGACTTCAGTTCTTCGACAAGATCGCGCAGATAATCTGGACCATCCTGCGGCGATCCCCAACCGCGCAAATTCGTCGCGTCAGGTCCAACGATGATGATATTTTCTTTCTTTGCGTAGTCTTTCCATTTTTCAACGAGCGTCACGCCGGTGCGATTCGATCCATGAAGCATGACGATCAACGGCGCTGGTCCTTTGACGGTTGAAGGAACGTAGAGGTAGTACGCGCGCGTCTTGCCGTTCGAAGTGATCAGTTCTTTTGTGATTTCGTCTTTGGCTAAAGTGGAGGAGACTGCTGCCAGCAGCAAGGCAATGGCGAGTGGGATTCGCGTATTCATTTCGGGAACTCCTTAGTATTTCACGAATTCAAACTTGAGCCTGAGGCTCAAACCGGGACTGTTGAAAAACGTGCCGAACTGACGGCTATCGAGGTTGTTCTGAACATCGCGCGGGTTCCAGTGGTTGGTGATGTTGAAGATCGTCATGCCGGCGCGTCCCCGATACTTCTTGCCGCGAAAGGGAATAGTGAGTCCCTTCATGACAAGTACGTCGAGCGAGAAGAGCGAAGGAAAGCGACCGTCTTCGTTGCGTGTCCCGACGAAATCCTGCTGCTCGTTCACCAGAGAGAAGGGAAATCCTGTGCGCCAGTCGACCACTGGTGTTGCAACCACGTCGAACGGCAATGCGAATTCACCCCAGAAGAGCATCCGGTTGGGAGTGTCGAAAGGTTGTTTCGCGTACTCGTCCGGTCGAATGACCGCTTGTTTCAGATTGCCGAAATAGTGATTGAAGTCGTTCAGGTTGCCACGCGCTTGAGACCGCACGTACGACAGAAAGATGTTGCGTCCTTCCTGAAAACGAAAGCGTGCGACGGCCTGCAACTCTCGATATCGTGACCGCCCAGAGTTTATCAGCAACAGCCGTCCGGTGTTCAACGTCGCGGCATCTGCGACGGGTTCAAGAACGAAATCGCGACGCGTGCTGCGTTCTTCATAACCGAGCCGGAGCAGCAGTTGTGGGGTCACTTCGTGATCGACCTGCGCATTCCACGCGAGACTGTACGGATTCTTCAGATCAGACGGCGCGGTGTTCAGGAATAAACGTGGACCATCGACGATCGTCGTGCCGTCGTTGGCGAAAGTTGTGACAACGAGGTCCTGGTAGTGTTCGAAAGAGCCGACGTTGAGCGGAATCTTGTCGTAGAAAAGACCAACACCGCCGCGCACTACCGTGCGACCGTTGGACGCGGGCACCAGGACCAGGCCGAGACGAGGCGCGAAGTTGTTTTCAGCGCCAATCAGATCGCGGTCGTAACGCAGGCCAAGATCGAATACGACGCGCGAGTTCACGATCCACTTGTTTTGAACGAACGCTGAGATCTCGTTTTGATGTCTCGAAAGATCGCCGGGGCCGGAGAAATTGACTTGCTGGTACGTTGTTCCACCGGCGCGGATGATGCTGACGGGCGCGCTACGATCGCTGCCGTTGAAAGTCGTGTAGCTGTAATTAACACCGACCTTCAACGCATGCGAGCCGCGCCAGTTGAACGGCGCAAGATTGTAGATCTCGAGCAGTTCGTATCGACGGCTCTCGCGATGCTGGCGATCGAACCAGCCACCAAAGTTTCGTTCAGGAGTGATCTGATAAGGCGCGCCACTGTTACCGAAAATGTCGCCGTCAAACTGTTTGACGCTGAAACTTGATTGCAGCAATCCACCTGACTTGAAAGTCGCCTGCTCGTTGAACGCGAGAAACCAACCGCGTTGATGAAAGTTTGCGGTCGTGTCAGATGGATTAAACGTGTTGAGATTGAAAAAGTCCTGCTTCTGCGGAAAGATCGAAAAACTCGCCGTCAGACGGTTGTTGGAATTGATGACGTAATCGAGACGTGAAAAGGAGTCGAAGCTTTCGCGCTGGATGTCGCGTTGGTGTTCTTCGAGCGCTTCGAGGCTGGGAACGTTCGTGCGGACGAAGCGGTACTCGAGACTCTGAAAGAAGAACAGTTTGTCTTTCTTGATTGGACCACCGACGGCGATCCGCGGCGTTGCGGCGCCGATGCCGTACATCTTTCCGTCGCGCCAGCGCGGACGTGGCAGGACACCGGTAAACAGGTAGCGCAGATCGTTGCTGCCGGAGCGCGTTTCGATTGTCGTCACCGCGCCAGTGAACTTGCCGTACTCCGACGAGTAAGGATTCGAATGGACCTGCACTGTTTCCACTGCTTCGAGCGGTAATTCAATGGCAGGAGTTCCGGTCCATGGATCGGTAACGTTCAGACTCGAAACGAGAATTCCGCTCTGACTCGGCCGCGTGCCTTTGATGTTCAGATTGCCGTCAGGACCACGCACGACTCCGGGCAACAGCGGTAGCGCGTCCTGAAACTTCTGATCGATCAGCGGCGCTTC
>DASRPN010000131.1:0-26880 GCA_035646355.1 Pyrinomonadaceae bacterium | reverse complement strand
TGGCGCAGCGCCTGGCAGGTCGTCGGAGGGCAGAAAATCGCGGCCCAGCGCGGGCGCCACGCCGAGGACACGGAAGTAGTTGGCGCTCACGCTCTGCCCATCCAGCCGCTCCGCCTCGCCGCTGCCGTTCAACGTCGGCAGCCACGCGCGGCTGACCGCGGCCTGCTGCAGCGTGCGGCTGCGGGCGACGATCTCGCGGAAGGTGCCGAACGTTACGTCGATCGGGCCGTCGGTGCCGGTGTCGGTCACCACGACGATGCGACCGCCATCCGGATACGGGAGCGGTTCGAGGAGCACGGGGCGAACGGTGCTGAAGATCGCGGTGCTGGCGCCGATGCCGAGCGCAAGCGTGATGATCACGATCGCCGAAAAACCGGGACGTTTTGTTAAGCCGCGCAAACCATAGCGAATGTCTTTGAGGAAGTTGTCCATCTTTGTTCCTCGTTCTTTGTTATTTGTTCTCTTGTCAGTAGTCAGTGGTCAGTGGTCCGTGGTCATCATTCGGTCCTCCTCACTGACAACTGACAACTGACCACTGACGAAGTACTAAGTACAAAGCACAGAGCTCACATTTATTCGTAACGCAGTGCAGTTAACGGATCGACCTTCGTTGCACGCCGCGCCGGTATGTAACAGGCGATAAACGCCACAACCGCTAACAAGCCCGCCACGGCCACGAAAGTGAGCGGATCTTTCGCGGTCACACCGAAGAGTAAACTCGCCATCAAGCGCGTTAGTCCGAACGCGGCCACCAGCCCGATGGCCAATCCCAAAACCACCAGCAACATTCCCTGACTCACAACCAAACGCAAAACATCGCCATGCCGCGCACCTAACGCCATGCGCACACCGATCTCATGAGTTCGTTGCGAGACTGAGTAAGACATCACGCCGTAGATTCCCGTCGCCGCCAGGACCATCGCGAGCGCAGCGAAGAGCCCAAGCAATGTGGTGCGATAGCGCGGTGTCGCCGTTGACCTGTTGACCAACTCGTCCATGGTCCTAACCGCGGCGATCGGTTGTTCGGGATCGATCGCCTGCACTTCTTTTCGTATCGCCGAGACAAGACTCAGCGAATCGCCTTGGGTGCGAAGCGCAACGTTGAACCAGCCCCATTGGCGAGAAGGAATGTAAATCGTTCGGTACGGTTGAAACTCAACAGCGCGATCGCGTATGCCGCCGACGATGCCAACGATCTCGTAGGGATCGTCGTCGATTACCATTTGCAGACGCTTCCCAAGCGCTTCTTCATTTGGAAACACCGTGTTGACCAACTGCTCGCTAACCACAATCACTTTCGCGCTATCGCGCACGTCCTGCTCGGTGAAATTCCTGCCGCGCAGCAACGGAATTTGCATTGCTTGAAAGTAGTTGTGGTTCACGGAACGGAAATCAGCGCCTAACTCCTCGCCGGGTTTAACCGCCGGCCCGCCTTCGACGACGAATGGCGTGTCGTTCCGTGCACCGCTTAACGGCAGTCCGTTAATCATTCCGACGGTCTCGACCCCCGGCAGTCCACTGAGGCGTTGTTCCAGATCTTGAAAGAAGGTCGCAGACTTCTCGGGGGTGTCGTATTTGCCACGCGACAAATCGACGCGCATTGTTAGCACGTTGTTGGCGTCGAATCCGGGATTGGTGTTCTCGAGCTCTATCAAACTTCTTACCAGCAATCCGGCCCCCACCAGCAGGACCACGGCAATGGCGCTCTCGAACACAACCAGCAAACTGCGCGTGCGATTTTTGAACGCCGCTTCACTGCTTCGTCCACCTTCTTTAAGAGTGTCCGAAAGGTTCACCTTCGCGGTTCGGAGGGCGGGAAAGACGCCAAACAGCAGACCAGTGAGCAGTGAGGTCGCAAACGTGAACGCAAGCACGGTTGCATCGATGCTCACGTTTGCCGTTGCCGGAATAAGATCGCCGCTGAGTGTCACTAGAAGGTCGATTCCCCATGCAGCCAGCAACGCTCCGAGCGCGCCGCCGACGAAAGCAAGCAACAAACTTTCAGTGATCAGTTGACGAACGATCCGCATACGGCTCGCACCGAGCGCGGTGCGCAACGCGAACTCTTTTTGTCTCGCATTCGCCCGGACCAACAGCAGGTTCGCGACGTTGGCGCAGGCGATGAGCAACACAAACCCGACGGAACCGAAGAGAATGAACAAACTCGATCTGCTGCTGCCAATGAGTCGTTCGCGCAGTGGTTCGAGGCGCAGGTTCCAACCGGTGTTCGATTGAGGATATTGTTGTTCGAGTTGAGCGGCGATCGCGTCGGTGTCCGCTTGTGCCTGGGCCACCGTTACGCCCGGTTTGAGCCGGCCAATCGGTCGCAGGAAGTGCGCTTTTCGCACCTTCATCCCCGGTTCAGAGTCGAAGTTCAGCGGCACCCAGAGATCCGCAGTCTGCGGAAACGTGACGTCCTTTGGCATTACACCGATCACTTCGAAACTCTTGTTGTCGAGGACGATTCGTTGATTGAGGATTCCAGCGTTGCCAGCAAAACGTCTTTGCCAGAGCTCGTGACTTATGATTACAACCTGATCGTTTCCGGGCTTTTCGTTGTCCATTGAAAAGGCGCGACCGAGCATTGGCATCACGCCGAATGTCTGGAAGAAGTTGCCGGTAACGACGGAGGCAGTCAGGCGTTCCGGTTCCCCGTTGCCGGTGATCGTGGCGGGCGCAGTACTCCCGATCATCGCAGCGAGTTGTTCGAAAGACTTGTTCTGGCTGCGGAAGTCGAGATAGTCAGGCGGTGAGACACTGGCGCGATTGCCGCCGGGGAAATTGCCCCAAGCCCAAACGAGTCGATCCGGTTCCGCATAAGGAAGCGGCCGAAGCACAACTGCGTTGACGAGACTGAAGATGGCAGTGTTCGCGCCGATTCCGAGCGCTAGTGCAACCAGCGCGATAACGGTGAAACCGGGCCGCTTCAGCAAACCGCGAAATCCGTAACGTATGTCTCTGAAGAGTGTGTCCATGTGAATCGTCTCGCTTTGTTCTTCGTTCTTTGTTCTTTGTGCTTTGTACCTTGAACTGGTTGTGGTCTGGCTATTACAAAAACCAAGTACAAAGCACAAAAGCTCCACGTTCATTCGTAGCGCAACGCTGTAAGAGGATCGACACGCGACGCACGACGCGCCGGTATGTAACCCGCCAGCAATGCAACGACGGTCAAGACCACCGCTGCGGCGACCAGTGTTAATGGATCTGTCGGACTGAGTCCGAACAGTTGAGTGGCGATCAAACGCGCCGACAGCAACGCGGCCGGTATACCTAACGCCAAACCTGTAACAACCAGCACCACCGTTTCTCGCAACACCATCCACGCGATGTTGCCGCCCTTCGCGCCGAGCGCCATTCGTATCCCAATCTCGTTCGTGCGACGCGCGACGCCGTGGGCCATGACGCCATACAAACCGATGCAGGCGAGGATCAGCGCCAACGCGCCAAAGAAACTCACCAACTGCGCGATCAACCGATCCTGATTAAGCCGGTCGCGGATCTGTTCGTGCATTGTCGTTACACCGAAGATCGGCAGCTTGTCGTCGATCTGATTGATCATCTGACGGACAGGGCCGGCGACGGACGACGGATCGCCGGTGGTGCGAATCTGAATGTTAACGGTGTATGCCGCCTGGTCCTGGATCTGAAGAATCGGCCGGTAGACGGCAGGGCCGACGGGCTCACGGGTGTCTAGCGATTTGATGTCGCCGATCACGCCGACGATCTCGAGCGGCGCGCCATTGTCAGTTTCGTCGTCAAACGTGAACGTGCGGCCAATCGGGTTCTGATCTTTGAAGTAACGCTCGACGAACGTCTCGTTGACGACGGCTACTCGTGGGCCACTAACAGTGTCGCGAAGCTCGAGCTCGCGACCGCGTAACAACGGAACTCCCATTGTCTCCGCGAACTTTGGACCAGTCAGAACGTCTTCGACGATCGGATCCTGACCCGGGTCAGGAGTGAACCCCGGAATCACGATACTGCTGCCTCTCTGGGAGCCGCTAAACGGCGAGTAGGTGGCGAGAGAGACGGTCTTCACGTTCGAAACAGCGCTGACGCGCTCAAGTACCTGTTGGTAAAGACCAGCGAGTTCGGCTGGTTTGTATCCGGCGAGACGAGGATCGATACCGACGAGCAGCAGGTTCGTCCGATCGAAGCCGACGTCTTCGCCCTGCAACTTCGCGAGACTGCGCGCAAACAATCCGGCGCCGGTCAACAGGACCATCGATAGCCCCACCTGCATCACCACGAGCGCGGCTGAAAGACTGAAGCGCCAGAAGCCACGCCCCGTCCGAGACTTTTCTTTCATCGCTGACGACAAATCAGTCTTGCTTGCCTGAATCGCAGGAACGAGACCAAACAGGAGTCCGGCCAGGATCGATATGCCCGCGGTGAATGTGAGTATTCCAACGTCAGGCTGCGTATTGAGTGGCGCTTCGCGGGCGACGAGGCTCACGAGAACAGTCACGCCCCACTGGGCTAACAGCACGCCGCAAACGCCGCCGATCACCGCCAGCAACATGCTCTCGGTAAGCAGTTGACGAATGATCCGCCAACGAGTCGCCCCCAGGGCCATGCGCAACGAGATCTCTGCTTTGCGCGAAGCGGCGCGCGACAGCAGCAGACTCCCCACGTTCGCGCACGCAATCAACAACACCATACCGACTATCGCCATCAGCATGTGCAACGGTTTCGAGTAGAGCTCTCTGAGTCGGGAAATCCCGGCGCTGCCGTCCACGAGTAGCACGTGCGTGTTTTGTATCCCGCGCTGTCGTTCCTCCGTGAGTTGATCGCCGGCGAATTCGGTCAGGAACTGCCGCAGATTGAGATTCACACTCACCTGTGCCTGTTCGATGGTGACGCCCGGCTTGAGACGGCCCATCACCATCAACCAGTAGATGTTATTGTCTTCGAGAAACGAGTTGCGCAATTCGATCTGTGGCTGCAGCGAGAGCGGCAACCAGAAATCAGGCGGCCGTGAGATGCGCTCGCCGAAAAACTCGCGCGGCATAACGCCAACGATCGTGAAGTTCGCGCCGTTGATGATGAAACTTTTGCCGACGACCGCGGCGTCGCTATTCAACTGCTGTTGCCAGTAACGGTGACTGATCACCGCGGCCGGTTCAGCGCCGGGTTTGTCGTCTTCAGGGGTGAGGACGCGGCCTCGCATCGCCTGCACGCCGAGAAGAGAAAAGTAGTTACCGGAAACGAGGTGTCCCGACGAACGCGCCGCGGCGTTCGCCTGCGAATCAGTTTGCCGCACGCTTAAACTGCTGAAGCCACTGCGTAGCGCGGCAATGTCCTGGAACGAATCGTTGTGATCGCGAAAGTAATTGTAGGAAGCGTAAGAGAAACGCGACCACTTACCTGTGCGTGGGGTGTCTTCAACCGACGTGCCTTGTCCGGTCATGTCGCTGAAGAGGACTAATTCGTGAGGATTGCTAACGGGCAGTGTCTGGAGTAGGACGGCATTGACCAAAGTGAAGATAGCGGTGTTGGCGCCAATACCGAGCGCAAGTGTCAGCACGGCGATAGCCGCAAACGCTTTTCGTTTTAACAAACCGCGAAATCCGTAACGTATGTCTTTAAGTAAGTTTTCCATCACGCTTTCACCAAAGAGTATTCGCGACACGGGTGCGGCTCAGTCGCTGCATAAGACTTTGCTCCCGCGGCTCCGCCGCTTGATGTGCGGCGGGGCTGCGCCCCGCCGTGGACTCAGCCTCAACTTTGGGCTGCGCCCTCGGTTCGGGCTTTGCCCGCAACCTGGGCCAGAGGCCGAACGAAGGGCGCAGCCCAAAGGGTCGAGCGCACTGACTGCGAGGCATAGCCTCGCCTCACATCAGGCGGCGGAGCCGCGGCAAGAGAGCCTTGTGCAACGCCATCACTCATACTTTCGGCAAAGCCACATTCATACTTTTTCCGCAAAGCCATCATTCATACCTAAGTGCAACGAGCGGATCGACTTTGGTTGCGCGCCGTGCGGGCAAGTAACACGCAACGAATCCGACCACTGCGAGCAATACCGAGACCAGCACGAACGTAAGGGGATCGGTCGCGCCAACTTCAAACAAAAGGCTGCGAATGGTTCGGGTAACGGCGTACGCGCCTGCCATTCCAAGCACAACACCGATCACGACCAGCGCCATTCCCTGTCTGATCACCATCAACAAAACGTCGCGCGTGCGTGCGCCAAGTGCCATGTGAATTCCGATCTCGCGTGTGCGTTGCGACACGGCAAACGCAAGCACGCCGTACAAACCGATCGCCGCCAACAGCAACGCGAGCCCACTGAATATTCCGAGCAGGACCACCGCGAACCGGCGCCTCTCGAGTGTGACCGCCACTCGTTCTTCCATCGTTTTCACGTCGAAGACTGGTTGATTGGGATCGATTGCGAGGACCTGATCGCGGATCGCGCCCGCTAATGGCTTGGGATCACCAACCGTGCGGACTACGAGAGTTGACATCGGAACGTACGCCGGCAGGTAGAACGTTCCTTTCGACTGTACCGCGAGGTCCTTGATCTGCGCGGTTTTTGCGATGCCGACGATCGTGGCCCAAGGACCTTCCTTACCCCAGCTAAGACCGCCGCCAAGCGCGTCACCGTTGGGCCAGAAACGCCGCGCCAACTCCTCGTCGATAATCGCCACGGAGTTCGGTGCAAAATAATTCCCGGCACGCATGTCTGATGGTTGAAAACCGCGACCCTGGACGATCGGCTGTCCGATCGTTGCGAAGTAGTCGGCGGAGACGAAAGCGTAGTCAGCGTGTGGAGGTGGCTCGCCGGGACCGGCTTGCCGGCCGCGTATGTGGAATATCGAATTATCTGCGCCGGGTGTGAACGGAGTCTGGTAAGCGGCGCCCACGTGTTGCACTCCGGGCAATCCGGAAACGCGCGTGACCACCTGGTCGTAGAACGACGCGACCTTCGTCGCCTTGTCGTATTGTGCGCCCGGCAGTTGGACCCGCAACGTGAGCACGTTCTGGGGATCGAATCCGGGTCGCACGTCGAGCAGCTTGCCGAAACTTCGCACGAGCAAACCGGCCGAGATCAACAGCACCAACGCGAGGGCCACTTCCGCGACAACGAACGTCCGGCGCAACCACTGACGCGTACCCGAATCAGTGCGTTCCGATTCTTTCAGCGAACTGACCAGATCTGTTTTCGACGCCGTCAGCGCCGGCACTAGTCCGAAGATCACGCCACACAGGAGTGACACACCCAGACTGATTAAGAGAACTCGAAGATCAACCTGGACCGCCGTGAGTCGCGGCAAGTCGGAAGGCGCGAGGGCGAGTAAAGCTTTAGTGCCCCACACAGCGAGCACGACGCCAAACACGCCGCCGATCAACGCGATCAGCAAACTTTCGGTCAGCAGTTGGCGAACGATGCGACTCCGACCCGCACCCAGCGCAGCACGTACTGCGATCTCGTGACCACGCACTGTCGCTCGCGCGAGTAGGAGGTTTGCGACGTTCGCGCACGAGATCAACAGCACTGCAATCACAGCACACAGCAACACGAAAAGCGGACGCCGCACGTCACTGACGTATTCGTCGGTGATCGAACGGACTTCGATGTTGAAAATGTCGGGATCCTTCGCGCCACTGTTGCTGGCAACCCCAGTCATGATGTTCTGCGCCTGTGCGATAGTCGTTCCTGGTTTCAAACGCGCGATCATCGTGTACGCCAAACTCAGGCGGCGTTCTTCGGAAAGTTCGCGAGGCGTAAAGGCCATCGGTATCCAGAGGTCCACACTCGGATACATCTCCTGGACCGCTTCGGGTGCGACGCCGATCACCTGATAATGATCGGCATTGAGTTGAATCGAACTACCCAGAGCGCTGGAATTCGAACTAAAGAGTCGTTTCCAAAGCTCGGTGCTGAGCACCACCACGCGTTCGCTGCCGATTCGATCTTCTTCAGGATTGAAGAAGCGTCCGGCAGCGGGATTTATTCCCAAAGTGGGAAAGAACGTTGCGGTGACACGGCCCGCCTGCAAACGCTCGGGCACGCTGACGCCGGAAAGATTCACGTTTCGTGTGATGAAAGCGCCGGTTGATTCGAAAGCATCGGTCTGCCGGCTGTAGTCGAGGTAATGCGGCGCCGAGACAGGAGAGCGCGGCAAGTTAATCTTCGGCAGTTGATTGTGGATCACGACGACGCGATCCGGATCGGTAACGGGCAGTTTGCGCAGCAACACTGCATCGACCACGGTAAACGTCGCAGTCGTAGCTGCAATGCCCAGCGCGAGCGTCAGCACAGCCACGATCGTGAAGCCAGGTTTTCTAATCAACATTCGCGCGCCGTAACGAATGTCGCGCCATACAGAACTCAACGCAAGCCTCCTATGCGTGTGGAAAGACGGGGTGAAGGGGCGATGGGGAGACGGGGAGAACCGACGGGGGAATCGCTTTCCCGTTTCTCCGCGTCGCCCTGTCTCCCTTTCGCCCCATCTCCCCTTCTGATCCTTATTCGTACCTCAGTGCCACTAATGGATCGACTTTCGTAGCGCGTCGCGCAGGCACGTAACACGCGAGTAACGCAGCCATGAACAAGCAGCCGGAGACCACTCCGAACGTCAACAAATCAGTCGGCTGTACGTCGACCAGCAGCGCCTTCATAAAACGTGTCAGTCCCCACGCGCCGACCAGACCAATCGCGATTCCCAACACGGCCAGTTTCATTCCGTGTTTTAGAACGAGCTTCATGACTTCCGAAGTCGTCGCTCCGAGCGCCATGCGAATACCAATCTCCTGTGTTCGTTGGGCCACCGCGAAAGCCATCACGCCGTAAATTCCGAGTGATGCGAGTAACAACGCGAGGATCGCAAAAAATCCGAGCGTCACAGATGAGAACGAGTACAGCGACGTTGCCATGGACCACACCTCGTCCATCGACTTGACCTCGAATACCGGCTGATCCCTGTCGATGGCCCATACCTGCTGTCTGATTTCGGCGGCGAGGGAGGCAGGATCGACTTTCGTTCTGGCCACGATCGTCATCATGTTCCAGGGATCCTGCGCGAACGGTAGGTAGTATTCAGGTTTCACCGGCACGTTTAGTTCGTGCGTGACATCCTGCACGACGCCGACGATCTCCATCCAGTTCGTTCTTTCCGGTGGTCCATAGAAACGAATGCGTTTGCCGATCGCGTCCTGGGCCGGCCAGTGTTTGCGCGCCAAAGCTTCATTCACAATCACGACCCGAGGCGTGCCGGCTTTGTCATGTTCAGTGAATGCACGTCCCGTGACGATTGGAATCCGCATCGTTTGAAAGTAATCAGGAGTCGCAACGCGATAGCGGCCATCATTCTCCTGGCCGGGCGCCGGCTGAGCTTCGCCTTCGACGAGGTACATGTCAGACGTACTCGAACCGCTGAGTGGCAGGAAATTGACTATGGCCGCCGATTCAACGCCAGGTGTAGCTTTCACACGTTGGACCAAATCGCTGCTAAAGGCCGCGCGCTGCGCTTCTTCGCCGTATTTCGCCCCCGGCAACATCAGTCTCATCGTCAGGACGCTTTCGGTATTGAAACCGGGATTCGTCTTGACGACGGCAAGAAAACTGCGGATCGCCAAACCAGCGCCGACCAGCAACACCAACGACAGTGCGACTTCAAACACCACCAGCGAACTGCGTAAACGGTGCGAACTTGCCGACGTCTGACGCCCGCTTTCCTTCATTGCATCGTTGAGGTTGGGTTTTGAAACCTGCAACGCCGGAGCGAGACCGAATACGAGACCGCTGAGTAGTGAAATGCCAAGCGTGAAAAGCAATACGGGGATATTGATTCCGAGTTGATGCCAGCCAGCCGCATGCTTCGCTGCATCGCTGGGATTGGCCCACCGCAACGCGTCAATGCCCCAAAACCCAATCAGCACTCCAACCGCGCCACCAATCAACGCGATGATGAGACTCTCGGTGAGCAACTGCCGCACGATGCGCCATCGACTCGCCCCCAGAGCGGCACGCAAAGCGATCTCCCTCTGCCTCCCGCTCGCGCGCGCTAGCATGAGGTTCGCGATGTTCGCGCACGCTATCAGCAGCACGAACCCAACGAAACCCATCGTGATCCAGATAGGCGTGTCGTAGGCGCGCACCATGTCTTGAAGGAGTGGATAAACAGTTGCGCCTGCTCCGGTGTTGCTTTCCGGAAACTGTTTCTCCAGTCGTCCCATGATGTTGTCGACGTCCGCCTGCGCGCTTGCGATCTGCACGCCGGGTTTGAGCCTGCCGATGACGTAGTAGCTGTGATTGAAGCGATTACTCAACACCTCGGGCGTCAGCCTCATCGGCGTATAGATTTCTCCGCCCTTTGGAAAGTTGAAGTGTTGCGGCATCACGCCGATTACCGTGCGCGGGATACTATTTGCGGAGATCGTCTTGCCAATGATGTTTGGATCGCCACCGAACTGTCGTTGCCACAGACTGTAGGTGATGATCACGACTCGATCTTTACCGGCCTCGTTCTCGTCCGGAGTAAAGTTACGGCCCAGGATCGGCTTGAGGCCGGTGGAGTCCATGAAATTCGCGGTAACGAGATAACCCTGAATGCGTTCCGGAGAATCGACTCCGCTAAGGTTCACGCTCCACCCGCTATAGAGCGCGAGTGTTTCAAACGACTGGCTCTGGTCGCGCCAATCGACATAGTTTCCAACGGTCACCTCGTCGTGCACCCTGCCGTTGATGGAGTTCTTTTCCCAAACTGCAACCGCGCGATCGAGATCGGGAAACTCGAGCGGTTTCATGAGCAGTGCGTGGATCGCGCTGAACATCGCGGTGTTTGCGCCTATGCCGATGCTGAGGGTGAGGACGGCGATGAGGGTAAAACCGGGTCGTTTGATCAGGTTGCGGATGGCGTAACGGATGTCGTTCAGGAAGGCGTCCATAACTTTCTCCATTGCCGGTACGTTTCGTGCGGTTCTCAGCGGATCTCTGTGACCTCTGCGTTGAAACAGCACCTAACGCAGAGAACGCTGAAATACGCTGAGGACCGCAGAGATAAACATTTCAAATTTGAAACCCTTCCACGCACACGAGTGACGTCAACGATCGAGCAGACGATCGCCCTATGGTTCTATGGATTGCAGGTTGAGCAACTACAGGTTAGAAATTACTGGCCATTCACGATCCAGCCATCTTCGAGCCGCACAATGCGATTGCCGTAAGCGGCGTTTGTCTCGGAGTGCGTGACCTGGATAATGGTCGTGCCTTCGTCGTTCAGGCGTTTGAACATGTCCATGATCTCTTTGCCCTGGGCTGAATGAAGATTTCCAGTCGGCTCGTCTGCCAGAATTATTCTCGGGCTGGCAACGACCGCTCGCGCAATCCCAACGAGCTGTTGTTGTCCGCCTGAAAGTTGCGTCGGAAAAAGGTCCTTCTTGCCCACCATCTGAAAACGATCAAGCGTGTCGCAAACGATCGACTGCCGGTCTTTCTTGCTAACGTCGCGATAAGAAAGCGGCAATTCGAGATTTTCAAACACCGTTTGATCGTCTAGCAGGTGATAACTCTGAAATACAAACCCGATGTTCTGATTGCGGAGCGCGGCGCGTTTCTTGCCATCCAGCGTATGGACCGGAACGTCTTCGAAGTAATACTCGCCGGTCCATGACTGGTCATGCATTCCCAGGATGTGAAGCAGCGTCGACTTCCCGGCCCCGGAGGGGCCCATAATCGAAACAAACTCGCCCGGCTTAATGTCGAGATCGACCCGCCGCAGCACGTAAGTCTTCGTCGGACCGTGGGGGAAAGCTTTTTCGATGCCCCGCAAACTGATCATGAAATAGCTCCAAAACCGCTCTCCGCCAGCTCGCGTTTGGCTTCCCGAATTTCTCGTCGATCCGCTCCGGCTTCTTCTTCGACAATCAATCCGTCGAAGAGATGGACGATGCGATCGGCGTGTTGGGCATAACGCGGATCGTGCGTCACCATGCAGATGGTGGCGCCGCCGCGGTGCAATTCGCGCATCAGTTCCATCACCGCTTCGCCGTTGGTTGAGTCGAGGTTACCGGTGGGCTCGTCTGCGAGCAGGATGCTCGGCTGTCCACCAACCGCGCGGGCGACTGCAACACGCTGCTGTTGACCGCCGGAGAGCTGGCTCGGCAAATGTTTCGCGCGATGGGCCATGCCGACGCGTTCGAGCGCTTCGGTGGCCCGTTTCTTTCGTTCGCCGGAACTCATGCCGCGATAGGTCAGCGGCAGTTCAACGTTCTCATACACCGTGAGATCGCCGATCAAGTTGAAGCTTTGAAAGATGAAACCGACTTCGCGATTACGGATTCTCGCGCGCTCGGACAGCGACAAGTTCTCAACGGGATGATTATTAAGAACGTACTGACCATCAGTGGGCGTATCGAGCAGGCCGAGAATCGACAAAAGGGTTGACTTGCCGCAGCCCGAAGGTCCGGCAATGGAAACGTACTCGCCTTGTTTAATGTCGAGATGGATACCCGAAAGCGCATGGGTTTCCACTTCGTCTGTATAGAAGACTTTCTTGACATCAGCGAGGTGGATTAGGGGCTCGGATGAACTCATCAGTCACTCCTTGATTTGTTTGTGTACTAAGATCTTAAAAAATGAACACCGCAAACCCGATTTCCATGACAAACGGGTCTGAAACCTTATGCCTTCTGACACTTACCGGATGCGGACACGGTCAAAACTGTCAAATCCCGACGTATCCGAGATGATTACCTGGTCACCTTCACGCAAGCCCTCGAGTATCTGGATCGTGCTGACTGAGTTCGCGCCGAGTTTCACGGTGCGATGCTGCGCTTCAGTGCCGTCTGGAGTCAGAACAAACATCTTGACCGTCTGGTACGCCTGGCCAAAAGCGGGCCGGCCGACCTTCAAAACGTCGGGTAATCGCTCGAGTTCGATAGTGCCGTCGACGCTGAGGTCGGGACGCGCGCTCGGCGGCAACGGTCCGATCAACGAGGCGTCGATCTCGAACGTGCCTTCGCGTGCGGCCGGGTCGATGCGCGAAACTCTTCCTTGAATGATGCCGTTGCGCGTGTCGACGAGAACCGGCTGTCCAACGCGGACGCCGGAAATTTGCGTTTCAGCAACTCTCAACACTGCTTTCAACGATGTTGGATCGGCGACGCGCGCAATGTTGAATCCTGGTTCAACCTGTTGTCCCACCTGGACGCTGACCTGTTGCAGCACGCCTGCGGAGCCCGCGCGGACTTTCAGATTCTCGACTTCCTGGCGGCGCAGCGTTGCCATTGCTCGCAACTGTTGCAATCGGGAAGACGCGGCGTTGAGCTGAGCGCGTGTTGATCTGGCCGTTACCGCTAATCGTTCCTGTTCAACTTTGAGCCGGTTAGCCAGATCCTGCACCGCCACACGGGAGATCTTGATCCGGAGTTCGGCAATGAGATTCTGCTTATAAAGGACCTCGTCGGCGTCAAGTTCCAGTTTCGCCTGGCTGTACTGCGAGTTAATAGTCGCTATGTTGGCCTTCTGCGTCATCGTTTCGCTTTCGAGACGCACGCGGAGGTTCTCTTCGTCAGCCTCGGCTGCTTTCACCTGAAAGTCGGCGTCAAGGGCCACTTGCTGCATTTGCGGGTTCGAAAGTTCGACGAGTACTGTCGCAGCATCGACTTCGACGCCGGCCTGGAGGTTTATCTTTTCCACACGGCCCTGGGCAGGAGCCGGAACCCATCGGGTAACTTCGGGCACGAGGGTGCCGTTGCCACGGACATCGCGGACCATTTCACCGCGTTTGACAGTTTCGATCACGGCGGTGGCCTTGTCGATTGTTGGCGCGGCGGGTTTTAGTTTCGCGAGTCCATAGGTTATGCCGCCTACGGCCGCGAGACCGACCACGATTAGGATCGCCGTTTTGATCCGCTTCTTTATCTTCGATTTAGGGGGTCGCTTTATGTCCATGGCAACTCAGGGTATTGCTTCAAAATTTGTGGAGAGCTGTAATAGCCTTGTTGAGAGAGCGGCGATGCGCGCGCGAAGCTGATTAACGATCTAGCTAGATAAACTTCACACGCAACTATACAGTTCTCCGCGTTGGCACAATTCAAAGCCCGTGCCAGCGGGTGCAAAGTAGTTAAATCGGCGTTTTATTGGGATTCTAGCCGTAAAGTCGGAATCAAGTTCGAAAAAAGTGGCGGGATCGTTTCGCTTGCGGGATCATGCGAATCCCACTTTCGAAACCAGCTTTACGCAAAACCAGACGAACATACGAGAATCGGAACGACGCTGCTACCCGATCGTCGGCTTTCAAGAAGGGTCACTGCCGCTTCCGATACTCCGCCCGTAATATCTGGTACGACATGAGGACGGCAGCAGCTATCAACAAGAAATATCCCAGAGTGCTTCCCCAATGCCAGCCGACTCCACCAAAACGCCAGGATCCGATTTCAATCCCGTGAGCCAGAAGCCGGCAACGATCAGTATGTTCGCCAGGATATACGGGAAGAATACGGCGGTTTTGCTTTTCATGCCTCCTTCACCTCGCGCCCCAATATCAGAAGTTTAAAGAGGATGATCTCGGCACGACTCTAACCACCAGTGGTGTTCGTCTTCTGACTAATCGGTGTGGCGAGACTCAGGCGCGTGCGCATTCGCTGTTGCCACTCTCTGCGCTCGATAATTCCTTCGTCAAGCTGTTCGAGCGCGACTTTCAATTGTTCGCCACCCAACTGCCGCATCTTGATGTATAGCAATGCCGGGACGATCGACATCAGTGGCAGTACGAAGATCTGATTGAGGCTGAGGAGCTGGCTAACGATTTGCCGCGGAAGACTTTCGCTCTTGGAACCGAAACTGGCGCCCACAAACGCACCCAAACCCCCATTAATTATGCTGGGGATCAGAAGCTGAAGGATCGTGACGATGATGATCGTCCGCCAGGAACGCGACGCCAACTCGCGCGCACGCCGCATCGCAGCTTTCTTCTCAAGTCCTTCGATCAGCACGACGGGTGCGTACAACGAATAACGGATCATCATGACTAGGCCCGGGATGATCAGCAAAACAAACCCCAGCATTACCCGCCACGTGACCATGAGCAGCGTCTTCAGAAACGGGCGCCACCTCTGCCTCAGAACCCGAAACGCCACGTGAAGCTCCACGGGCCGCAATGGAGCAGCACTGAGTTGTGTGATAATGACCGCAGTTACTCCTGAGATCACGGCACCCGCAACGGTCAACGCAACAAACTGCAAAAGGCCAACCAGCACTGACACGCAGACCATCACGATTTTTTGCGTCAATCCACCACGCGGCATCACTTCAGTCACGACGAACACTCCGATCAGCAAGAGCGTCGTAATGATCACCGGTATGTGCGCAAGAAAACTGAGCTTGACGAACTTCGGAAAGTACTCGCTGTACAACGAAAACGCGCGACGATAGAGCGCGCCAATACCTTCGCTCTGCCCGCGCAACGCACTCGCTAACGCAAATGCAGTTGCCGGACGCTCGGCAGGATTCTTCGACAACGCCGACATCACTACGCCGGCAACGCGCTTCGGAATTTTCTTCTCCGATCGTTCACGCAAGTCAGGCGGCACCTGCTCACGATGCGCACGCATCACCGCTGAAGTGTTGCCCGCAAACGGCGGTTCGCCGGCGAGCATCTGGTACGCGATGACACCTAGACTGTAAATGTCCGACCGAGTGTCGACGTATCCGCCCCCACATTGTTCAGGAGACATGTAAAGCGGCGTTCCCATGATCGCGCCGATGCGCGTCAACGCTGGTCCTTGTACGGAAGTTGCGGTGTGCTCGGTGTGTCGACCGGCAGGATGCGTGCTCTGATCGAACAGCAACGTGCCATCGTCTTCAGCTTCCGGGTGATCGCCGGGAACGAAAGGCTGCGTGAGTTTCTCGTTCTGTAACAACGTGCCGACGTTCTCGCCAGGCGCAGGCCGCAACAGCGTGTCCGTTTCGAGGTTCGCGGCCGCAAGATTGGTCGTGGCTGAGGCTGCGCGCTCGGCAGAGACGTTGTCGATGATCGTTGCCGTAGAGTCTTCGTCAACGGGTGGTGTAGCGGCAGCTCCAACCTTGGCGATACCGAAGTCGAGAACTTTGACGCGGTAACTGCCGAGTCGATTAGGTTCGACCCAGATGTTATCGGGTTTCAGATCGCGGTGAATGATTCCCTGCTCGTGTGCTTCATGAACGGCCGAGCACACCTGTTCCAGAATGTCGGCGACCCACTCGAGCGGCAAACGCTTCTCTTCGGCGAGCACGTCGCCAAGCGTACAGCCGTCAAGGTACTCCATCACGAGATACGCCACATTGCCTTGTTTGACTTGGGCAAAACCGAAGTCGGTAACGTCGACTACGTTCGGATGGCGCAACCTGCCCGCGGCACGCGCTTCGCGCCTGAAGCGCTCGACAAACTCGCGATTGCGCATGAACTGCGGCGAGATCAGTTTGAGTGCGACGTAACGATCTGTCCCGAGGTGAGTGGCAAGATACACGGCGCCCATACCGCCGTGACCGAGGAGTCGCTCGAGGCGGTACTTGTCGTCAAGAATTTCGCCCAGGTATTGCTCGGGTCCCTGCATGAAACACCAATGCTACCGCACTTATCAGCCACAGATAAACACAGACGACGACGGATAGCTTAGGGACTTCCGATCCATCTGCATCCGTGGTCATCTGTGGCCCCAATCGGCTGCCCATCGGGTGGCGCTTGAGGCTGCGTTAGGTTCACTTTCTTCGGATCGTCCTGGAAACGTTTGATCTGTTCGAGACTGTAGTAAAGAAACGCTCGACGATTTGCGTCGGCAGGCAAACGCCGCTGTCGTTCGACCCAGCTCTTGAGCTTTTCGATCTCCCACGACGCAATCGCACGCACTTGATTCGATGCACGTTCGTTTGCTGCCAACGACATGAGATCGCCAAGAATGATCGCGTTCACAGTGTGCTGGATCTGGCCCGCATAACCAGTTGCTGCTGGCGCCGTCCAGGTTTCCTCCAGAATCTTTTCAATCACTTCTGTGAGACCAGGATTGCGCGCGTCACGCGCGTGAAATTGGACCAGTCGCGCTGCCCGTTCCGGGTTCAACAAAAAGTTACTGATGTGATCGGTAATGGCTTCCGCGGGTGCGAGACCGTCGAACACCGGCTGCGTGCGCGTGCGAAACAGTTCGCGGTTACGCGGATAACCGCTCGGACGCGGAGGGATCAAACGCAGCAATGGCTCCGGCACGGATAACGCTGCCGGTTTGATCGTGTCGAGCACTGCCGCAAGCGCGCGACGTTGTTCTTCAGGCGCAACGATTTGCGGATTGCGATCGCCCTTGCCTTTCAAACTGAACATGTAGTCCTGCCCGCCGATCACCTTCGCGGCCGCTTCAACCTGGTAACGGTGGTACATGTAGATCGGCACCAAAACGTCCTCGATTGCCGCCAGCGGCGCGCCGTCGCGAATGTTGTTCTCGCCAAATCGACGCAGCGCAGCGGCGCGTACTTTCATCACGCTGCCGAGTTCGTCGATCGCGTTTGTGCCGTTGTCCCAAAGATGGGCCACTGAACTGGAGCTTCCCGGCGGACGCGCGTCCTGATCGGTCAGGTACATCAATCCCCGTGAGAAAGCCGTGCTCAGTGTGGTGTCGAGTGCTCGTGATTCGTCCGTACCCGGAGGAAAGTCCTGATAACCGTAGGCGATCGCGACCTTGTCCCATTCGCCGATACCGGTCGAGTAAGCCTCAGAAAGATCAGGTAGACCATCAGCCCCGAGCTTCGCGCGAGGCGCGGGATAGTCCATCACAGACGCTCGATTGACGGGACTTGCGGCGTAATTGTGTTGCAGTCCCAACGTATGGCCCACCTCATGCGCCGACAGTTGACGCAAACGCGCCAGCACCATCTCGAGCAGTTTCGGCGAAGCTGTTTTCGTGTTGTTGTATGGCGCCATCAGTCCTTCGGCGATCAAAAAGTCCTGGCGATCGCGAAGCGAGCCGAGTGAGACGCGGCCTTGAATGATCTCGCCCGTGCGTGGATCGATGAGCGAATTGCCATAGGACCAGCCACGCGTCGAGCGATGGACCCATTGAATTACGTTGTAACGCACGTCCATCGGATCGACGTGTTCCGGCATCACTTCGACGCGCAGCGCGTCTTTGTAACCGATTGCTTCAAACGCCTGGTTCCACCAACGCGCGCCGTCGAGCAACGCCGAACGCACAGGCTCCGGCGCACCGCGATCGACGTAATAAACGATCGGTTCAACCGCCTCGCTCACGCGCGCTGTCGGATCCTTCTTCTGCAAACGATGTCGCGCGATGAAGCGCTTGGTGATCGGTTCCTCAATCGGCGTCGCAAAGTCCATAAAGTCAATTCCGAAATAACCTGCACGCGGATCGAGCACGCGCGGTCTGTAACCCGCGGGCGGCAATTGCACAAACGAGTGCCGCTCGCGGACGGTGATCGATTCAGGAACGGGCACGACTTGCCTGACGAACCCTCCAGTGGGTTCGCCGGTGAAGGTCAGCGTCGTTTCAACTTCGGTGTTTTGCGGAAAGTTCCTGGTGTTCGGAAGGTAGAACGCGCTACGGCTCGTATCGAGTCGATATGTGCCTTGCTGTCCGCGCTGGAGAGTGTTCGTGACCTGGTGAACATCGCGAAGGTAGAAGTTGGTCGCGTCAACCAGCACACGTCCGCCCTCTTCAGCGGCGACTTCGAAACCCCACAACGTCGACTCCGCGAACGCGTCTTTTACTGCGAGCCGTTCGTCGGCGTTGTTGCTGCTGGCGCGGAACGCGTAATTCGGCGCGACGAGCAGTACGCGTGGTCCACTGCGATCGAAACGCACGATCGAGCTGTCGCCAAGCTGACCACGATCGAGCCCGATGTCGTTTGAGCCAATGCCGGCGGGCAATGACTCGACGTAGAGAAACTCAGTGTTCCACTTGTCGATCTCGAGCCACATCTTTCCGGCTTTCGCGTCCCAGTAAAAGGTGAAAAAGCCGGAAAACTTCTCCATCCCGTTCACCTTGTCGGAGATCGTTTGTGCCTGCGTTGAGACACACAACAAGAACAGGGATAACAGCAACACGAAACGTTTCATATTGGCTCCTTACTGCTCGCGCCACTCCGGAATGCGACCCGGTGTCCAGGGCGCGCCCGCGGCCTCTAGCTGCTTCTCCAATCGCGCGAGATCCACTTCAATCAACTGGCGTAACAAGGCCAGCACTGTTTCGAAGTCGTGCGCGGCGACCTCGTATTGACCCAGCTGCGTGATCGTCGGTCGCGCAGTAGACATTCGTTGCGCGTTCACCGCGTAACCTACGCGATCGCTGATCGACGGCGGCGTGATCATGTTGCGTCGTCGGGCTTCCGAATCGCCCGAAAGCGCGCGAATCAGATCGTTGTTTCGTTTCTCGAGTGCCATCGCAGTGTCGTAGAGACTATGCGGCAACGACGGCGTCTCTTGAATCGCACGTTTGATCGCTGTCAACCTTGGCCGCAAAGCGTTCGCTGCCTGCGTTGCACCGCTGACCGCGCGCTGTAAACGCACCGCTTTCTGTTGAAATTCAACGAGGGCAGTGCGATCCGTCGTTGACATGCTTTCCTGACCTTCGACCACCACCTGAAACTGCTGCGGCTGGCCTAACTGCGTCATCACGCCGTCAACTCGCTTCGACACTATCGCTTTATACGTTCCCGGCATGACTAGTGGACCTGATGGTGGTTCAAAATCAGGATCCGCGTCGGGTGGCGGCGGCGCTGAAAGGTTTGCCGGAGGATAACGAAGATCCCAGGTGAGCCGTTGCATACCGGCGCTGACTGGACCAGTGAGCCGTCGCACGACGCGATCGCTCGAGTCGGTGATCGTGATCACGATCGCGGGCGCGTCTTCCTCTTCCTCCGCGCGCAGTTGTTCGCGTGTGGGCCAACCGACCGGTCCACCACGGCGACTTGCGTCGCGCTCCGCTTCCTGACGTCTCTCCCTGCGCGTTCTGATCGGGTCCTTTAAATACCACGTGACAGTCGCGCCAAACGGCGGATTGTCAGCAGTGTAGTAACGTTCACCCTGGAAGCTCTTGCCGCGCCCGCCAAGTGGTTGCGACTGGATGTACATCAACGCGTCCTTGATCGGAAACACCGCCGCTTCCTGCCTCAACATTTCGGGCTTGAGCAATCTCAAGGGTGTGTAATCGTCGAGGATGTAAATGCCACGCCCAAACGTGCCGACGACGAGATCGTTCTCGCGTTTCTGGATGTTCAGATCGCGGACGGCAATCGTGGGCATTCCGCCTTTCAGTTGAATCCACTTCTCACCGCCATCAATCGAAAACCAAACACCAAACTCGGTGCCGGTAAAGAGCAGATTCGAATTGACGTGATCCTCCGCAATCGCGAGCACCGGACCATTCTTCGGCAGGTTTGCGCTCAACGAAGTCCACGTCCTGCCGGCGTCAGTCGTCTTCAAGAGATACGGCTTGAAGTCGTTGTTCTGATGATTGTCGAAACTGACGAACGCCGTGTTTGCATCGTGATTCGAGGCGATGATGCGACTGACGTACGCCATGTCAGCCACGCCGGGAAACTTCTCGATCTTGCGCCAGTTCTTGCCACCGTCTTCGGACACCTGGACCAACCCGTCGTCAGTGCCGACATAGATTAGCCCTTCTTTCTTCGGCGACTCGGCAAGCGCGGACGCGTTGCCGAAGAATGCTGTCGACGCGTTCTTCGCGACGGCATCGATGCCCCAGACTTTGCCCATCACCGGCAACTTGTCGCGATCGAGATTGCGCGAGAGTTGGCCGCTGATTAATTGCCAACTGTCCCCACGATCGTCGCTCTTGAAGAGTTTATCGGCGGCGAAGTAAAGGCGTGTACGAGAGTGTGGGCTTATGATGAACGGCGAATCCCAGTTCCAACGGTATGGATCATCAGCAGGAATGGGTTGCGGTTGAATTCCGATCCGCTCTCCCGTGCGTTTATCGAAACGAACGAGGCCGCCGTTCTGCGATTCCGAGTAGATGATGTTCGGATCTTCCGGATCGACCTGCGAACGAAAACCGTCGCCGCCGTTGGTGACAAACCAATCGGGATTCGTGATCCCGGAAGCACTGCGCGTGCGCGATGGACCACCGAAACTAAAGTTGTCCTGTGTGCCGCCGTAGACGTTGTAGAACGGCTTCGCGTTGTCAGTGGTGATGTCGTAGAACTGCGTCACCGGAAGGTTTTGTTTGAAGTCCCAGTGCACGCCGCGATCGAAACTCTCGTAGATGCCGCCATCGCCGCCGACGAGATAATGGTCGGTGTTGTTCGGATTGATCCACATGTCGTGATTGTCGACGTGCTTGTTTCGTTCGCCGAGTCGTCGGATTGTCCGGCCGCCGTCGTCCGAAACCATCAGAAACACGTTCATCACGTAGATGCGATCGACTTCCTTCGGGTCGGCGAGGATGCGCGAGTAGTACATCGCGGTCGAATCAAACTCGTTACGTCGTTCCCAACTACTGCCGCGATCGCTCGAGCGAAAAATCCCGCCGCGGCGATCGGCAGCTTCCACAGTCGCGTAGATCACGTTGGAATCGACCGGAGAAATCGCGAGTCCGATGCGTCCGAGTTCGACGGTTGGCAAACCAGCACGCAACCTGTTCCACGTCGCGCCTGCGTCAGTGGATTTGTAGAGCGCACTTTCGGGACCACCGTTGATGAGCGTCCACATGTGACGACGGCGTTGATACGCCGCGGCGTAGATCGTGTTCGGATCGTTGTGATCGATCACGACGTCGGTGACCCCGGTGTGCTCGCTGATGTTCAGGATATTCTTCCAGGTCTTGCCGCCGTCGGTTGTTTTGAACAGACCGCGTTCGCCGCCGGGCCCCCACAGTGGTCCTTGGGAAGCGACGTAAACGATATTCGCATCTTTCGGATCGATCGCGATTCGTCCGATGTGTTCAGAAGTTCTGAGACCGACGTTGCGCCAGGTGCGGCCACCGTCTTCCGACTTGTAGAGTCCGCTGCCATACGAAACGCTGCGCTGGCTGTTGTTCTCTCCGGTGCCGACCCAGACCGTTAGAAAGTTCTTCGGATCGACAGCGATGGCTCCAATCGAATACGAGGCTTCGTTGTCGAAGATCGGAGTCCACGTGACGCCGGCGTTGGTTGTCTTCCAGACGCCGCCGGACGCGACGGCGACGTAATAGCGCGTCGGATTGGCTGGATCGATTGCGAAACCGCTGATGCGTCCGGAAGTGAATGCTGGTCCAATTGAGCGCAGTCGCAAGCCGTTGAACGTCGGCGTCGACATCGGATCGCGCGGCGTCGGCGAAGCCTCAGGTGTTGCGGTTGCACTCGGACTCGGCGATGCGGCAACCGAGGGTGAAGGAGACGGCGACGGCTGTTGTGCCGCAACGTTAACCAAACAAACAACTAACAATGACATCGAGAGCAATCCACGAGCGCACGCAGAGGTAGTCATAAAGGGGTTTCCTTTTTCTAGTTGTGTATTGAGACGATCGGCTTTGCCCCAAAAGTCATTTACTCGACTTCTTCTCTGTGTAAACTCTGCGTGCTCTGTGCCTCGGTGGTTATTTTTCCTAACAAATAGTGAACCACGGAGCACACAGAGAACACAGAGGTTACATGGAAAGCGGTATCCTGACTTTTAGGGCAAAGCAGAGACGATCAGAACGCGCGGATCAAACAGATCCGTGTTTTACCAACTCTTCACCAAGATGCTTATGCAGGAAATCAACTGTGCGCTGCCACGCATCGACAGCGGCTTCTTCGTTATAAACCTCGGGACGCGAATCGTTGAAGAACGCGTGGTCCGTCCCTGGATAGATGACCACCTCCATCGGTTTGCCGAGCGCTTTCACTTTGTTCTCCAGATCTCTCACTACCTGGGGCGTCACGAAAGCATCGTTCTCAGCATATAGACCCAACACCGGTGCATTCAGGTTCGAAAGATCGGGTTTGACGTTTGGATGGATGCCATAAAAAACAACGCTGGCGCCGATGTTCCGATTCTTCGTCGCGGTGTAGAGCGACAGCGCGCCGCCCATGCAGAAACCGACGACGCCGATCTTCTTGCTCGTCACTGCGTCGTGTTTGAGTAGATAGTCGACGGCGCCTGCGAGTTCTTTATCAGCTTCGTCGATGCGCAGCGCCATCATCAGCTTGCCGGCTTCATCAGGCGACCTGGTGGTCTTGCCGTGGTAGAGATCGGGAGCGAGGGCAACGAAACCCGCGGCGGCAAATCTGTCGCAAACGTCTTTGATATGGTCCACGAGTCCCCACCACTCCTGAATTACAACGACTCCTGGTCCACCACCTTGTTGCGGGACTGCCTCGTAACCTTCGATGCTGCCACCACTCACCGGAAACTCAACCATCTCTCCCACGACGTCCTCCTTACTCTTCCGATCGCTTTTGATCGAGCATTACGCCGTCCCAACGATTCATTACGTCGAGATGAACGTCAAACTGATCGATCACGCGCATGGCGACGTGATTGACCATGTCGTCAAGGTTCTGGGGGTGATTATAAAAGGCAGGCATCGGCGGGAGAATCACAACGCCCATCCGCGCCAGCTTCAACATGTTCTCAAGATGTATTTCGTTGAACGGCGACTCGCGTACGACGAGCACTAGTTTGCGTCGCTCTTTCAGAATGACGTCGGCGGCGCGATGAATCAGATTGTCACCAAGACCATGCGCAATCGCCGCGAGGGTTCGCATACTGCATGGAGCGATCACCATCCCCAGCGTTACAAACGATCCGCTGGATATCGCCGCACCCTGATCTCCGCTCGCATAACTCTGCGTCGCCAACTGTTGTATCTCTTTTAGTGAGTAAGGCGTTTCATGCGCAAGTGTGCGCCCCGCCCACTTGCTCACGACCAGATGCGTCTCCACACCCGAACCATGCAGCAACTGCAAGATTCGCACGCCGAAGATCGTGCCCGTAGCGCCCGTGATACCGACAATCAGTCGTTGAGGTTTCGTCTGCTCCATTTGTGGCCGCATTTTCCCACGGATTTTTGACAAAAACAAAAAGGCCGGACGTGTAAACTCCACTCGTCCGGCCTTTCATGGCAATTTGCAGCGGCTAGCCGCGGTGTTAAGCGGCGGCAGTTGTGTACTTCTCGATCATGCGTGTGATCGACTCTTTGCTCGTCGCTCCGACAACGCGCTCGACTTCCTTACCTTCGCGGAACAGGATCAGGGTGGGAATGCCCTTGATGCCATAACGCTGCGCGGTCGTCGGGTTGTCGTCGACGTTCAACTTCACGACGTTAGCACTGTCGGAATATTGCTGAGCTACGGCTTCAACGGTCGGCGCCAGCATTCTGCAAGGTGTGCACCATTGCGCCCAAAAATCGACCAGCACTGGTTTGTTCGATCCCAGTACGTCTTTCTCAAATGAGCTGTCGCTAACTTCCTTTACAAATTCACTCATGTTCAATCGCTCCTAATCTGAACTTTAATCTTTCCAAAAATCGTTAACCCTCGAATTAGTTACCTTCGCCTTCGAGGAAATTCTTTAACAGCCGCGCTCGCGACGGGTGGCGCAGTTTACGCAGCGCCTTTGCTTCGATCTGACGGATTCGTTCGCGTGTCACGTTGAAGTTCTGGCCCACTTCTTCCAGCGTCCGTTCGTGACCGCCGTTATCGAGACCAAACCGCAAGCGGATCACGCGCTCTTCACGCGGACTCAAAGTCTGCAACACGTCGCCGGCGATCTCGCGCAGGTTCGACGTGATTACACGCGCTGCCGGGCTCTCGCTCGACTTGTCTTCGATCAAGTCGCCTAATTGTGAATCACCATTTTCACCGATCGGAGTTTCCAGAGAGATCGGATCCTGCATCAACTTGCGCGCTTTGCGCACCTTGTCGACAGAGGTGTCCATCTTCTTGGCGATCTCTTCGGTCGTAGGTTCGCGACCGAGTTCGCGCACCAGTTCACGCGAGGTGTTCTTGAGTTTGTTGATCACCTCGATCATGTGCACCGGAATACGAATCGTGCGCGCCTGATCGGCGATGGCACGCGTGATTGCCTGGCGAATCCACCAGGTCGCATAAGTCGAAAACTTGTAACCGCGCCGCCAATCAAACTTGTCGACGCCCTTCATCAAACCAAGGTTACCTTCCTGGATCAGATCGAGGAACTGCAATCCGCGGTTCTGATACTTCTTAGCGATTGAAACAACGAGACGAAGATTAGCTTCCGTCAACTCGTGTTTCGCCTGCGCCGTTTGGGCTTCGCTGACGGCGATCATCTGATGCGATCGCTTGATCTCCAACGGCATCAGGTGATGTTCGACTTCGATCTCTTTCAGCCGCTTTCTGGCGGTGGCGACATGCTTCCGGAATTCCTTCTGCTTGTCAGCCTTCAGTCCCTTGCGTTTGAGCTTCTCGGAATACGCTTCAATCTCGCGTTCGAGTGTGCGGACTTCCTTGTGAACGACGCCGATGGCAGCGATCAAGCGCTGCCGGGCCGCTTCTTTCAAATGTAGTCCACGGATTTCCTGCGCGATTTCGAGTCGCGTGCGGGCAAGTTTCCGCCGGTAACGCAATAACTTCTTGGAGCGCTTGCCGCGTGAGACTTTCTGCTCGTCAGCAAAACGCTCAAACTCCTTCAGGCCTCGTTTGTAGAGTTGCCTGATGTTCTGTAGCCCTTCGATCGTCCACTGTAGATACTCTTCGCTGCGATCCTCGTGTTCCTCGGTTTCCATCTGGTCCGAGAAAGCCACGACGTCGCGGATGTTGAGCTGTCCGGCCGCTAACTCATCGCCGATTCGGAAAAGTTCGACCACGGCGATCGGCGAACGTGCTATCGCTTTTTCAGCGCGCTTCTGTCCGCGCTCGATTCGCTTCGCGATCGATACTTCCTGTTCGCGTGTGAGCAGCGGCACTACCCCCATTTCCCGCATGTAAACGCGGATGGGGTCTGACGTCTTGTCCATCTCGCCGGCGGAAAGGTCAAGTTCGACCTCTTCGCTCATGTTTTCATCAGACTCAACGACAGACGACGACTCCTCGATCAAAGGCTCCTCGATTTCAGCTTCACCACTGGTCGCTCTCTCGAGGGTTTGTAAAACCTCATCGATATCCTCAATCGACACGGCGTCGTCGGTCAGTTCCTCGCTGAGGCTGACAAACTCGCCTTTCGTCGAACTCATGAGCTCGATACCGCTTTGATCTTTTTCAAGCCTGGACAAATTAACTAATTCCTTTCTCGCGTTTGTTAGGCAGTTGGGAGCGCCTTCGCTCTCCGGTTCTTTGTTCCGTTGCGCAACTCGGACAAAGCTATCTGCCCCTGGTCATACTGCTTCTTTCGGCCGTTACCATTACGTCCGTTAGTTTTCCCGTTCGCTTTCCCGTTGCCGTTGCGGCCGTTTCGGGCGTGGGCTGTCTGTTTCGTGGCGGCGCCACAAGGTCGCAAGCGCTGCACCACATCATTAATCGTTATGCTTCCCAACACCTGCTCAACTGCCGAATCAACCTCCAAAAGCACCTCGCCTAACACCGTTTCAATGTTCACACCCACCGGACAATCGCGGCTCGGAGGCTGTCGATGCAACGAGAAAACGCCGTCGTACTCGAGTGCCCGGTACACATCTAGGAGGGTCGTTTCCGCCGGATCGTTTGCCAGTCTCGAACCGCCTAATGAACCAGTTTGCGAAACTACCAGCCCCGCCTCGGCCAATTCGAGCAACATGCGGCGAATCACCACCGGATTGGTGTTGACACTTTCCGCAACCTGTTCGGATTTAAGGGGTTCTTCGCCCGACCAGGCCATCAGACTGAGCACATGAACGGCTACGGCGAACCTGCTGTTAGTCGACATATCAAATACGTTCCGGGCAATCCGGGGTTTCGTTTTGTAACCATTATAGTTACAGTTTTGATTTTGTCAATCTGATTGATGTTAAAGG
>DASRPN010000130.1:0-38214 GCA_035646355.1 Pyrinomonadaceae bacterium | reverse complement strand
CCGAGTTACATCCTTTTCAAAGAGGCTGAGCTTGTTATCCAGCAGTGACGACCACTCGTTGTCAGGAATTGGCGTGAGTTGTAATTTCCTCGCAGAACCCGGCGACCACAAATTTGCGAACCACAGAGGACGATAACCCCGAGCTATTAAGAAGACTCCATCAAGCGATCTTCCTTTCCCCATGAAGAGTAAACCTGGTAAAAGGAAACCAGTCGACTTCGGCAGCTTTAAGCATGATCTCCGGATTAACGCGTGCCACCACCATCATGAGCGTGATCAAAACCGCACTCAGAATAACGCCATACAACAGAGCGTGACTGATGATTGGCCAAAGAGTCATGCTTAAATGCGTCGCCGAACGGTGCTTGTTATTCCGCTCCTTCGTCGTCATCGTCGTCTTCGCCGACAACCGTTTTATTCAGTTCATCCAAATCCGACAATCGGTTTTTCGCCTGCTTGGTCCATTCGCTATTGCCAACAATGATCGCGAGATCGGCATGACAGTCCTTCTCATAGTCGTTTGCAGGAAAAGCAACATACAAGAATTGCCATAGTGCTTCATCCAGACTCTCATGTGCATACCACATGGTGATGATCACAGATTCATCTGTTTCATCGGGGTGATCTTCAACTATTACCGAATCAAGCAAGTCATGCACTCGTTCGCAATCGTTGCCCCATGAACAGAAATACCTCATGCCTTGAGCAATAAGTGAACGCGCGAGATTCACAACAAGTGCGTCCTCAAGATTACGCGCATCACAAACGAGCAGCACACCGAAATATTTGCTTGGAAGGTTTAGTTTACCTGGTACGTCGAGGACGCTTGGCAGGCTGAGGAAAAAGAGATCCCGCTCGGTTACATCGTTTCTACCGATTAGTTCCGGGTGGGGCATGAGTGTAGCTCACAAAGCAAAAACGGCTGCCAAAGGTGGCCGCCGTTTTATGATCATTAGAAATGGTCGGGACGGCGAGATTCGAACTCGCGACCTCACGCACCCCAAGCGTGCGCGCTACCAGGCTGCGCCACGTCCCGTCTCCCTGACTTACTATCCTGACAAAGAAAAATTGTCAAACACGGATCCGATCAATCCATGCTTACTTCGCGCGGCCTTTGTTTTCCTGCTCGAGTATCGCGAGCAGTTCGCGCAACTCAGACGCTATCTGTTTCAACCCTTGTCTCTCTTCAGCCGAACGTCGCGCAACGTTGTGCCCATCATTTACCGGCGGCGGCTGTATCGCTTCAACAGCCCGGTCAGCGTGCGCAGCGGAATTGGAAGCGGTCTCTTCGTTTCCATTAGTCTTAAGTTTTCCGCCACTGCGCAACTCGCTCGTCAACCGTTTCTTCGCACCAGCGATCGTGTACTGGTCTTCGTAAAGCAGCTCTTTAATCCGCAACGCCATCTCGACGTCGCGCTTGCGATACACGCGTTGTCCGGCGCGATTCTTCTGCGGCGCGAGCATCGGAAACTCCGACTCCCAGTAGCGCAACACGTGCGCCTGGACGCCCGCGAGTTCGCAAACTTCGCCGATTTTGAAGAAGAGCTTTTCGGGTATGGCTACAGCGGAACGACTCATTCGCTTAACTGCCGAAATTTGAAAATTACTTAGCTGGCTTTCTCTGTCGGGCGTTGCGAAAGTTGGAATGACTCGATGGCGAGTTTGCCAGCAGCCTGCGACGACAACCGCATGTTACTCGCGCGAAGTTACGCGTGTCAATACTTACACTTAGCTGCCCTCAGTTAAAACGTTTTCTTAAAAGTAACGCCTGAGGTGCCAATATTCAGTGGGGCGCACTCCGCAGATCGCGCGGATTAAGTTATAATCCGCTGTCCCGCGCACAAACCGGAAGGAAACGATCCAAACAGTGACAACCTCGCCAACGGTGCTTCGCCTGGCTTCACGACTCGACGAAGTCGGATTTTCAGACATTGTTAAGCTGCGCAACCGCATTATGGAACTGCGCAACCAGGGCGCAACGGTTTACCAGTTCGAAGGGGGCGAACCGTTTATGTCGACCCCGGAACCAATTCGCGAAGCAATGAAACGCGCCCTCGACGAGAACAAGACTCGATACGCGCCGTCATCAGGTATTCCGGAACTCCGCAGCGCCATCGCAGAAAAACTGCGCAACAAAAACCAGATTCCCGCCGACGATCGCGACGTGCTCGTCGTCAACGGCGGCATGCAGGGACTGTTTGGTGCGTTTCAATCGGTTGTAAATCCCGGCGACGAAGTAATTCTCTTCTCGCCTTACTGGACGCCGATAAAAGATCTCATCTCTCACTGCCAGGGACGCAGCGTTTTCGTTCCCACTCGCGAAGCCCGCGCGGAAGGTTTTCAAAAAACGTTGGCGCGTTACACCACTGAACGCACGAAAGCGATCTACTACAACACACCACAAAACCCGACAGGTGTTGTCTTCACACCTGATGAAGCAAGAGCGGTCGCGACCTTTGCCCAGGATCGCGATCTCATAGTGATCGCTGACGAAGCGTATGAAGATCTCGTTTACGACGGCGTGCATTTCTCGATCGCATCACTCGAAGGAATGTATGAACGCACGATCACGTCGTTCACGTTTTCGAAATCCTATGCGATGACCGGATGCCGTCTCGGTTACGCAGTCGCGCCGGAACCATGGATGACGGGCCTCAAGAAAGCGACTCTTTATTCTTCGAATGGAGTATCGACGCCAACGCAGTGGGGAGGACTCGCCGCTTTTGAGATCGACGCATCGTCTCAGGAAAAGATTACGGCCGAATATCGCCTCCGTCGCGACCTGCTCTTGTCAGGACTAAACGAACTCGGTTTCACATGCGACCCACCCGCGGGCGCCTTCTACGCGTTTCCCGACGCAAGCCGTATCAGTCGCGACAGTCAGGAAGCGGCGGACATCCTGCTAAACCAGGCAAAGGTGGCAACCGTACCTGGCATCGTCTTTGGACCAGACGGACAAAGTCACTTGCGTTTTTCTTTCTCGACATCAATCGAGACCATCGAAGCAGGTCTCGATTCACTTCGTCGCCAACTCTAATGAAAGACGAATTCGAGTTTATCGAGACGCTGCGAGAACGCGCGTCCGCTTCATCATCCGTCGTCGGCATCGGCGACGATGCGGCAGTATTTCAAACCACTGCGGGCAAAGAAACAGTTGTCACTACCGATCTATTGATCGAAGACATCGACTTTCGTCGAACCACTATCCCACCCTACCTGCTGGGCCATAAAGCACTCGCAGTTTCATTTTCGGATATTGCAGCGATGGGCGCGCGTCCGCGCTGGTTGCTCACTTCGATCGGTGTACCGAGCGACGTTTGGCAAACCGATTTCGGCGATCGTCTTTACAGTGGACTCTTCGAGCTCGCGAACCGTTACGACGTCCAGTTGATCGGCGGCGACACGTCGCGCACGGAAGAAAAGATCGTGATCGACTCGATTGTGATCGGTGAATGTTTCGCAGGCCAGGCGGTTAAGCGATCAGGGGCGAAGGTTGGCGACCAGATCTTCGTGACGGGTTCACTCGGCGGCGCCGCTGCGGGATTGCGACTCGTCGAACGCGGCGCGCATTTAGCAGAACAGAACCTCGACGATGAGGATTCGAAGAAACTAGATCATGTGCTTTTGCGACAACTCCGCCCCGAACCCCGTGTCGGCTGGGGAATCGTCCTGGGCGATGAAAAGTTCGCGACATCGATGATCGACATCAGCGACGGCCTTTCGTCGGATCTGAATCACTTGTGTTCGGCGAGTGACGTTGGCGCACTGATTGAGTCATCGTTTCTACCCATCGATCATCAAGTTGTTGAACTATGCGGTCGCCGCGCTTTAGATCCGCTACAACTTGCATTACATGGGGGTGAAGACTTCGAGTTGTTGTTTACCGTAAGGCCAAGTGATGTTCCACGCTTGCCACGCAGGGTTGATGGAACGCAGATTACACGCATCGGTGAAATAACAAACCGGAATGAAGGCGTTCAAATTCGTGAAGGCGCGCGCGTCTGGGACCTCAACCCGGGCGGCTGGAAACACTTTTGAGTTAGTATTGGCGCGTCATGTTGAAATTCCATAACACACTCACAGGCCGGATCGAAGAGTTTCGCCCGCTGAACGAAGGCGAGGTGCGTTTCTATTACTGTGGTCCAACCGTCTGGGATTACGGTCACATCGGTAACTTTCGCAGCGCCGTCGCCGCGGACATCCTACGACGCTATCTCAAGTTCAAAGGTTTCAAAGTCATTCACGTGATGAACATCACAGACGTCGAAGACCGCATCATCGCAAAATCACAAGAAGCGGGTCTGAGCATCGACGATTACACCGCGAAGTACATCGACGCACTCTGGGAAGATTTCGACGCGCTTGGCAACGAACGCCCCGACGTCGTACCACGCGCAACGCGTCACATTCCCGAAATGGTTTCGTTGATCGAAAAGCTGTTGGAGAACGACCACGCTTATCGCTCGGAAGGATCGATTTATTACCGCATCTCTTCGTTTCCCGAGTACGGAAAACTTTCGAAGATCAACTTTGAAGGCAACATCGCCGGCGCCAGCGAACGAATCCTGACGGACAAGTACGAGAAAGAAGACGCGCGCGATTTCGCACTCTGGAAGGAAAAGGCCAGCGAGAATGAACCTTCGTGGGATACGTCGATCGGAAACGGCCGCCCGGGATGGCACATCGAGTGCTCCGCGATGTCGATGAAATATCTCGGCGAGACATTCGACATTCACGCCGGTGGCATCGATCTCGTCTTCCCGCATCACGAAAACGAGATCGCGCAAAGTGAAGGTGCGACTGGAAAAGAGTTTGTGCGCTACTGGATTCACTTCGAACATCTGAAGGTCGAAGGCGAAACGATGTCGAAGTCGAAGGGTAATTACTACACGTTTCGCGACATTGCCGCGAAAGGTTTTTCGCCGCCTGCGATCCGTTACTTCCTGTTGAGCGTGCCTTACAACAAGCAGCTCAACTTCACTTTCGATGCACTCGCCGGCGCCGAGAAAACAGTCCAAAGCTTACGCGACTTTCGTGCCCGTTTGAGTGAAGCCAAAACGGAACCCGGGAGCAACGAGAAGTTGCACGAAGCGGCGACCCGCACGTTGCATGAGTTTGAAGAAGCGATGGACAACGATCTGAACACGTCAGTCGCGCTTGCCGCAATCCATAATCTCTCTCGCGAAGTCAACACTGCGCTCGCGCGTAAACAAGTCAAAGCAGACAACCAGCGCGAACTGCTCGAAGCCATCAATCGTATAGACTCAGTGCTGAACATTTTCGGCGAACAACAACGCGAGATGCTCGACAGCGAGATCCAGGCGTTAATCGATGAACGACAAGAAGCGCGACGTCGTCGTGACTTCGGACGCGCCGATGAGATTCGTCGCGAACTCGCCGACCGCAGCATCATTCTGGAAGACACTAAAGACGGCGTGCGCTGGAAGCGTAAGTAAACTTGTGAACCAACTCTGCACCAAGAAGTGCGTTACCGCGGCTTCGCCGCCTGATGTGCGGCGAAGGCTCTGCCTCGCCGTCAGCGTCTTTGATGCTTTGGGCTCTGCCCCTCGTTCGGCCTTTAGCCCACAAACAATGGGCGAAGCCCGGACCAGCGGCGAAGCCGTATCGCTAAATACAACTGCCCGGCGGGGCAAAGCCCTCGCCGCACATCAGGGGGCACAGCCGCTGCCAACACCTCACTGAGGCAAATGCCTATGATTTGTTTGGTCGCGAAGTTTTAATCTATGGAATCGACCGACCAGTCAACTCCCGAAGCTAAGCTGATCCATATCCTGCAACTCGCTTACTCGGGGGAGCTTGCTGCGGGCTACGCGTATCGCGGGCACTGGCAATCATTGAGCGACCCCGACGACCGAGCGCAAGTTAAGAAGATCGAAGAAGAAGAGTGGCATCATCGCAAACTGGTTGGCGAGATGCTGCAAAGTCTCGGCGCTGGACCAAACAAACGGCGCGAGCTGCGCGCCACAGTAGTTGGCCGAACGCTTGGCCTGTTGTGTCACGTTTCCGGCTGGTTTGCGCCGATGTACGGTGCGGGCCGTCTTGAAAGTCGAAATATTGTCGAGTATGAAGCGGCCGCTCTTTATGCGCGCGACTGCGGTCGCACGGACCTGATCGATTGTCTGCTGACGATGGCGGAAGTCGAGTGGGAACACGAACGTTACTTTCGTTCGTGCGTGTTGCGTCACCGATGGTCCAAGCGCTTTACAATCTGGGCTCAACCACCGCCAAAGGAAAATATTAGAAACCACAGATGACACGAATACTTTCGATTCTCTTCATACTAACGCTATTGCCTCTTTCGTTATCGGCCCAACAACCAAACAGGAGGCTCGCGGCGGAGGTTAAAGCCGAGTTCATGCACGCCTGGAACGGTTACAAGAAGTACGCGTGGGGGCACGACGATCTGAAACCGCTCTCAAAGACGCATCACGACTGGTATCCGCAACCGCTGCTAATGACGCCCGTCGATTCGCTCGACACGATGATCATCATGGGCCTTGACGAAGAGGCCGCGACAACGCGCGCTTATATTCTCGAGAATCTTTCGTTCGACAAGGACATCGACGTTCAAAACTTTGAGATCACGATTAGGCTTCTCGGCGGCCTTATAACGAACTATCAACTTACTAATGACAAACGGTTTCTGAATCTCGCCGAAGACCTGGGCCGCCGGCTACTGCCGGTCTTCGACTCGCCGACCGGAATGCCCTATCGCTACGTCAATCTGAAAACCGGCAAAGTCCGCAATCCGGTTAGTAATCCCGCGGAAACAGGAACGCTGCTGCTCGAGTTTGGTGCGCTCAGTAAACTCACGGGCAATCCGGTCTATTACGACAAAGCCAAGCGTGCCCTCGTAGAGACTTACAATCGACGCTCAAAGATTGGTCTGGTCGGCGAGTGGATCAACGTCGAGACGGGCCAATGGACCAACACTGACAGTCACATCAGCGGCGCCATCGATAGTTATTACGAATACCTTCTGAAATGCGATTTGCTGTTTGGCGATCAGGACTGCAAGCGCATGTGGACCGACAGCATCGCCGCTATCAACAAATACCTCGCCGACGAAATCAAAACCGACTTCGGTGTCGAGCTGTGGTACGGGCATGCGGACATGAACACGGGTGCACGCACCGATTCGACTTACGGCGCGCTCGATGCATTCTTTCCGGCTGTGCTCGCGCTGTCCGGCGATCTGAAACGCGCCAAGCGTTTGCAGGACTCCTCATTCAAGATGTGGAGACACTCTGATATCGAACCGGAAGTATTTGATTACCGTACGAAGACGGTGAAATCCGCGGGCTATCCGCTCCGACCTGAAATCGTCGAGTCAACTTACTACCTCTTTCACTACACGAAAGATGAGAAATACATGCGCATGGGCTGGCAGATGTGGAAAGACTTTGTGAAGCACTGCCGGACCGACGAAGGTTATGCGGCGCTAAAGAGCGTGGTGACCAAAGAGAAGTCTGATTCGATGCAGAGTTTTTTGTTCGCCGAGACGTTCAAGTATTTCTACCTGCTGTTCGCACCGCCAGAGACGCTCGATTTCAAGAATGTGATCTTCAATACCGAGGCGCATCCTATCCGGCGCACGTGGTCCACAAACCAACCAAACCAGAAGCGATAGTGCCCGCTCCTAATCAGAAGAAGTTCCCGCAAAGGCGCAAAGACGCAAAGGTTGTTTTATAAACAAGGTCTTGTTCCCTGGGTCGTTTGAACCTTGTGCCTTCCTTTGCGCCTTTGCGGCTTTGCGGGATCACTTCTTCAAAGACTGAGGGTGGACTGGTCATCGGTATTCACCTTCCCCTGCTGGGCTGATCGGGTGTAATCTGTGGGCAAATGAAAGTACTCTTCCTGTTCTGCTTGCTTTGACTCCTGTTCTACAACAACAGCAGCCATCGGTCGTGGAACGCGAAGACCCTGACCTCGTCGTCCTCAAATTTAACTGGAACAAGATCCGAATGAACAATGACCTCATCCATAGCGCGCTCGATCCAGGTCCACCAATGAACGAGCCGATCTCGATCAAACCGACACCCCCGCGAAATGAGTCGCAGGACATCAAGAACAGACGAGACATGAACGAGCGGCGTGCGGAGATGAATGCGACCCGTGAAGCGGCGCGCCAGCAGCCGAACAGGAACGCCGATCAGTACCTGCTGCAACTCCAGGTAAAGAACGTCGGCACAAACGTAATCAAGACGATTGTTTGGGAATACCAGCCGACGCCTCAAGCCACGGAGTACGAGCTGCGCCAATACGTCTGCAACGTGAAAGCAAAACCCAACGAGAGCAAGAAGTTTGAATTATTGAGCCCGTCGAATCCGGTGAAGGTGGTCCAGGCAGACGTAGAAACAGGAAAAACTAAAGACGGTAAGGTTGTTATAAACAGGATCGACTACGCCGACGGATCCGTTTGGAAACGGAAGGGATGGTCGGTGCTCATCCCTCCCGAAACGATCAACGGTCTCGGCAATGGCAAGTGTCTGATGTTTTAGCTTAGTAGTTGGATCTTTGTGCTTTGTACTTTGTGCCTGGTAGTTGCGAAAAACAAATTACCAAACGCAAAGCACTAAGCTCTCTTCTTACTTGTAATCCACTCCCAACTGCTCAAACAGAAACGCATAAATATCGCGCGTCTGCTCGATCGACTTGGTCGTGTTGCTGGCGCCATGTGCTGATTTCGTGTCGATGCGAATCAGAATGGGAAGGTCACCGCCCTGCCCGGCCTGCAATGCCGCTGCATATTTGTAGTTATGCGCCGGCACAACGCGATCGTCGTGATCGGCAGTCGTGATCAAGGTCGCGGGATACTTCGCGCCTTGCTTGATGTTGTGAATCGGCGAGTAGGCGTACAACGCCTTGAACTCTGCCTCATTCGCTTCGGCTGAACCGTAATCCGCGATCCAGTTCCAACCAATCGTGAACTTCTGGAACCGCAGCATGTCCATCACGCCGGCCTGCTCGACGACTGCGCGAAACAGTTCCGGACGTTGATTCGCAACCGCACCAACGAGCAAACCACCGTTCGAACCACCCTGGATCGCCAGTTTGTTTGACGAGGTGTACTTGTTGGCGATCAGCCATTCCGCTGCGGCGATAAAATCATCGAACACATTCTGCTTCTTGAGCTTCATGCCGGCTTCGTGCCACTTCTCACCGTATTCGCCGCCGCCGCGAAGGTTCGCCAAAGCGTAAACCACGCCTTGTTCAAGCAGTGCCATCCGCAACGAGCTGAACGACGGCGACTGGACGACGTTGAAACCGCCGTAACCGTAAAGCAGTGTTGGGTTGTTACCGTTGAGCTGCAGCCCCTTCTTATAGACGAGGAACATCGGCACGCGCGTGCCGTCCTTGCTGTTGTAGAAGATCTGTTTGGTCTCGTAGACGTCGGGTTTGAAGCCAGGAATGTCGACGGTGCGGAAGACGGTCGATTTCTTACTGGCGATGTCGTACTTGTAAATGGTCGGCGGAAAATTCATCGACGTGAAGCTGTAGAAAACGTGCTTGTCGTCGTAGAGTCCGCCGAAGCCACCCGCGCTACCGACGCCGGGCAGTTGGATTTCATTCTCAAGCTTGCCGTCCACGCTGAAAACATACGCGCGTGTCGCGACGTCTTTGCGCCACGAAGCGAACAGTTTTCCACCAGCGGTGCCGGCGCCCTGCAATGGTTCAGTCCTTTCGGGCAGAACGTCTTTCCAATTCTGCTCATCGGGGTTCTTTGGATCGACAAGCACGACGCGTCCATTCGGCGCGTTCTTGTTTGTGCGAATCAAAAACTTGTCGCCCACGTTATCGATCACACCAAAACTGTCGTTCCCGATCTCGGCAACGATGGGTGAGAACTTCGTGTCACCTGCTTTGAGATCTCTGTAGAAGAGAGCGTTTCCGTTCTTGCCTTTGCCGCGTTCGGAGATCGAAAGAATCGCGAAACGTTCATCCTCCGTCGTGCCGACGCCCTGAAAACGTTCCGGATGTTCCTTGTCTTCATAGATCACGACGTCAGCTGATTGCGGTGTGCCGACCTTGTGGAAGTAGACCGTTTGAAACTCATTCTTGCTCGTGAGTTCGCGGCCTTTTGCCGGCTCGGGATAACGGCTGTAAAAGAAGCCGTCGCCGTGCCACGAGATGCCGGACGCCTTCAACCATTTCACATCGTCGTCGAGCTTTTTGCGTGTCGCGACTTCCATCACGCTCAACGTCAACCAGTCAGAGCCGCCCTTCGCGATTCCGTAAGTGACATACTTCCCGTCTTTCGACAACGAAAAGCCGCGCATGACTGACGTGCCGTCGGCGGAAAACTTATTCGGATCGATAAAGACTTCGGGAGTGCCGTTGACGCCTTTTTGAATGTAATAGACGCTCTGATTTTGCAGACCGTCGTTCTTCGTGAAGAAGTATGTGTCACCACGGCGAAACGGAGCGGAGATGCGCGGGTAGTTGTATAGCTCGGTCAAGCGCGCCTTCAGTTTTTCGCGATACGGAATCCTGTCGAGGTAGGCGAACGTGACTTTGTTCTGCGCTTCGATCCACGACTGGACCTCAGGTGTCCGGTCATCTTCAAGCCACCGATAAGGATCGGCGACCTTGGTACCGAAATAGTCGTCTACCTGATCGACCTTCTTGCTCTCGGGATAGACGAGCTTGGGATCTTTGGACGTCGCAGCGCCGGTGGCCGACGTGCCGTTCGGCGCGACGCTCTGCGCCCACGAACGACTGACGATCGGGGCAATCGCGGCCGCGCCCAACAGGGCCGCGACCAGCAAAAACGCAAACAGGCTTCGCCTCACACTGATAGCAGTTTCTTGTTGCTTCTTCTTCATTTTCTTATCTCCGCAGGCAGGATCCGAATTTGATTGGATACTGTAATGGAGTTGCGAAAAAAGTTCAAAGCCTCAACCAAGTTAATGCGGTCCCACGACGTGTCATGATCGACGAGTGGTACTTGATACCGACCAACCAAAAGGTCTCAAACGGAAAGCCGGCGCCGTTAAAGGCGATCGGCGGATTACCGTTGTAGAAGATGTCCGGCAACTCGTGCTCGCGGTAATGGTTCACTAAAGTCTCCACGCTAATCGTTGATGACCCCTTGAGGAACTGGGTGGTTGATTATGAGACGCTGGCTGTCCACGGCCGCTTAACGGCAATTAGAAGGAGGGGGCGGGACGCCCGGGCCACCCTTTCAAGCTGTTTCCACCTCACAAAAATCACGGCGTTTCTCCGTTGCGCAGACTGACCCTGCGGTATTACATTGGGGGCGTTCGCGACAGAGCCTCGCAGAATCTGCCGCCGCCTTGAAGATCACCGCGCAGCGTAGCTGACAAACGGGACAATTGAGCGTCCGTTTCGTTCCGTTTAACTTCGGCATCAAGCGAAGTCCCGCGGAAAAAGGCAGGCTTGCACCCGCCCCGTTCGCTACGAATCATGGTTCATCGGAATAGACAGCGGGGTCGTGTCAGAGCGGCAACTGTAACGGAACCATCAACCAAGCTCATCACAACCAGAGGTGACCAATGCATTTTGAAAAAGACCTCTTCATCAGCTATGCACACATCGATAACAAGCCGCTGACGCCGGAACAACAGGGATGGATCACGCGGTTTCATGCGTCACTGGAAGCATTATTGAGTATGCGCATGGGAGGCAAGGCCCGGATTTGGCGAGACGATAAGCTGCGAGGCAACGATGTTTTCGCCAACGAGATTGTCGAACAGTTCGCGCAAACTGCGGTGCTCGTTTCCGTGCTTACCCCTCGCTATCTCAATTCGGAATGGTGCAACAAGGAGGTCGCCGAATTCTGCAAATGCGCGGAAGAAAACGGCGGGCTGGTAGTCGATAACAAAGCCAGGATTTTCAAAGTGCTGAAGGCTCCCGTGGAAACGCAGGAGACGTTGCCCCAGGTGGTGCGGAGCGTCCTCGGTTATGAGTTTTTCACAATCGAAGACGGGACGCCGCTGGAGTTGGATTCGGCCTATGGAGAAAAGTTCGCACAGGACTACAACCGGAAGGTCGGGAAACTGGCCTGGGACGTTTCGCAACTGCTAAAGACGTTGCAGATCGGCAAGGGCGACAACGGTCATGACAAAGAAGGCCCGGCCAAGCCGACTGTCTATTTGGCTGCATGCAGTTATGACCGGGACAAAGCGAGAGAAATACTCGAAGGCGAGTTGAAACGCCACGGTTATCCCGTGTTGCCTGATCAACAGTTGCCCCGCGACGAGGACGAGTATGTGGCGGCCGTGGAACGCCTGCTGAAACGTTGCAAGCTTTCCATCCATATCGTTGGCGAGACCTATGGCGGCGTGCCTGACGGTCCCAGTCAGAAATCTGAGGTGATGCTGCAAAACGAATTGGCGGCGAAGCAGAGCAAGAGCGATCAATTGAAGCGTGTGATCTGGTTGCCCGTGGGAACACGCTCTGAGCAAGCGCAGCAGCAGGCGTTTATCGACGCGCTGCACCAGGATGCCGAGGCACAAATTGGAGCCGACCTGATCACCGCGGATATCGAGGGTTTGAAAACCTCTATACATGCAATCTTAACGAAACTAGAAAAGCCCGAGCCGCAATTGCCCTCGGCGCAGGCCGCGGCATCAGACCAGACCAAGCTGATCTACCTCGTCTGTAATGAGAAGGATCGCAAAGCGACTGTTCCGCTCCGCAAGTTTTGCCGCGGACTAGGATTCGAAGTCGCCATTCCGGCCTTTGAGGGTGATGCCACTGCCGTGCGCGAAGCCCACCAACAGCTTTTGAACAACGCTGACGCAGTCATTCTCTTTTACGGAGCAGGAGACGAGGCATGGAAGCGCACCATAGACAATGAACTGAAAAAGATCCGGGGCTACCGCAGCGGAAAACCCTTGGTTTCCTTTACCTTCCTGGCCGATCCGAAGACGACTGATAAGGAAGACCTGATCGATATGGAAGAGCCTAACCTGATTAATGGCCTGGGAGATTTTTCCGACACAGCCATGACTGCATTTGTGAAGGCCATGAAACCGAGTCAAGCGACAAGATGACCACAGCAACCGCCGAAAACAAGAATCCCTTTCCGGGCCTGAGACCGTTCCGGGAAGATGAGGAGTACTTATTCTTTGGCCGGGAAAATCAGGTTGATGCCATGGTCGATAAGCTGGCGGCCACTCACTTCCTGGCAGTAGTCGGCACCTCAGGCAGCGGCAAGTCTTCTTTGGTTAATTGCGGATTACGTCCTGCGTTGCACGGCGGATTGATGACCCGCGCCGGCACGTCCTGGCGTATGGCCCAATTTCGGCCCGGCAACGATCCAATGCGAGCGCTGGCCCGGGCGCTGGCTGAGGACGGGGTTTTGTTCAGAGACTATCAGGCCGCAGGTTTGACGCTGGCCGAGATCGTTGACACTACGTTGCGGATGAGCAAGCTGGGCCTGATTGATATCTACGAGCAGGCGAACCTGGGGGAGGATGTCAATTTTCTGGTGGTGGTGGACCAGTTTGAAGAACTGTTTCGCTATTCTCAACCGGCAGCCGGCCAGCAACAGAACGTGACTGGCGTCATTGAAGAAGCCACCGCTTTTGTGAATTTGCTGCTGGCAGCAAAGGAGCAGACGAGTTATCCCATCTACATCGTCCTGACCATGCGCTCTGACTTTCTCGGCGACTGCACCCAGTTCTCCGGCTTGGCCGAGGCCATCAACGCGGGACAATATTTGGTGCCGCGGATGACTCGAGATGAACGCCGCGCGGCGATCAGTGGTCCTGTCGGAGTCGGCGGTGCTGAGATTTCTCCGGTGTTACTGACGCGCCTGGTTAACGACGTAGGTGACAACCCAGACCAACTCTCGATCCTGCAACACGCCCTAAACCGCACCTGGGCCCGGTGGGAAGGTTCGGGAAACAACGGGCCGCTGGACCTGCCGCATTACCAGTCAATAGGCACGATGGCCCATGCGCTGGATCAGCATGCGGAGAAGGCCTACGCCGAACTAACTACTGCGCGTCAGCGGCATATCTGCGAGAAGCTGTTTAAGGCGCTGACCGACAAGGCGACTGATCCGCGCGGTGTCCGGCGCCCGACCAGGCTGGACACCTTGTGTGCCCTGGCTGAAGCGACGCCCGCCGAAATCACACAAGTGATCGATGTGTTCCGCAAGCCGAGTCGTTCGTTTCTAATGCCCCCGGCTGAGGATGCGCTCGAGGCAAGAACCGTGATCGACATTTCGCATGAAAGCTTGATGCGAGTGTGGGAACGATTAAAGAGTTGGGCCGATCAGGAGGCGCAGTCAGCTCATATGTACTGGCGCTTGGCGGAAACTGCGGTATTACATGACAAAGGCAAAGCCGGGTTGTGGGACGATCCCGATCTGCAAGGAGCGATCGACTGGCAAGAAAATAACCGGCCCAACAAAGATTGGGCACAGCGCTATGACCCCGGCTTCGATGGGGCAATGGCCTTTCTGCAAAAAAGCAAAGAGGCACGCGACACCGAGGTCACCGAGATTAGGTTCAGCCACAAGATGCGCACTGTGCGCAACGTTATCATCGGGTTGGTCCTGGTCTTATTGTTGGTAGACCCGCTGAAACTCAATCCACCGGAACCAGTTACTTATAAAGTGACAGACGAGGTCAGAGAAAAGCTTCGACAAGCGAATATTTTGGCATTTCCGGAAGATATCACGGACAAGCTTATCGGTGAGAGGAAGAGCTACTCTACAAAACAAATAGAGGCGGTGGACAACGCGCTGGCGGGAGTGCAAAACAAAGAACACCTTGCGGCGGCATTAGGAGGCAGCCTTGTGAGGATACCTGAAGTGCAGGTCCTTAGTCCGCTCAATGAGCCCTTGCCGCCGAAAAGCCCGACGTACACTACGTGGGCGTCCTGGAATAAGGATGTTGAGCGCTTGAAGGAAGCGGGCCTTGCGATCGTGCCGCCACCCGCTGGATACACTTGGCGGACCGAGTCCCTTTACGTCGTACCGGATAGTGTCAAAGCAGCGGCAAGTAACCAGACTGGGTTGATAGCGATTGCCTTGAAAACTCGCTGGAGAGAATCACTATTAAAACGACCGCGGGAAGTGGCGCTGGTAGCAGAGACATTTCGTCTTCTCCTGCATTTGTTTTTATACCTCGGCCTTCTATTCGCCGTTGGAGGCATCTATCGCAGGTTTGCGTTTGGCACTGTAGGAGGCGCAGGGGAGTCGCGGTTGGCAGCAAGTCCTTCGTGGATTCGTTGGCGCAGATTCCTGGTTCATTTTCACAGATTTCAGCATCGCTTTCAGTCGCCGCGATCAAAGTTCGTCGTTTCCGTCAGCTTACTTCTTGCCGGATTGGTTTTGTTTGGTTTTGGATTGTTTAGTTTTGCTCGCGACCCATGGTCGGTGTTGCGACATGGGGTGCCAATTGGCCTGATTCTGATCCTGCTGGTGCCAACCGATGGGATTCTGAAGGGATCCTGGGCGTCCCGTTTCAAAATAGCGCAGGGCACGTTGTTACAGGTTAGCGGTTTTTATGCGCTGGTAGGAATTTTTTTCCTTTTCTATTCGACGGAGGATTGGGGGCCGAGCTTGCTGCTAATTCAAAGTCGCTGGGTCTTAGCCCTTGCGGGAATTGGCCTCATTCTTCTGGGAAAGAGGAAATGCGAACTGACGGCTGAAGAGTCGCTCGCTCTTCAGCCCAATCGGGTGCCGGTGCTTCATCTTCAATCATTCGAAACCGAAAAGCAAAATCGAAAAGAGACGTGGGTCGCGTGGATAAAACGTTTCCTGTGGCAGAATGACGAGCAACTCCTCCGCCCCATTTTTGAAGTGATGGGACCATTTGCAAGCGTCGGATACAGTGAGGAACCATCGCAATCAGGATCTCTCGACGCCGCCAGCGCAATCACCAAAGAATTCCAGACGGAAACAACCGACCTCATGCGGCGATCGGCACTAGTCATCCTGCAAATCGATAATCCGCTGACAGAGGGCTTTCTCTCGCAGATGAGAAAGACCCTCCAGACCCTCAAGCCCAACCAGGTGCTGGTGTACTTTTCCCTGAAGATAGAGGCGCCAAAATTGAATGACGCGTATCAGAAATTCGTCAGCCGGACTCGAGACTTCTTTCCAGCTGTATTGCCTTCCTCCATCGATTCGAATCGCTTTATTGCCTTCGACGACGACTGGCAGCCGTTCCTCTGCGGATCGTTGACCCTGTCAAGATTCTCGTGGGGGAAACTCATGCCGCTGGTGGGCCACAGACTTGAGGCGGCCCGGAGGAGCCGGGCGATCGCTCGGGTCCTGCGACCTTTCTTCCAACGTCGGAACCTGGTGAATTCACAAAAAAAGCTATATGGAGACCGCGCCATCGGCCTGTCGGCTTTTGTCTTGTTTGATTTGGGGCTTCCGGCTGGAGTGATGATGTTGAGAAACTTGTGGATCGTGCGTCGCAGGTGGGTAGCACCCATTGCCTTGCTCGCGCCACCCGTTGGGATCGTCATGAGTTATTTGGTTGGATTTCTATTGCTGGGCTTTTTTGGCGACCTGGGTCTCGTGCTGGAGAGTTTTGCTTTTATGACTGTGGTTGTCATCGGCTCTCCCATCACGACCTACTGGCTCTGGCGACGGTTAAGTGGGCGCGAGATACGGCAACACATTGCCTTTGGCGGGGACACCCAACCCCTTTGGAAAGTTATTTTGGTGTTACTTCTAACCGGTGGCTGGATGTTAGGGCTTTTCTTCTTCTTTGTTTTGGTCGGTCTTTCCGGTCATTAGGAACGTGCGGCATCAATAGACGTTTCTGCGAGTCCTTAGGCTTGTGCCAATTAGCGATCTGTCAGATTCCGTGGAGTCATACTGTCTAGTGGGACAAAACTTGTCTCGCGCAATATCGCGCTGGTAGAATCCAACCGCAATGTTCAACCCGCAACCATTACACTTTCGCCCACTTGAGTCGCGCGCGAACCTCTTCGCCGACTAGTTCTTACTGTTCGCAATCCTAAGCTACTTAAACCTCGGAGACTGAATAGTTTCCGGTTGTAGTCGTCGTCCCGGCTCCACAAGCGGAGCCAAAGAAAACAAGGAGTTTCAGCAGATGTCGACCCGCGTAATCGCACCACCCAGGCGGCCTGAGGTAAAGACCCCGCTGCCTGGACCAAACGGCAAGAAGATTGTCGAAGCCGACGCCAAATTCGTCAATCCGGCCTACCCGCGTCCGTCATTCAAGCTCGTCGCCGAACGTGCGAACGGAGTATGGGTTGAAGACGTCGACGGCAACATTTTTCTCGACTGCAACGCCGGCGTAGCCGTGTGCTCAACCGGACATTGCCATCCGGAGGTCGTGAAAGCGATCCAGGAACAGGCTGCACAACTGATCCACATGTGCGGCACCGACTACTACTATCGCCACATGCCCGCGCTCGCCGAAAAGCTCGACGCGATCGTTCCGATCAAGTCACCGACCCGCACGCACTTTGCCAACAGCGGCACCGAAGCGGTCGAGACCGCTCTGAAACTCGCGATGCACGCAACCGGACGCGAAAAGTTCATTGGCTTCTTCAACAGCTTCCACGGGCGCACCCTCGGCTCACTCTCGTTGACCTCGTCAAAGGCAGCGCAGCGACGCGGCTTTAAACGCCAGGCGCTCGACGTGGTCCATGTGCCTTATCCAAACGAGTTTCGCAATCCATTCAACCCGGCTGATTGCGGCGACGGCGGCGCCGGACAAGGCGCGCTCAACTGGATCGAAGAACGGTTGTTCAAAACAACGACGCCCCCGGAAGAGGTCGCAGGCATCGTGGTCGAAGCCGTTCAGGGCGAGGGCGGTTACGTTCCGGCGCCAAAGAATTTTCTAAAAGGACTCCGTCGCATCTGCGACCAGTACGGAATAGTCTTTATTGTCGACGAGGTGCAGTCAGGCATGGGCCGCACGGGCAAGATGTTCGCGTGCGAGCACTACGACGTCGAGGCTGACGTGGTGTGCATCGCGAAAGGCATCGGCTCGGGTCTGCCGATCGGCGCCTGCGTTGCGCGCGCGGATTTGATGGACTGGAAGCCCGGCGCACACGCGTCGACCTTCGGCGGTAACCCGGTGTGCATTGCGGCGGCTTTGAAGACAATCGAACTGCTCGAAGGCGGCTTGGTTAATAACGCGGCTGAGGTCGGAGCTTACTTAAAAGCGGGCCTTGAAAAACTACAAGCCAAACACGACTGCATCGGCGATGTTCGCGGCATGGGAATGATGCTTGGAGTCGAGTTTGTGGAAGACAAAGCTTCGTTGAAACCAGCGCCGGAGCTGCGCGATCGCATCGAAGTCGCCTGCTTCGATCGAGGCCTGATCATCCTCGGCGCGGGCACAAACACGATTCGCTGGTCGCCGCCGTTGGTGTTGACGAAAGAGAACGTCGATGTCGCCCTCGAGATCTTTGACGAGGCGATCACGGCGTCGCTTTCATAGCTTTACGCTGATTTCATTCATTCGCGCGCGTAGGCGTTCCTCGTCAACGCCTACGACGCGACCATCACGAAACACTTCACGTCCGGCAATCACAGTAAGAATCACATCGCGACCAGACGATGCGAAGATCGCTGTCGCTGCGGGATCGTGGTTTGGTGTCTGGTGCGCTCCCTTCACCGAGAGAACTACAAGATCAGCCTGCGCGCCTGCGCTCAGCTCTCCGATTTGGCCGGCGAGATCCATACAACGTGCGCCACCGAGTGTTGCCGTCGCCAATGCGTCGGACGCGGAGATCAGAGTGTCACCTTCACCCGCACGTGAAAGCAAAACTGCGAATCGCGCTTCCTCGAGAATGTCGCACGTGTTATTACTCGCCACGGAATCGCTACCGAATCCAACCACCACGCCGGCGTTAAGAAACTTCGCGAACGGCGCTCGTCCATGGCCCAGCTTCGCATTCGACTTCGGGCAGTGTGCGACCTTCGAACGCGTCTCGCTCAACGTTTCGGTGTCTGTATCGCCAACGCGAATGCAATGGGCCAACAATGGCTGCGTCGCGAGTATGCCGGCCTGTTTCAGGTATTGAATCGTCGATAGCCGCGGCGCTTTCCATTCGATCCCTCGCTTGGCTAAACCATCAGCGAAAATTCCCCGACCCTCACGCACAAACAACTCTTCAGCGTGTGATTCAGCGGCGTGCATCATCAACGGCAATCGTTCGTCGCCAACAAAGCGCGCGATGCGTTCAAGCTGCGGCCCGCAAACTGTGTATGGCGCGTGCGGAGAAACACCAACGCGCACGAGATCAGTCTCGAGTCCGCGCAGCTCCGCTACTTTCGCCTCAAGCTTTTCAAAGTTCTCCTGCACCAAACGCGGATCCGGTCCAAACGACTCCTGAAACACCACGCCGCGCAGCCCGACGTCGTTCAAAGCCAACATACTCGTCATCGCGGAATCGCTTGCGTCGCCAACACACGTGACACCCGCGCGCACTGCTTCGCACGCTCCCCACGTTGCCGAGACGCGCAGGTCGTCCGGCGTCATCTTTTCCAGCCGAGCGAGCGTGAGCTTTCTCAGCCACGCAAAAAAGTCGTTCTCTTCGTTTTCGAGATAACCGCGCAACGCGGTGAGTTCGAGATGTGTATGTGTGTTGACTAAACCGGGAAGGATCAGCGCTTCGCCGAAATCCTCAATTTCAAAATGAGGAAATCGATCGATCATTTCAGATCGACTTCCAGTGCCGACGATCCGTGTTCCACTGACTGCTACCGCGGATTGCGCACAATAGATTTTTGAAGACACGGATGACACGGATTATTCCTGAGGAGCCTTCGCGTTTTTGAGTTCGCGATAACGTTCCATGATCGACATGACGTAAGCCTTAGTTGACGGAATGTCAATGCGCGTGATGAACTCCGCGCCACTCTGCGACTTCCCTTCCTCCACGCGACTCCATTCCACCGCCCGGCTTGGCCCAGCGTTATACGCGGCAATCATTCGGGGCTCAACGTCCCGCACATCCTGAAACTGCTCCCAGATCTTCTCGAGATACCAACAACCGATCTGAATATTTCGTTCGGGATCGCGCAACAGGCTCTCGGGATCGGTCGCCATCTGTCGTTCAAGCTCACGCATCCCTGTCTCGGTGGCCCACTCGCGTCCAACCGTCGGTGTTACCTGCATCAAACCAATCTCGCCGTCCTGTCCCTTCTTCCACGGACTAAAGTACGTTTCTTCGTAAATGATGCTCCACACGAGATCGGGATCGACGCGATAGATCGCCGCCTGGCGCGCGATCATCGCGTCGAAGCGGTGCGTCCAATAATTATTAAACAGGAAAGCGGAACCGATTAGTGTGAGGGTGATGATACCGGCAACGACGAGCGCGCGTTTCATTAATGAAGGCGTCAGTTCTTACGACGCAGGGCAGACCAGAAACTCGCGCGTGAACAAGCGTAGTCGACACCTTCGTAACGCGATCGGAGCGCATGTTCGTCGAGCACATGGCCTTGAAGCCAGACTTCCGCGTCGAGCGTCGCGCCGACCGTCAATGAATCACCACGCAACGCGCGTTGGTTGACCAGAACTTCGAGCTTGATACGTTCGAGGTCGAGATGAATCCACACGAGGTCCTCACCCGAAAGTGGATTGCGCAGAGGCTTGAACGCGATAACGCGGCCGGTCAAACTCCAGTCGTTCTCATGGGCCGCTCGCGCAGGGGCTGCTTTTTCCAACGGCAACCAGCGCGTCTTTGCTTTTCCACGTCTGACGCGAGCTCGATACGCGAGCCCGCAGAGTCCGATATGCAATTCCTGAGCGCCAAAACCAGTTGGGCCAACCTCGGTGAGATTTTGCAACTCAAACAGGACTTCGCAGTCCGTGCCTTCACGATAACCGTGAATCACTGCTTCGCCTTCTTCGTCATATTCAGTGAGCGCCCAAGGAGCGATGGTTTGAATGTATCGCGCGCGAAAGCCGGGACGACAATCAGCGTAGAACAGATCGCCGCTGCCTGATTCATAAAGCACGGTCCAAACTTCGAGACCTTCTCCAAGTTTCCAACAACGACCGTGCAAGACAGCACCGCGGCGGTTGAGTTGCGTGGGTTCACCTTGATCCCCCGCCTGTTCCGCCAGATAGTTAAAAGCCTTCTCGCTCGAAACTTCTAAACCGATCGTCTCAAAGGTAGGATTCATCTGCTTTGTACTTAGTGCTTTGTGCTTTGTATAGAACTCTTTAATACTAAGGTCAACATTAAAAGGGTTAGTACTAAGTACAAAGAACAAAGTACGAACCGCGATCATTATTGCGCGCCTCGCTTGCGCTGTCTATGCTTAACGGTCTTTCCGCTCTTCGCTTCTGCACGCGGCGCGCGAGTTCTGAAACCGCGAATCACTCGCTGCGGTCCGTGCGATGGTTGCACTCCCGATCGAACCATCTCCGCAAACAGGTCAACATCATAGTCCGCTTCGCGCGACATGTCTTCTCGAATCGCGTGCAAGACTTCCAAAAACTTTGGTCGTCGATACATCGGCAATAGATCTTTGTGCTTTGTACTCTGTGCTTTGTTCGCCATTTAAACTCTAGCAGAAGCGGGAAGAACTAAGTACAAAGAACAAAGAACTAAGTTCATCCGACTTTTTCCGTTGCCTCCGAAACCAGGAACTCCGGCGTCACGATCATCGGCACATAAAACCCGGCAGCCGTGTTGAAAAGCTTGATGCGTGCCTGGCGTCGCACGTTAGCCAGGTGACCGAAGTTCCACGTCACCAAATAATCAATCTTGTGAAAGGATGCAATCGCTACGTGTAGTGCATCGGCGATGTACTTGCGATGAAAGATGCCGCGCGAGATGTAACCCTCGGCGAGAATCGCTGCTTCTTCCGTCAGATCGACCTGCTCGAGGTTCTCGATCAGTTTTAGATAAGAAGTGCGATGAGGTTCGCTCACACGTTTCAATTCCGATGAAACAAGCGGCGACACTACCGTGCGGTAGTCAGGCATTTCGTGCTCCCACCAGCGGATCGTTAAGTCACGCCGAAACGGCTCGCCATTGTCGAGATAGGCGCCGATCACTGATGTTTCCAGATAAAGACCTTGCTTCATGGAGTCGATGATACCGTTTCCGGGTTAATGCTTTCAGTATTTTTCGGCTTATTCAACGACTCGAGTCGCATCGAGCCGCGCGCGAAGTCGAAATAAACGCGGAAGTGGCGGAGAAAGTTTCCGCCGAGAATTCCCGCCTGAGTGAACCCTGCCGTCTCGTTCACCGGTTCCATATCAAGCACAGCGGCGTTAATGCGTTCGAGGGTCGTCACACCAAGACTCAGTTTTGGCAACTGCAACAGTTTCACATCCTCCGTGACTCCCGCCGCGCCGAACACGCGCATGCGCGAAGGTTGCAACAGCTCGAGAAGCTGTTCCTCCTGCGACAACTTTTCCGAGACGACGGTGATGCTGGCCGCAGTGTCGATGATGAAGTTTACTGTTTTCTCGAAACCATGGAGCCCAACCTCGCCACTCAAAAATCCGCTCGAGGTGGTGCGCAACGGAACTTCTACCGTGCCGTCGTTTGGCGTTGCAGGCGCGAGGGCCAGAAGTCCTTCCGGACTACGAACCGTCCACGATTCAACGAACTGCGTCTGGTTTTGCCGAACCAATGACATGCGGCGCGTGCCGTAGTCGATCGACGTAAGATATTTCGCGACGACTGACAACCCGAGATAACCGTCAACCGGAACGGCGTTGTCGAAAAACTTTCGGATGTACACGGGAACGTTTTCGATCCTCGCGCCACCGATATCCAGCGAGTTGATGTAGCCGTAGACGATCTCAAACCTGCCGCCGCCGCCGACTGCGCGCGCGAGGCCACCTCTCGCCACGGGCTTGATGCCGAGCTTCTTTGCGGTCTCTTCAGAGATGACTGACATTCCCGATCCGGTGTCGAGCACGAAACGCATCGCCTGTTTCTGACCGTTGACCCGTACCGGTAGCACGGGACGATTGTCCGTTGCTTCGAAAGGAACGGAAGCGCGGTGCTCGCCCTGCGTGATGTAGAGTGAACCTTGACGGCCGAGATAACGCAGGAAGTCGATCAAACCGACGATGCGTGCGCGGCGATCCAAATCCGTCTTAGGAGCGACCAGCAGAAATCTCTCGTACGCGTCGGCTGCTTCCTTATATCGCTCGCTTCTCGCAGCCGCCTGGCCCAGGTTGAAAACAAAGTCCGGCTCTTCGGGATCGAGGCTTACCGCACGACGCAAACCCGGCATCGCTATTGTCAACCGGTTCTCATAAAAGTCGACCATGGCGAGCCCGGCGACAGCCAATGCTTCGTTTTCATTGAGCGCCAACGCAGTGCGAAACTCTTCGACCGAAAGACGAAACTCACCCGCGGCGAGGATTGCCGAACCGAGCAACGCGTGACCGCGTGCTGACAACGGGTCGAGCATGATCACGCGTGCGGCGTTGTCGTAAGCACCTTGCAAGCTACGCTGTTTTAGCAGCGTGAAACTCAATCCGAGACGCGCTTCGATGTCCTTCGCATTCTTACCGAGAATGTCGCGGAAGATCTTTTCCGCCTGCGGATAGTCGCCCTTGCGGATTGCCTTGTAGCCTTTTTGATAGGCCTTTTTGTCGGAGAACCCGTAGGCGTCAGGCGCCGTTCCGATGAGGGCAAAACAAAACACGAAAGCGGCCACACTGAGGGCCGCCATCCGGGAGAAACGCGTCTTGCTGTTACGGCGCATGATTACTACTTTCTACTTCAGTATTTCACCGGTCTTCATCGACCAAAGAACGAGATCGAGTTCGTCGAAGTCGACTTTGATCTCGCGCGCGAAGCGAATCAGTTCCTGTTCAACTGCCAGGTACTTTGTGCGCGTCGACGGCGGCTTCGGCGCGTCGACGACGCCAACTTCGCAGAGGCAACGCATCACGTGCTTATCAAGTATCGCGTGCCCTTTGACGCCGATGTTGCGAAGGAAGTGACTGGCTTCCTTGTAACCCAGGCCCTTGACCTGTTTCTCCCGGGCCAACCAATCGCGTCGCTCAAACGGATCTGAAAAACTTCGCAGTCGCCGCCGCAGCTTCATGTCGAACTCGGAGCGAAAATAATTCCTCGTGACGACGATGTACTGTGGCCTCGCGACCGGAAACCGATGTGCGCCGGCATTCTTCAAAGCCGTGGTCATCGCTTCCGGCGCACCGTCGAACAACAACGATCTTACTGCGTCAACCGAATCGAGTCCCATGCGAGCCGAAGCACCCGCAGTGAAAATGCAATAGGCGAGTTCTTCCCAAAGCCGGGCGTCAGATCCTTTACGCCAAACTTGCTGAAACTCACCGAGCCGTTTTCGAATCTCTTTGCGTCGCGCCCGGTGAGTGGCAATCACTCTTTCGACTGTGACGGGTTCTTGATTGCGTTGCACTGTAGTTTGTCAATACGGCGATTCTATGAGCCTGCCTGAAACATTGTCAACGAAATGCTCTATCGAAAGCCATTGTAGAAAGTAAGGCCCCAAACGACGTCAATCGGTGCTATCATAGAGGCGCGCATCCTCATTCAGATCCGGCGCATCAAAGCTTGCTCTCACCAATCCCATGACGTTGATGTGGAGTTTACTTAAACAACAAATCCTGACTTGGCGATCCAGTGTCGGTTTGTCTTGCGTAATCCTGTTTGCGTTGTCTGCGACTGCGGCTGGACAGGAACCACTCGCATTACCACTCCCGTCGGCAGCGCCATCGCCTTCACCGTCACTCGCGGAGGCGAGCGAAACCACGCGGCCGCTTTATGGACTTCAGGGCGTCGTGATCGAGACTCTCGACGGCAAGATCGTATCCAGTCAAAACGAGATCGAACAGTTCAACCCCGCCTCGACGCTCAAGCTCGCTACCGCGCTAGTAGCGCTGCAAACACTTGGCCCGTCGCATCGCTTCGCCACGGGCGTCTGGACCGATGGCACGGTCGACAAAAACACCGGCGTATTGACGGGAAATCTCTATATCTCCGGTCGCGATCCGTCATTCCACTACGAACACGCGGTGTTACTCGCGAAGGAACTAAACGGTCTCGGTATCAAAGAGGTAAGCGGCAATCTCATCGTAGCACCCGGGTTTACGATGAATTTCAGCCCGTCAGCAGCCCGCTCCGGCAATCAGCTTTACGACACACTCGATTCGACGCTGCGCTACGCGGAAGCGGTGCGCGCGTGGAATTACGAACGCACGTTGCTTAACGATCGCGAGAGTCTTGAAAAGATTCCGAGTGTGGCGGTCATGGGCGAAGTGTCGGTCGGTCCGGTTGGAACTTCGGCGAAGCTTTTGTTAACGCAGCGATCGAGCAAGCTGGTGGACATACTCAAGGTGCTGCTGTGCTATTCGAACAACTTCATGGCCGATCGCATCGGCGACGCACTGGGTGGACCTGAAGCTGTGCGACAACGGTTGATCAGCGAACTGCAACTCGCCCCAGAAGATCTGAAGATCTCGCGGCTGAGCGGGCTCGGCGCGAATCGCGCTTCGCCGCGAACGATGATGAAGGTTTATCGCGCGCTTCGTGCGGAGTTGAATAAATCAGGACTGACTCCGGCGTCGATCATGCCCGTTGCGGGGATCGATCCGGGTACGTTGGAAGATCGGTTCACGGGAATGGCTTGGCGCGGCAGCGTGATTGCCAAGACCGGCACACTGTTGAGAACTGACGGTGGTGCGAGCTCGCTCGTCGGGCAGATGCGTGCCGCCAATGGCGAAGTGCTGCTGTTCGTGATCATGAATCAGCGTGGCAGTGTCAGCCGCTTTCGCGATAACCAGGACTACCTTGTGATGCTGGTCCAGAACACGCGTGGCGGTCCAAAAGCCTTCGATTACACGCCACTGATGTTGACCATGAAACTGTCGCAGACGGAAAGCACTGTAGCCGGCGCCGACGAGTTCGAACCACCTTCGAAGTCTAACTGAAGAGGGAAAGGGAGAAGGGCAGATGCGGGGACGGGGTGACGGGGAGCTTCTCCGCTTCTCCCCGTCCCCGTTTCTCCCCGTCGTTTCTTCCCTATAGCCAAGTAAGAATTACAGACCACCAGGTAATAATTGCGCCCCGGCGATCCAAAGATCGCCGGGGCGCTTTCTCGTCCAACTGCGTCGCGGCGTGCGGCACCGCATCTTCAGCGGACGATTCTCTTAAATCCCCACCAAACTCGTTCGCGCCGAAAGAACCGGTCGCTCTCTACTTAAAGGCGTAATCGCGCCTGATTCCGCAGAAATCGTTCAAGCGCCACTTGGGTAACTTCCTTCTCATCAGCGTTACCTTTGGTAACAACCGGACTTCCACCGCCTAAGAATCCACGCGAGAAACTGAAGGATTTGCGAGCGATCCACGGCTGGCATAGTCGATGCATCTTGGACCACGGGAATTTTTGTCGAAATCCCCTAATTCCCGCACCGGGAGGAGTGATGAGCGCCACCACGCGAACCAAAAGAAAGCAGAAACCAACGTCCCAACGCGGCTTCTCAATGATGCAACTGCTGGTCACCCTCGCCGTCGCGAGCGTCGTTTCCGGACTGGCCTTCATGGGCATCACGTCCGCCCGGCAACGCATCCGCTTGACGAACTCCTCACGCTTGCTTGCGAGTTATGCTGAAAAGGCGCGAGTCGACTCCGTGCGACGTCATCCCACCGACCCGAATTTAATGGCCGGTATCGAAGTTCTGAATAAGACGACTTATCGCGTGAAGATGGATTTCGACGGTGACGGAACTGTTGAAACGAAGGACATCACTCTTGACGACGGCGTGGTTTTCGCGACTGATCCGATCGCTCTCGTTTTTGATTGGCGTGGTCGGCTCGTCGATTTGGAGTCAACTGACGTCAAAGTCAGTATCGCTTTGCAGTGGGGTGACGACGAGGCCGATCAACGCATCGTCGACATAACGCGGTCAGGCGACGTCACGCTAGACAGCGACGTTTATCTCGACGACGTTCCGAACGTTAATACCACTACGGGCCTGACCCCGATCGATGGTGGATCAACTCTCAACGCAAATAATACTCCCCACCCATCGCCAACACCGACTCCGACGCCAAACGACGACAACTCACCATCGCCAACTCCGACGCCGGACGTCGTCGATCTGGATCCGACACCAACACCGTCACCAGGAGGAGATCCGGAGCCATCACCTAACCCCGACCCAAGTCCGGGGGCCAGTCCATCGGCATCGCCATCACCATCACCATCAGCAACGCCGGTTAATCCGAATCCGACGCCGACGCCGTGCATAGTCACGGTCTCCACTAGTCCGAGCCCGTTGACGTTCTCGAAACACAGTGGTGGAACCATTAGCTTTAGCGTGAACCCGAGCGGAACAGTCGCCTTCACCGAAGGAGCGAACAATATTACGGTGACTAGACTTACTGGAAACACCTTCCAGGTCGCATCGGTGAACAACACCCGCGGCAACTTTACGCTCGCTTTCGAAACGCCTTGTGGCACCAAAACAGTGACTTTGACCATCACCAACTAATGGAGAATTGACATGCGCTGGTCAGTTAGCTCACGCGGAAAGAAACGTCAGCAGGAAAAAGGCTTCACGCTGGTGGAGACAACTTCGGCTCTGCTCGTGATGATGATCGGCGGCCTGGGCATCTGCGCAGTATTCGCCTTCGCCATCAAAAACAACACCGGCTCCCGCGATCGTGCGCTGGCACTCGCAGTCGCACAACAGGAGATGGAACGTTATCGACAGATGAAGTTCCTCGATGCGGGTCTCACGGCACATACCGCGACCAGCAAGACGGTCACCAGTGGAGACGATCGAACTTACACCGTCGTCACTACTATTACGGACACCACCACTTCGCTCAAAACGATCAAGATCCAGGTGACGCCGCTGCTGAATAAGGACGAATGGGCGCGCGGCACCGTGGAGATCAGCGTGCAACGTGCCGCATTTGCACTCGGCCCTTATGCGGGCTCCTAAGGAACGACGAGAGATGATAAAGAGCCAAAATTCTCAACGCGGTTTTTCGATGATCGAACTGCTAATCGCAATGACGGTGACCATCGTCATCGCCGGCATTGCGAGCACCCTCGTCGCGCAGTCGTTGCGCATGCGTACTCGTGAGGATGCTCGCTCCGACGCGATCGCCGACGCCCAGCGCGCGCTCAACATCGTCTCGCGCGAGATTGCCAACTCCGGTTTCGGCCTGCCGGATAACGGCCTCGTAACCGGCGATACTGGTCCAACTTCGATTAGATTTCGTGCGAACCTGAATGCTTACACTACGGAAGCCGGCGCAACGCTCGTTTCCGATCCCGATGAGGACATTAAATACTCGATGTATCACGACGACGCCGCGGATCGTCACTACCTCGTTCGATACGATGTCACCAGACCGGACCGAGAAGGAATAACTGTCCTCGCAAACAGGCTCGACACTTTTTCGCTCACCTACTACGACATGGACGGAAATACGGTCGATGTGGTGGCAAACACCAGCAACGTCAGCCTTGTATGGAAGGTCATGGTCGAGGTTGGTGTGACGCTCCCGGCCATCGGCGCGCCTGGTTCTCCGGGTTACCAACCGATGCGTCCGTTGACCCTTCGTTCGGAAGTCGTATTAAGAAACGCCAGTCAGATTACTTACTAACTCGTTGAGGGATCATAAGAATGACGCGTCAGACAAGAAAAATCTCCGATCGTCACGGTGAAAAGGGCGCCGCCCTCATCATCAGCATCCTGATCGCAACGTTGCTGCTGGCGGTCGCCGGGACCGTGATTATCACAACCGGTATGTCCGTCACCACGTCGATCGAGGGCACGGCAGAGTTGCAGGCGTATTATGCCGCTGAGAGCGGACTGGAAGACACACTGAACATCATCCGCGGGCATGTTGCCCCGCACGGGATACCGAGCACGACGCGCATGAACTTTCTCAACGCCGTCGATCCCGAAACGTCGAATATTGATGACGATCCTTCAACGGTGGGACGGCTAACAGCCTGGCTCGATTACGACAGCGACGACTGGCGCGTCACCCCAACCGGAGGAAACTACTCGTATAGCGTCGTCGTGATCGATCCCGACGACCCGAACGGCACGACTCGTAGCACCGACGCTTCTTACCGGCCCAGACGAATTCAGGTGCAATCAACCGGCTATGGTCCAAACGGCTCGATCAAGAACATGGAGATGATCGTTGAGAAGACCAACTTCGAGTTTAGTCCCAACGCTATGTTGGTAATGCGGGGATCTGACGCCGGCATCGGGATGACGTTCGACATCGGCACAAGTGCGTCAAAGCTTTACACCGGACACGACAATGCCACCGCGAAACCTAATTTGCCGACGTTCGGCGTTACCAACGCGGTGGATAAAGTAATTGCCGACACTGCGATTACGAAAGGCGCCACAGTTGAGGAAGTATCGACGCAGGTGGTAGCCATCAACGACCTACCGTCGTGGCTGCGAACGGCCGACAAGGCGCGAACGTTTCTGACAGACATGCAGCTGGTAGCACGCAGCATGGGCCGTTTCTTCACCAGCCTCAACGGTGTTGCCGGAACTGAAGCGTCTCCTAAATTCACTTTCGTGAACGGTAACGCGACTCTGGATGGCGGCGCCGGAATTTTGATCGTCACGGGCACGCTGACATTGAACGGCAACCCAACGTTCAAGGGAATCATTCTTGTACTCGGAGACGGCGTGATCCTTCGCGACGGCGGCGGCAGTGGAAACATCTGGGGCTCGATCTACGTCGCTAGATTTGCGCGTTCGTGGCCCTCTTTAGAGAATGGACTCTCACATCCTTTTCTCGCGCCTACGTTTGTCACCGAAGGCGCCGGCACGTCAAACTTGAAGTACGATTCAGTGTGGGTGTCACAAGCGAGAGACGCGCTCGGGGACATCGTTCGCGACATTCGCGAGTATTAATAGTTTGTCAGTGGTCCGTAGCCAGTGGTCAGTAGTCAGTGGTCAATACGCAATCGGCAACCGACTACTGACTACTGACCACTGACAAATAAGCCGTGTTATCCTCTCACGGATGGCTGACATCCTACTTGTCGAAGACAAAGACAGCCTGCGCCGCGTCCTCCGATTGACTCTCGAGAATGCCGGCTACAGTGTCACGGAAGCCGTCGACGCCTCTTCCGCACTCAACGAAATCGCCACCACTCGCCATCGACTCGTCCTTACCGATCTACGCATGCCCAACGGTTCCGGTCTCGACGTGCTGCGCTCCGCGCGCAACGCCGACGCTGATGTTCCCGTCATCGTCATGACCGCCTTCGGTTCGGTCGACGAGGCGGTGCAGGCCATGAAAGACGGCGCGCACGATTTTCTTCAGAAGCCTGTCGATTCGAATCATCTGTTGTTGCTCGTTGGACGAGCATTGGAGCAAGCGAGACTGCGAACGGAGAACGTGTTACTGCGCGAAGAGTGGTCGCGCCGCTACGGCTTTCCGCGCATCCTTGGCGAATCTGAAGCGCTGAAGCGTTCAGTGGGTGAAACGCAGCGTGTGGCGCAAACAGAAGCCACGGTGTTGTTGCTTGGTGAATCGGGCACGGGCAAAGAGTTGTTTGCGCGTGCGGTCCATCACCTTTCGTCTCGGCGCGATAAACCATTTGTCGCGATCAACTGCGCCGCCATTCCTGAAACACTGATCGAAAACGAGTTGTTCGGCCACGAGCGTGGTGCGTTCACGGGCGCGAGCGATCGCCGGCAAGGGAAGTTTGAACTGGCGACGGGCGGTACTGTTTTTCTCGACGAGATAGGTGAGTTGCCGCTGGCGGTCCAGGGCAAATTGTTGCGCGCGATTGAAGAGAAAGTCGTCGATCGCATTGGTGGACGCTCGCCGATCGCGGTTGATGTTCGCGTTGTAGCTGCCACTAACAAAGACTTGAAGGCCGCGGTTGAGAACAACGAGTTTCGTGGCGACCTGTTTTTCCGTTTAGCAGTGTTTCCGATCGAGATACCACCACTGCGCGATCGTGGCGACGACGTGTTGCTACTCGCACGTCATTTCGCGGCCGAGATTGGGAAGGATTTGCGCGGGCGCGAGGCGCAGCTCAATCCTGAGGCGGAGATGGCGTTACGCGAGCACCGTTGGCCGGGAAATGTTCGAGAACTCGAGAACGCGATTGAGCGTGCGTGCATTCTGTCTGACACGATGATTCTCGAACCTCGCGATCTCAGCGTGGGGCGCGCGTCAGACGCCGGCGATGAAGTGTTTCCACAACTGGATCTCTCCGGCACACTCTCTGACGTGGGCCATCGAGCCTTGCGCCTCGTCGAACGCCGCAAGATCGTGCACGTGCTCGAAGCGAATCTCGGCAACAAAAGCAAAACTGCCGAAGATCTCGGTGTCAGCTATAAAACACTTCTCAACAAGATGAAGGAATACGCTCTCTGACACGAGACCGCGAAATCAGCACCGATGAATCCCCTGCCGCCGGTACCGCCGCCGGTGAAACTGTCGAACAGGTAGGCGCAGCAGTACCAGAACCCGCGGCTCCCGCGAAACCAGCACCGCCAAGCACAGGTCGTTCGGCATTCTTGGTCGGCGCGGGAATTCTCATCAGCCGCATCGTCGGCTTAGTTCGTCAACGTATCTTCGCTCACTACTTCGGGACGTCCGCGGAAGGTGACGCTTTCAGTGCCGCGTTTCGTATTCCGAACTTTCTTCAGAACGTCTTCGGCGAAGGAGCACTGTCAGCTTCATTCATTCCGGTTTATGCGAAGCTGTTGGCCCAGGATGACGAGAAAGAGGCAGCGCGAGTCGCGAATGCTATCTTCGGCATCCTCGCACTGGTTACGGCGATCGTGGTGCTGCTCGGTGTGCTCACCACTCCTTATATCGTCACCATAATCGCCGCCGGCTTCGAGGAAGAACGACGAAACCTGGCGATCACGCTTGTGCGCATCCTGTTTCCCGGCGCGGGCATGCTGGTGCTTTCAGCGTGGTGTCTTGGAGTTCTCAACAGTCATCATCGTTTTTTCATTTCCTACACCGCGCCCGTCGCCTGGAACGCAGCGATCATCACCGCGCTCATTTACTTCGATAACCGAGTCGATCTCGCAACGCTTGCGGCAATGACGGCGTGGGGTTCGGTCGTCGGCAGCGTGCTTCAGTTTGGCGTGCAACTGCCGACGGTCCTGCGACTGTTGAAGCGCTTCCGTCCTCAACTGACTCTAGCGAGTGCGCACGTGCGACAAGTGCTGCACAGTTTCTTTCCCGTGTTTATGAGTCGCGGCGTGGTCCAGATCAGCGCGTTTGTTGATGCAGCGCTCGCAAGTTTCCTCGGTCAGGGCGCGCTCGTAGCTCTCAATTACGCACAGAGTCTTTACACGCTTCCCGTTAGTTTATTTGGAATGTCGGTTTCGGCGGCGGAGCTGCCGGCGATGTCGAAGACGTTGGGAACCGAGAGTGTTGTCGCTGAAACACTGCGGCACAGGCTTGAAGAAGGACTGAAGAGAATCAGTTTCTTCATCGTCCCTTCGGCAGTGGCGTTTCTGGCGCTCGGCGATGTGATTGCCGCAGTTTTATATCAAACGGGAAAGTTCACGAGAGACGACGCCATCTTTGTTTGGACCATCCTCGCCGGCTCCGCCATCGGTCTACTCGCTTCGACGATGGGCCGGCTTTACTCGTCAACGTATTACGCGTTGCGGGACACACGCACTCCCCTGCGCTACGCAGTGTTGCGAGTCGCGCTGGGTGGGGCGCTTGGTTACTTCTTTTCCCTGCACTTACCGCGATTGCTTGGTATCGATGCGAACCTTGGAGCGGCGGGAATCACCGTCGCTTCCGGAATTGCCGGTTGGGCCGAGTTCGTACTGTTGCGCCGAAGCCTTAACACGCGAATCGGGCGCACGGGTCTGCCTCTCTCCTACGCCGCGAAACTCTGGCTGGGAGCTTTACTGGGTGCTGCACTCGGTTGGGGATTGAAGCTTTTAGTCACCGGCTGGCACCCAATTCCTCTGGCGATTGTCGTCCTGGGCGTTTACGGCACCTGTTATTTCGCGGTGGGTTACCTTTTCGGCCTGCCGCCTGCCCGCGCCGTCATCGGGCGCATTCTCAAGTTCGTTCGCTAAGGCAGCCATAGTGGTAGGTCATTCGAAACTTTCTCTGCGTATCTCGGCGTTCCTCTCGCCTCTGCGTTAAATGTAAAATGCAAAAACAGTTAACCGCAGAGGCGCAGAGGAACGCAGAATACGCAGAGTCGAAATCACGACATCACTGCCGTATTGGAATCGTCGTGCGATTAGCACTTTCTTTTCTATGGTTTAGTAATCGACACCGTAGGAGTTCCAACAATGCCCCCGATTTTTAACCTCCAGCGCCTCGTGCTCTCCCTGGCGGCGGCCCTCGTGATGATGGCAGCCTCGTCCACCGCATGGGCGGATCCAATCACAATTACCGTCGGAAACCCTGGAAATCAGGGCACTGACAACGCGCTTTTCAACAACGCCTCCCTGGTTCACTCGGGAACCCTCGTGCAGGGCGACTTTAACGGCGCGGGTGCCGGTTTTATCGTCGATTTCACCTCGGCTTCCGGCAACGGCAACCTCGGCGTCAGCGGCGGTCAGGCGGTGCTGGTCGGTGGAACCGGTAACACACCTTTCACGAACGTCACCGTGCAGCTCGAAAACGGCGCCACCTTCACCAAACTAATTCTGAACATCGACGTTACCAATGGCTTGCCTCCTCCGACACAGGTACAGTTCACAGTTAACTACACGCTTCTCGGCGGACAGGTTTTCGATCAGGTATTCACTGTCGACACCAACGGCCAGAACTTCTTCGGGATTGAGGCTTTTGAAGGCGCGGTAATCAATAGCGTTACCGTTCAGGGTTTGAACGGCACGACTTTCGCCGAGATCAACCAGTGGCGCCTGGGCGGTTTTGCTCCGGCAACCAACGAAGTTCCAGAACCGGCGAGCTTGTTCCTATTGGGCAGCGGACTCGCTGGAACGGCCGGCATGGTCCGTCGCAGGTTGAAAAATCGACAGCAGAAGTGATATCCATCTCCTGCGAAACGTTCTTTGAGGCCCCCAAGGAGATAAACACATGTATACACAGCCGATGATTCTTCCATTGGACGGGAGTGGCCGAATCTATGTGCTGCAGGATGCGAATGGACAGGTGGTCGGGACGGGCTCACGGGAAGTTTGTGAGACGCTGATGTACCTGATGGGCGCCGGTCTTGCGCCGGCCACGGATAAAACCCCGGCAGTGGCGCACAACAACGTTCGGGCGGCGATTACGATCTAGCAGGGATTAGGCGACGAAGAGAGATTCTGGAACAGAAGTGCTCCCTGTTCCAGAATCTTTTTTCATTTTTTTCTGGAGTGGCTGGTTTATTAGGTATTTAAGTTAAGTATCCTGGAAAAACGGACGGTTGGTGCAGCGGCAAGCAAGGCGGGGGGCCTTGGCTGGCCTTTTTTGTTTTTAGGGTTTGATATCATCGGCGGGTGCTTCCAGTAGTTTCATCCGAACAAATGCGGGAGATCGACCGTCTCACCACGGAGAGGTACGCCGTCCCTTCCCTGCTCCTGATGGATTCTGCTAGTGCCTCGTGCCGCGCGGCCATCAAGACTCTCTACGAGGGGGATGTGGCGGGTCTACAGGTTCTGATCCTGTGTGGCAAGGGCAACAACGGCGGCGACGGCGCGGGACTGGCCCAATTACTCGCGGACGAGGGCGCGGAATGCACGGTCGTGCTGTTTGGATTGTTGTCGGAGACGCGGGGAGATGCCCGGACCAACTTCGACCGCGTTACAGGCCGTGCGGACTTGGGACAGTTGAACTTTATTGAATGTGACGACACTTCGACCTGGGACGGGCTCCCCGACGTTGATCGCGAATACGACGTCATTGTGGACGCCCTGTTCGGAACAGGATTGACGCGAGCGGTCGACGGTGTTCACAGAAAAGTAATCGAGCATCTCACATCGCTGCGCGACGCTCGTGAGAGCGCGGGTCAAGACCGACCGTGGATCTTGTCCGTCGATCTCCCTTCGGGTCTTAACGCGGATCTGGCAGAACCGATCGGTCCTGCCGTTACCGCAGATACGACAGTTACATTCACTGCGCCCAAGACTGCCAACGTGCTTCCGCCGGCTTGTGATTACGGCGGTACGTTGATAATTGAGGACATCGGATCGCCGCGGTCGTTGGTGGACGAATCAGAGCAGCCGCGGTTGTTTCTTGTGGAAGCGGAGGACGTGAGGCAATGGCTTGTCAGCACACGCTACGTTCCAGGGTCTTACAAGAACTCGCATGGCAATGTGCTCATCGCCGCAGGCTCGCGCGGTTACTCGGGCGCCGCGGCTCTATGCGCCAATTCGGCGATGCGTTCAGGCGCAGGATTGGTAACCGTGGCCACGCCGGCATCAGCTCAGCCGCTGGTTGCGAGTGGCTCGATGCCGGAAGTGATGACGAGAGCGCTTGCAGAGACTGATCGCGGCGCGGTTAGTGACGAAGCAGTCGATCATTTTCTGAAGCTCGCAGAGAAAAAGAGCACCGTTGTAGCCGTCGGACCTGGACTGACTTCAGACGACGATCGCACACGTAAATTTGTCTTGACAATCGTGGAGCGGCGATCGACAGCATGCGTGATCGATGCCGATGGATTGAACTGCCTCGCTCCCTGGCCCTCGGGTCTGAAAGGTTCTGCAAAACATCCGCTTGTGTTGACGCCACATGCGGGTGAGATGGCTCGACTGATCGGCGCGTCTGGTGAGATCAGGGATCGAGTTGCGGTGGCGCGCGAGTTTGCGACGACGAATCAGGTGATTTTAGTTTTGAAGGGTTCGCGCTCGCTTGTCGCTGCGCCGGACGGTCGCGTCTTTATTAATCCTACCGGCAATCCCGGGCTTGGCAGGGCGGGCTCCGGCGACACGCTGACCGGTCTCATAGCCGGATTTCTTACGCAATCTTTTGCGACGTTGAAAGACAAGGCGGATCCGCTCGCGCCCGTAATCGCGGCGCTGTACATCGGCGGACTCGCGGGCGACTTTGCGGCAAGCAAACTCGGCATGCGCACAATGGTCGCCTCTGATATTCGCGATCACTTCAGTGTGGCAATTCGGTTTCTCGATCCTCACGGAGAGCAATTCCGACCACAATTACACCAACTCGGATCCGAAGGCGATGACAATTAAAACGGGCGAACATCTTCCCGTTGGTGAGCTCCACAGCTCTTCACCGGTGGAGACTTTCAACTTCGGACACCAACTCGGCGCGCGGCTCGAAGGCGGTGAGATCCTGCTACTGAGCGGTCCGCTCGGCGCAGGCAAGACGCTCTTAGTCAAAGGAATCTGCGCAGCGCTGGGAATCGACGAGGAGGACGTCACCAGTCCCTCGTTCACGCTCGTCAACCCGTATACGGGGCGGCTGCGCTTGTATCACATCGATCTGTATCGTCTGGACGAAGGCGCGAGCGCCGCCCACGCCGTCGACCTTGATGAGTTGCTTATCGATGAACAGGCAGTGATCGTCATCGAATGGCCGGAACGAATGGGCAACTACCCGTTGCCTTCAGACGTCTGGCGCATCAACATAGCGGGCGACGGCGATGCCCCACGAACCATCTCGATCAGTTAGAATGAACCAAAACACGAAGGAGATCTAATAAATGCCATATCCGGAAATCATGATTCGCCCGATGCGCGAAGATTTGACGCGTTTAGGTGTAGAGGAGTGGAGATCGGCGGAAGAGGTCGACACTGCCGTGAAGAGCAGCAAAGGTACGCTGATGGTGGTCGTAAACTCGATTTGTGGCTGTGCCGCGGGAAAGGCGCGACCCGGCGTGGCGCTCGCTCTGCAACACGGCGTCAAACCTGACAAAGTCGCGACCGTGTTCGCAGGCGCTGATATCGAGGCCACCGAACGAGCGCGCAGCTACTTCACCGGTTATGGACCGTCGTCGCCGTCTATCGCCATCCTGAAAGACGGCGAGCTCGTCTACATGCTGGAACGGTTTCAAATTGAGGGCCGTGACGCGACCCAGATCGCCAGCGAGCTAACAAACGCTTTTGAGCAACATTGCGCTTCTTAATAAAGGAGAGAAATCTGTGCTTTCTGCCTCCCGACTTCCCCTTTTTCTTCTCGGTCTGTTTTTGGTCTCCTCGTTTACCGCCAACGCACAGGAACCGATCGACCGCTGGAAGAACTTCGACTTCAGCGAAAGCGCGATCAGGCAGGCGGACGTTCAGAAGCTCACGATCTGGGATCTGAAACTGATGCGCGGGCTGGTGTTCGGGCGTCATGGCCGCATCTTTAAAGACGCGGACATCAAGAACTATCTCGAATCGCAGGCGTGGTACCAACCGAACGCCGAGTTTAAAAACTCGATGCTTAATGACACTGAGCGACGCAACCTCGATGTGATCCGCATCGCCGAAGCTTCGAAGCACGATACGATCCAGCCGGGCGACATGCGTTACTGGCGCGATCGTCCGATCACCGCTAGGAAGTTAGGGCAGCACAGTGGCGCCGAGTGGAAGGTGTTGCAAGCTGAGATCGAAGCGATTCATGGGAAGCGTTTCGACGACGAACCGTGGTTGCAACAGTATTTCGAGGAGCGCTACTGGTATCGCCCTAACGACAAGTACGATTCGAAGAAGCTCACCGCTATTGAACGCAAGAACCTCGCATTGCTGAGCACGGCTCAGAAGAAGCAACGCAAGGTTGCGCTCCTTCCCGGTGATATGGAGCTCTTCGAAAGCAAGGCGATCACCGAGCAGATGTTGCACGGATTGAGTCTGCACGAGCTGCGCTTGCTGCGGAACGAAATTTACGCGCGACACGGTCGCATGTTTCGCGCTGAGTGGTTGCAGCAGTACTTCTATGCTCAGCCGTGGTATACGCCGGACGAGAATTTTAAGGATGAGAGTCTCTCGGGCAATGACAAGCTCAACGTCGAAGCGATCGTCAAATACGAGAACCGTATTCACCAGGAGTTAAGTACGAAGCCGATCGCGCGCGCGCTGCTGGAGGGGTTGTTCATCGAAGACGCAAGCCAGATGCGACACGAGATCTACGCGCGGCACGGTAAGATGTTTAAGGAGCCGTGGCTGCAAAAGTACTTTTCGAGTTTTGATTGGTACAAAGCGGATCCAAACTTCAGTGATGCAGCGTTGAGTGAGGTGGAGAAGAAGAACATCGCGACTATTGCGGCTTACGAAAAACGTGCCGTCACAGCGATGAGCACGATCGAGGGTTGATAAGGCTAAACCCAGGTCTCGCGTGACGAGACCAAGACAACAACTCCCGCAA
>DASRPN010000129.1:0-14793 GCA_035646355.1 Pyrinomonadaceae bacterium | reverse complement strand
ATACTCGTAACCGCGATCGGATGATACGTTGGACGGGCGCGGCGATAGATCGCGAGCGCCCGTTCTCTACCTTCAGGTGTCTTGGCGAGCTCTTGATAAAGCGGTCTGATGAATTTGCGCCGACCAACCGAAAGCAGGAATTCCTCCAGCCTCGCAGATGCCGGCTCGTACTTGTTTTGAATCGACATCATCAACCACTGAAAAACGACTTCGGAATTGCCTGAGCGCGTCAGGTTGAAGGCGCGGTCGAGTTCTCCCATCAACCTTACTCTCTCGGTGTGACTAAGTTGAGTGCCGGCTGGACCGCCTGAGGACGGAGGAGGTTCGAGGGCGCTCTGCACGAACTTCAGAAAATGAAGTCTTTCCTGTGTGGTCCACCGCGCCAAAGGAATCTGCGTCGGCGGTATCTCATTTCGTAGCCAACGTTGTGCTTGCTCTTCAACCCGCGCGAACGCGGGAGATGTTGGCTTCGGAGCACTAGCGGGAAGTCCCGGCTTTGAAATCCATTCATCGATAGGGACTCGCGCAGCCAACGCGGGATCTTTATCGAGCAGGTTTTGCTTCAAATAGGTCAGGAACTGTTCAGTCGTGATGCTCTGGAAAGCGAAATGATTGAAGTAACTGCGCAGAAATCGATCGAAGCGCGGGCGGCCGAAGGTTTGTTCCACATGAACTAGAAAGAGTGCGCCTTTTTGATAAGGCACGTTCGTGAAACCTTCATCCGGGTCTCGCCCAGCGAGATCAACATGAAGGATTTCGTCGCGGTCTTCCAACGTGGCCATCTCGTCCTGCAGTTCACGCAGGCCCAAGGCAGCTTCCATTTGCGCACGCGCCCGACCGTAAACCGCTTCTTGAATGCGGCCTTCGAGATAAACCGTGAAGCCTTCATTCAACCAGAAGTCGCGCCACGTAGCGTTCGTAACGAGGTTGCCTGACCACGAGTGGGCCAACTCGTGCGCGACGAGTGATACAAGACTCTTGTCGCCGGCGAGAATTGTCGGCGTGGCAAAAGTGAGCCGTGGATTCTCCATCCCGCCAAAAGGAAAGCTTGGTGGCAAAACCAAAATGTCGTAACGGCCCCAACGATATAGTCCATAAAGCCGTTCAGTAGCGACAACCATTTTCTCTGTGTCGTTGAGTTCACGCGCCGCGCGATCGATTACTTGCGGTTCGGCGTACACACCTGTCCGCGGGCCAAGGCTGCGGAAACGCAGATCGCCGACCGCCAGTGCAATCAGGTATGAGGGGATTGGTTGGCGCATGCGGAAGCTGTAGTCGCCGTCGCGAGGTGTGCGCGCGTCGTTTTCGGCGCTCATAACGGCAAGGAGATTTCGCGGCGTGCGTACGCGCGCGTTGTAAGTCACTCGAACAGCTGGCGTGTCCTGTAGTGGAATCCAACTGCGTGCGTGAATCGCCTGCGATTGAGTGAACATGAAAGGATCTTTCTTGCCGGCAGTCTGAGCCGGCGCGAGCCACTGCAATCCGGAAGCGCCGGGAGACGTCGAGTAATGAATGCGAACGCGTGTGGCGCCGGCAGGCAAGGGAATAGTCAGCGGCGCGCCGAGAATTTTGTCGCTCGTTCCGACCGTGAAAGTCCCGGGTGCGTATTCCACGCCGTTGGTTGACGTCTCGACTCTTTCGATCTTCAAATCTCGCGTATCGACGATTAAAGGTTCAGTCTGCGAACTTCGTTCGACCGTCAACGTCGCCGTGCCCTTGAGAATCTTCTGATCAAAAAGGACGTCCCAGTCCAGATCGACGTGCTTAACTCGAACCGCCGAGGGTTTCGCGTAAGAGTGAACATCCTGCGCCGCGAGATTCATGGCAAATGCGATCATGACGAATAAACAATAAACCAACCTTTTCATATATATACCCCTTAACTCTGATCTTCGGGTCGCCGTTTAATTTTCCGGATCAGGCCGATGCTCCACAATATACCGATGGCGAGGAACGGAATAAATACAGCAAGAGGTCCGCTGCTGGCATATCGAGCTTCCTTGAATTGTTCTGAGTAACGACTGAGCGGTGGTGAGAGTCTAGCGTTATCTTGGGTCGCGTACCAACTATTTCCGACGCGTGGCCCGGATGTCAGCCCCATTGATTCGCATAATCGCGTGAGTAACCTCGCCCTTGCGATTTCTCATGAAGATTACCTGCGCATCTCGACCTCTCAGGAAGAACTCGGCCTCTGATTCGGGGAGTAGCTCGCCGGGTGGGCGGCCCTGGCTAGTGCGCGTCGTAGTCCGTTCTTTGGGTACGGCCATCAGACGCTCTCCGTCCTTGATCACCGCGAAGTCGAATATCGGACTCTCATATTCTCCGACGTAATCGTCATAAATTTTCGCATCGATCTTGACGGCAGTACGTTCGGCTGGGATGGTCTCGAGATGTTCCGCGAGTAACTGCCAGCGTTCTTGTCGTTTTATGTAAGTGCGGACGTAACGTGCGTAGGCGACGCCTTCACGGTTGTTGTCCTCACGTCTACGCCTTTCAACGCGACGGCCAATAACGATCGCGGTATCGCCATCGACCGCAACGCGCGTGTCTTCGGCCGTCAGAGTAAGTGTCGGATCGACCGCAGTAGTCTTAAGAAAATCTAAGAGGGACGCCTTGTCTCCGACATTTCGACCCGATGTGAAAATAAATTCATCGGCAACCAGCCGTTCAGTTTTCGCTATGTCGCGTTTCAAGTACGCTTCACGCTGTTCTTGCTCAGTTCTCAGTACCTCTGCCTCGGGCCGCGGAGTCTGACTGATGATGCTCACTGGTGAGGCAATTACGAAAGCTACCAGGAGAATAAATTTCATTCTTTGGTAAATAAGAATCATTACGAGGCCGTAACCGGCGCCAATCAGCAACGCGAGGTATCCCATATTCCCATGAGGCGGTAGCGTGCCGTACACGTGGACTACAATAGACAACACACCGGTGATGATTACCAGTGAGCGCTCGGCGCTCGACTCGCGCAATATCGCGACGGCTGAAATGATGAACAGGACACTGACGATGATTACGGCTGAGCTTAAGAAGAACGGTTGTAGCTGGCCACCACGAACATCACGAATAGAGAATTCCTGAACTGCGGCCGAACCCATTGTGACAGCAACCAGGCTGTTGAGCCCAATCAGCACGAAGCGCGTCCTATTGTTCTCAAACATCGCTACGTCAAACGATGCACCAGCTACCTTTGCCCATAGATCGACTTTGCTTTTTAGGTTGAGCCGATTGCGTTTCTGGAGGACCCTCAGGTGATTGACGATTTCGGCTTCCCATTCTCGCCGCCAATCCAATCGCGCCTGGCGGGGAACGAGCAGACTCATAGCGTGAACGAAATACAGGTACATGGCTTGATTGTCGAAGTTAAGTCTCATCCGGTTGTGCGTTTGGGTTTTCGGGTCAGCGTTCCTTCCAGTCGGCGATATCTGCCAATCGCTTCGGAAAGTGCCGCTTTGCCGGCGCCGGTTAATTTGTAGTACTTGCGCGCGGGTCGTTGATCTTTGTGCGCCGCAGCTTCGTCTTCCCATCGGGATTCGACGACACCGCTCTTTTCGAGTCGACGCAAAGCGGGGTACACCGTGCCGCTCGGCAGGCCGGTTACGTCCATGATGTCGAAGCCGTACTGATAACCGTGCGCCAGTGCCTGGAGGATTGCTGTTGCCGAGAGCGATAGAGTGATCTTGGCCATCGGGCATGTGTATAGCATGCTACATAGTGCTTTGGCAACTATTTTTATGTGAGGTCCCGGTATACCTATCCTATTATCTCCGATCCGAAGATGACTGAGGCGCACAAAGCAGCTCTGTTATTGGAAGTTATCGCTTGTTCCGTGGCTGACGCGATCGAAGCCGAGCAAGGTGGAGCCCACCGGCTTGAGGTCGTCAGGGATCTGGGTCAAGGCGGATTGACGCCGTCGTGGCAACTAGTTGAAGAAATCAAACGAGCTGTGGATCTGCCGCTACGCGTAATGCTGCGCGACAGTACCACCTTTGAAGTAACCGGCCCAGACGAAATAGCTCGCTTGTGTGAGGCGGCGGAACACTTCGCCTCGCTTGACGTCGATGGTTTTGTGCTCGGCTTTGTTAAAGGCCGAGAAGTTGACATCGAACTAACTCAGCAAGTGCTGGCATGCGCTCCCGTCGTGCGAGCGACTTTTCATCACGCATTTGAGGAGACAAAGAATAAGGTGCGAGCGTTGAGTGATTTGAGACGACTGACGCAGGTAGATCGCGTCCTTAGTAGCGGCGGAACAGACGAATTGCAACTGCGAATACAACGACTCGATGAATACCAAAAAGCGGCATCGCCGGAGCTAGCGATCATTGCTGGAGGCGGCGTCGATGGTGACGCCATCGTCAAGATTGGACGCGAGACCGCAATTCGGGAATTTCATGTAGGACGCGCGGCCCGTGCCCGGTTCCGGGTTGAGGGCCGCGTGCAATCCTCGCTAGTCAGTGGCCTGATTAAAAAGCTAGAAGAGATTTAAAACACCCAAGAGCTCCGTATGCTCGCCTAGCTCCCAGCATCATGGCGTCAGTTCCGAAGTCAGAATCGCGCCATTATATTGGGTAAGCACGGCCTCGATCTTCAACACTTTACGACTAGCCTTATCGATCCAAACAGTCTGCTTATCGGCTTCATTGTCGGCGGATACGATCTCGACCTTGTATGCGTCGAACTTGCCTGCCGGAACGGTGACGCTCTCCGATCCCACTACCTTCAACTGTTTGATCTGAGGCTGCTGCTTCATCACGTCGAAGTTGCGGAAGCTCGAAGTGTAACCATCGGCCAGCGGAAGAGACGCAATTACTTCAAATGCACCCGCGCCGTCCGCAAACAAAGCACCGCCTGGATCGACGTCGATTGTTTTGGGTGGGCCACCCATCGCGCTCGTCCCGGTTACTTTGTTCGGCGCAACGTTCATTTCAATCGACACTGGGCCTTGTTTAATGGAGCGACGCTTCAGCAACAAACTTCCTTTTTCGATGGTGCTGACGTCGACGACGTCACCTTGCGGAGTCGTCACTGTTTCGCTGACGGTCCATGCGCCGTTTTCTTCCTTGATATCTGTCTTCGCCGTGAGCGGAATCGATTGACCGCCAAGAGCGATTGTTGCCTTGTAGTTGTGCGTACCGGGCCGTAGGTCAACTGCCGGTTTTGGAACCTCGGAGTTTGAGGAGATCGTTTTCGGCAGCGTCACCGTTTTGACGTCGACGTTGATTTCCTTCAGACGCTGCGACACTTCCGGGGTCATACCTTCCTGAAAACGTCCGCCGAGATATTTCGCGAGAAACTTCTCAGCGCTCGCAAACATCGCCATGTTGTTGACCGGACGCGCAAAGCCGTGTCCTTCGTCCGGCGCCACCATGTATTCAACTGGAAAACCTCGATCTCTGAGCGCGATTACGATCTGGTCTGATTCGCGTTTGGTAACGCGTGGATCGTTGGCGCCCTGGATCACGAGCAGCGGAGTTTTGATCTTGTCGGCCGCGCTTAACGGCGACTGCCGCAACAACTGTGCCTTTCCTTCGGGCGTGTTGGGATCGCCCATTCGCTCGTAGAAAAGCTTGCGAATCTGTTCCCAGTACGGCGGAATCGACTCGAGCAACGTGATTAGATTTGATGGTCCAACTATGGAAACGCCGGCGGCGTAGACATCAGGCGTGAAGGCGACTCCAGCGAGCGTGGCGTATCCGCCGTAGGAGCCGCCCATGATTCCGATGCGCTTCGGATCGGCAATGCCCTGGGCGATGAGATATTTCGCGCCCCAGGTCACGTCGTCCTGCATCTTGTCGCCCCACTGCTTGTTCCCGGCGTCGATAAATTTCTTACCGTAACCGGTCGAGCCGCGGAAGTTAGGTTGCAGCACAGCATAACCGCGGTTGGCGAGAAACTGCGCGAAAGAGTTGTAGCCCCAAGTGTCGCGGTACCATGGACCACCGTGCGGAACAATCACCGCGGGAAGGTTCTTCGCTTCCACGCCCTTGGGCAGTGTTAGAAAAGCCGGAATTTCGAGACCGTCGGAAGACGGGTATTTGACCGGCTTCATCGGAGCCAGCCACGCGCGGTTCAACTTCTCGCGTGCCTGGTACTGAAGCGTCAACTTCTTTGTGGCGCGGTCAAACAGGTAAACTGACCCGGGATCTGTGTCCGAGTTGGCTACGAGGATGAACAGCTTTTCATCTTTTGTTGAAGACGTGAAGCTCAGTTCCTTACCCGGCAGTTGTTTCTGCAAGGTCTTGTAATCAGCTTCGTACGCTTTGTCTTTGAAATAGATCCGTTCGCGTTCATCTTCATAGATGGTAGCAATCAGCTCGTCAGAGACTTCGGAGAACGCCGCGTTGCCGAAATCGACGCGCTTCCTCGGATCAGATTCGACCAACTCTTCTTTGCTGGTGGTGGGATTGAATAGCACAAGCCGAATTAGGTCGGTGTCACGGCCCGTGTTCGTTTGGAAGTAAACTCGTTGACCATCCTTGTGATAGCGAATCGGTCCGCACGACTCAAACACGTTGCAGCTGTAAACCCTCGTAAACTTATCTGCGTCAACCCGCAACACCTCGGTGTCGCCGTTTTCTGCTGATCTGGTTGCCAGTCGCAACTGGTCTTTGAGGTCGAAATAAAAAGCAGTAATGCGTTCGGTGTTCTTACGCACGAGGGTGCGTTCGCCGGTAGAGATTTCGACCTTGTAGAGATCGTGCCATGAGGCGTCGCGGTCGTTCATGCCGACGTAGATCGCATCCGGCTCCGAGCGGGGGACGGAATAGATAATGGCGCGTATGCCTTTTACGTCTGTTAGATTTCGAGCCGTCGGTACGTCTTGGCCTGCGGCGGGTGTCTCCGCGGGATTAACCGCGTAGACGAGGTAATTCTCGTCACCGGCTTTATCCTGGACGAAGAGGATGAACTTGCCGTCGCGCGACCAGAAGTACGTAGAAATCGGGCGCTTCATATCGGCCGTGACGGGTTTTGCACTGCTAAACGGCTCGGCGGTTTTCTTGACCCAGACGTTGCGTACACCTTTGAAGGGTTTGACAAACGAGATGAACGCCCCGTCCGGCGAGATCTGCGCGCCGGCGATTTCCGGGTCGCCGAAGAAGAGCTCGCGGTCGATTATCGGCGGGCTCTGCGCCCACACCGGCGCCGCCATTGCGAAGAGAACCAGGGCTGAAAGTATGAGCAAACTTATAACTGAGCGGCGAGATTTGCCGATGGAGCGCATAAACACCTCTTTCGTTGATGGGTTTTGAACAGGTTTCACGGGTAAATGAAAGGTTTCTACGCAGTAGAGTGCTCTGAGGTTTCAATGAAGCACTGATCCTTCAGAGTTGAAAAGTTCCTCGAGCTGAGTGCCAGACGCGTACAATTTCACTACCTTTCGCTCGAGATCAACGCGGTATACGATTCGATACGGCCGAAAAATGATCTCGCGAATAGCATCATTCCTATATTCAGGAACGACACGACCTAACTCCGGGAAATCCTGCAGGCGATTTGTCTCTGAAATCAGTTCGTAGCCGAATGACATCGCACGACTAGGATTATCATGCGCGATGAAGGTGACTATATCGTGGAGGTCGTCGCGAGCAGCAGCAGATCAGATTAGCTGGTAAGCCATGAGGCTAGTTGCGTTTTTAACTTCGTCGTGAGGAATGCTTTCGCCTCTGTCGAGTTGATCGAGACCTTCTGTACCGCAGCCATGAACTCAATGCGTTCGGCTATTTCTTCGAGCGAACAGTCGTCGGGTAGCGCTCGAATAGTTTGAAGTACAATTTCCTTCTCAGTCATGACCTGATTATCAGATTAAGCTGCGCTCTGGGTCAATACATTGAACAACTTAGCAAAGCTCGATATCCGTAGTAAGATTATCGGGCTGTATCGATGCAGAAGAAGCCGAGATACAAACTCGCCTGAGGAGTCGAGGACGGTACCTGAACGCTCTACACGCGACCCAAACTTTCAAACTAGTTCGACATGCTTGCTTAGATTGAATCTCAAGCTTCGTTTCTTCCAATGCCACTCAGCGAAGGCATAAAACTGGGGCGTTACGAAATTCGCGCGCACATCGGTACGGGTGGGATGGGCCAGGTGTACCTCGCGAGGGATACGAGTGAGCTCGACCGCACGGTTGCGATAAAGCTCCTGCCTGCCGCGGCCGCCGCCGATCCGAAATGGATGCAGCGCTTCATTCGTGAAGCCAGGACAGTCTCCGGTTTGAATCATCCCAACGTTCTGACGGTGTACGAGTTTGGAGTGCACGACACAACACGTTTCATGGCAATGGAATATGTTGATGGCGTAACGCTCCGCGAGTACCTGAACGACAACCGTTTGAATCTTCACGAAGTGCTGGAGATTTGCGTGCAGGTCGCTGCCGCCCTGAATGCCGCGCACGAAGCCCACGTCATCCATCGCGACATCAAGCCTGAGAACATCATGATCCGGCGACGTGACGGGATCGTGAAGGTACTCGACTTCGGTTTGGCGAAGCCCGTCAGGCAGGAGCAGGACTCCGGCGGGACAAGCGGGCCGTTGCACACAGAGACAGGCATTGTGATGGGGACCGTGAGTTACATGTCTCCGGAGCAATCGCTCGCACTGAAGACGCTCGACTATCGCACCGACATCTGGAGTCTGGGCGCAGTGCTCTATGAAATGGTCGCCGGGCGCGTTCCTTTTGAAGGAAAAGATCTGTTAGCGCAGATAGTCGGCATTCAAGAAGAGCCTCATACTCCGCTTGGACAAGTGGTTGAGCACGTTCCTCAAGAGTTGGAACGCATCAGCGACAAGGCGCTCGCAAAGAGCCCCAACGAACGTTATCAGACAGCGACCGACATGTTGGTGGACATGCGCAATTTGAAACGTCAACTGGAAAACGCGGCCGAGGATGATCGCACTGCGATTTTCGATCAGCGCGTCGTCGGGCACGAAAACGGCCAAAACCTGCGACGGACGATATCAGGAGCCGGCGCCACCACCGAACGAAGCGGGCACTATCCAATCTCGAGCGCCGAGTACATCGTCAATCAGGTCAAACTGCACAAGCGCGGCGCGTTAATGATCGCGGGCGTGTTGGCCGTCGCAGTAACAGCGGCATTGTTTTGGTACTTCAAGAGCACACGCGCAGCGCTCCTAACCGATAAAGACACCATTCTCCTCAGTGAATTCGAGAACAAGACCGGAGAGGAAGTGTTTGACCGCACGCTCCGCCAGGGGTTGGTGGTGCAGTTGCAGCAGTCACCGTTTCTCGACATCTTCGCCGAAACGCGCACGCGCGCAACCTTGCAGCTCATGAGTCTTTCACCTGACGAGCGTGTCACTCGTGAGCGGGCGAGCGCAATCTGTCAGCGACAGGGATTGAAAGCCTTCATCGCCGGCACGATCGTGAAGTTTGAGCGGAATTATTCGATCACACTGGAAGCGTTGAATGGGCAGACCGGCGATCAACTCGCGCTGGTCCAGGAGGAAGCTGAGGGCAAGGATCAAGTGCTCAAAGCACTTTCGCGCGCGGCCACACAGCTACGCGAGAAACTCGGCGAGTCGTTGAGTTCGATCGAAAAATTCGACGCTAAGTTAGAAGTGACGACTTCATCGCTCGAAGCGTTGAAAGAGTACGCCCTCGGCAGGGCCGAACAAGACAGAGGACAATTCTTCAAAGCGATCGAGTTTTATAAACGCGCGACCGAGCTGGATCCCAACTTCGCCGTAGCCTGGCTGGGACTTGCACTCCAGTACTTCAACACGAGCCAGCCGGCACTGGCTGCGGAGTGTTTGACGAAGGCATTCAACCTAAGCGATCGCGTCAGTGAAGACGAGCGCGCCCGTATCACTTATTTCTACTACCAGATCGTCACGGGCGAACTCGAGAAGGCAATCGATGCTCAGGAAGCCTACGTGCGCAACTATCCTCGTGAAGCGCGCGGGCCAGGCAATTTGGGAAACCTCTATTCGATCACCGGTCAATTCGATAAGGCAGTAAACGCCACCAGTCACGCGCTTCAACTCAATCCCAACACAACCATCTGGCCCGGCAATCTCGCCGAGGCGCTGATCGGGCTCAATCGTTTCGACGAAGCACGAGATGTTTGCCGGCGCGCTTTGTCGCAGAAGTTGGACAGCACGAGCATTCGCGAACGGCTTTATGCCGTCGGGTTTGTTAGCGGCGATGAACAGTCGTTACAGGAACAGATCACCTGGGCGAAAGGGAGAACTGACGAATATCGAGCGGTGTACTGGCTCACGCAGTCGTCGGCATTTCGAGGCCGGTGGCGCGAGTCGATTGAACACTTGCGCCGCGCAACGGAACTAGCTCTTCGTGCTGAAGCGAAGGAGGTCGTCGCGGGTTATACCGCGGACCAGGCGCTTCGTGCCGCGTGGTTGGGCCAATTCGCACAATCGCTGACGTTGGCACAATCGGCGCTGAAGACCGAACGGAATCGCAATGTCCTCACGCGCACCGCACTCGCTTTCGCGCTCGCAGGCGACGCCGCGAAAGCGCAGCCACTGATTCAAGAGTTGGAAGAGAAGCATCCTAAAGACACGATGGTGAATCAGGTCTGGTTGCCGGAGATCAAATCCGCCATTGAGTTTCGCAAGAACAACGCTGATGCGGCGCTCGAGCTGTTGAAACCGACGGAACGGTACGAATCTGCTGCCGGCTTTTCGTCGCAAACGTTGCGTAGCATGGTCTACCTCAAATTCGGCCAGGGGGCACATGCCGAGGCGGAAGCGCGCAAGATCCTGGACCATCGTGGTCAAAGTCCGCTCTCGTCTCTGTGGCCGCTCGCGCACCTGACGCTCGCTCGAGCGGCAGCCATGCAACGAAACACCGCCGAGGCACGCAAGGCTTATCAGGATTTCTTTACGCTTTGGAAAGACGCCGACGCTGACGGTCCGCTTTTGATTGAGGCAAAGAGGGAGTTTCAGAAGTTGAAGTAACGGCTAACAGCCGTGAGGAATGTACGGTCGGGATGCAACGCAACTCGGCTTGTCGCTTCTAGGGTCTCGCAACGATAAAGGGTTCAGGTTCAATTTCGCGACGGTAGAAGGCGCGCGGACGCTGCAAGTCTCTCACTTGGGCATCGATACTACTTTTCTTTTGCGCGCCGCCTGCATCCGTCGAAGGGGTTTGGAGCGCTATATCGCGCGATTTGAATTTCTCTTCCTGAAGTTGCGGTACACGTTCCGTTGCAAAATCCAGCCATTCCCTGACCGAAATGAAGTTGTCTTTCGGCGACTGATCGGCCGCAACCGTTTTCAAGCCCTCTTCAACTAGCGCGTACGTCAAATAACCGTGACCGAGCTGAGCGGATTCGAGAGCCGCTTGATACCCTTGCGCCGCAGTAAGGATATACATCCCCTTCTCGTAAGCGAGTTGGGCCAACCCCTTCGAATTCATCGGTCCGCGACGCTTTTCTTCCGCTTCGAGAGCCTGACCTGAATTACAGGCGTCAATCACGAGGACAAGATTGCTAACGTCAAGATTCTCTACGGTGTTCTCCAACTCCACGTCTGAGATGCTGCGGCTGAGGATCGTTTGCAAACCGGCAGCGTCAAGCGCGGTTCGCTCACCCTGATAACCTAAGTCGTGAGGTATTAAATAGAACCTTTGGCCTTGTGCGGTACCGTGACCAGCGTAAAAGACTACGACCGAGTCCTCGGGCTGGGCAGGAGTGATTCGCCTCAACGATGCGGGCGCCGTGTCATGCAATTCGCCACCAGCGCCGGCGAGTAGTTTTAAAGCTAATAAGATGTTGGTTTTGGTGGCCTCTTGATCTGTGAGCGGAATGATTTCAATGCGCTGGTGCCGAGAGAGTCTTTGCTGTTGCTGCCGAAACTCCGAGGCAAAACTCTGTGCATCGGCAATGGCATATTTCAGATTGTACTGGGCGTTCGCGTAACTATTGATTCCAATGGCGAGCACAAACGCTGTGCGCTCCCTCCTTAAGTTTTCTTTTCCGACAAGGTTGAAGCTAACGTCCTTGCTTTTAACGTTATCGCGATTGAAAGCATAGGCGGTGATTCGATTTTCGCCAGCAACCACGGGAATCGTAGTGGTTAAGGTCGCAGTTGATTGCCCTTTCAAGATATCGCCTCGCCAAATCTTCACTAATGAGCCGTTGCGAAACAGACGGAGATCCTTTGCACCGCTACCGGTCGGATTGTGTTTATCGGACGGTTTCTCGGTCACCTGAATCGTGACCGTGAGCTTTCGCTCTGAGATCTTCTCTGGACCAGGTTCATTCTTAGCGGCAAGAGTTAGTTCTGGTTGACGCCGGTCAAGTTGCGAAATGTTTTTAGGAGCGCGAGGTCGTCGCCCGCTCATGATCTCGCTCAACAGGCCGGGATAATAGAACTCGTTGAAGAAGGTTTCACCCGGATTTACATCAAATGTATTGCCTCCGAATTGCCAGAGGATCTGACTCCATCCGGATGGCGATCCATCAAAAAGGCCATCGGGTGTTACTACCAACCAATCATTGATTTGACCGCTGAACGAGCCCGTTAGATTTATAAGCGTCGCGAGCCTTTCTCCAGTTGCGGGATTCCAAATGTACTTTTCGTTGTTCTCGCCGAGCGCGACGAGAAATTTATCGTCATGACTAAATGTCAGTGAGGTTACGCGGCCCTTGTGCGGCAAGGTACTGACAGTACGTCCGGTTGAAATATCAACTACATCAATCTTCGTTGCGTGAGCTACCGCTAACAAATGATTGTTCGCGGATATAGTCAAAGCCGCAACGGCCCCGCTTTCTTCTGCGATCTCCAGCCTTTTAACCTTGCGTCCGCTTGCATTTTCGTAGACGAAAACAACGGGTGTTTTGTTATCGAAACCCGTCATTGCTGCAAGCTTGCCATCAAAGCTGAAACCGAATGCAGGAACGATCCCGACGTCGGTTGCTTTCCCGCCGTTGAGTTCGCGCAGCTTTCTTCCTGTTTTTCCATCAAAGATCTCTACTCTTTGATCGTAGACCTTGTCCCAATCATCGCTGGAGGAAAAAATGTTGTAATCATGAGCGGAGGTTGTGTAAATACCTTTCATGGGGAAATCAGGGAAAGCGCGGTAGCGGCCGTCGGGACTGAAGTGAGGTCTACCTCTTTCTCGCAACAGATCGCTTTCCTGAATGCGCACGGGAGTGCCAGTTATCGTGTCCCAGACCTCGGTTATTACATTTTTCAAAAGCAATCTACGCGAAATGATGTAACGACCATCGGGACTCATGCTCACTGCATTACCGAACGGAAACTTTTCGTTAGCAACAGCGCCAAGAGCTTCGATCGCGTCGGCGATGTGTTCGGGTGATCGAATACCTCTCGACTGAAAATCTGCCAGGGTTTTTGGATCGATGGAATTCAGGAGAGCTGATCGCTCGGGTGATGCGTTCTCATCGGCCGTGCCGGCACTCAACGCGCGCAGCTCCTTTCCGGTGGCAACCTCAATAATGCTGATTCTCTTGCTGCCTCCCGCGGCAATAGCTACGAATTGGTCATTGCTGCTGAAGCTGATTACTCGAATGTGGTTAGGATCGACATTACTCTTCAATTCGCGGATGAGCTGTCCGGTCGCGACGTCAAAGAGCTTGATTAGTGGCCGATCGCTTCCGTCGCCTGGATCGGTTACGGTTATGAGGAGGTGTCCGCTATGGCTAAAACTTACCCGCTGGGGCGCTGCACTGTGACCAGTGTTTACCGCAAATAGCTCGCGCCCCGTAGCCGCTTCTTGCACAGTCACCACGTCACTTGTCTTTGCAAAGGCAACGAGGCGCCCGTCGGCGCTAAGTGCGAGACTGGAGTGTTCCGTTTCCGGCAAGGCTTTGAATGTTAGTTCTCTCAATTCGCGGCCGGTTGAGGCATCATAGATCCGGATGCCCTTGTCGGGTTGGCCCACGGCGGCGAGTTGACCGCCCGCACTGACATTAATTTTGGACGCTGACAACTTGAGGTTCTTTTGCCACTCTGCCTGCTGCGTTTCGCGCTTGTCTCTGCCGAAGATCGAAAAGGATCGAAACGAGTCCCATTTTTCCATCCCACTCCTGTCGTATTTCGTCTGCTGGCTACGTAATTCGTTTCCCGAAGTGACATCCCACACTTTGACTGCATCTCCACTTGCAGTCGTTAACGTGCGTCCGTCAGGGCTGAAGGCAACACCACCAACTGGTAGCACGTGTCCGCGTAGCGTTCTGATTTCGCGTCCGTGTTGAACGTCCCAAAGCCTGATTGTGTTATCTCGTGCGCCGCCAACGATCCCTCCTCGCTTGAACGTCGGAATTTCCCGTGTGCTAATCATGTCGCCGCTGCCCGAGGCCAGTAGCTTGCCATCCGGACTTACGGCAAGTGCATTGACGTTGCTTGAGTGACCGTACAGCGTGCGAAGTACGTAGCCGGTGGATGTGTCCCAAATCTTGATCGTGTCGTCGTTAGCGCCGGAAGCCAGCCAGGTACCGTCCGGGCTGAAAGCAATAGTGTTTACAGGTTTGGAATGACTCGACTGGATTACTACTTCGGGTTTTCTATTCGAAGCGAGTTGATCCGACTCAGGAGTTGTAGGGGAACTGTCAGGTACTTTGATGCCTCGATTTTCTTGTACCGGCTTCTTTTGTTCCTGAGCGTGAGCGAGTACAAACGTTGGCGGGAAAATTAGAATCGTCGTCAGAAAGGCAATAGTCACTTGTCGCCACGCAGCGACCACATCGCGATTAATCCGGTTCATAGGTTTGAGTAATAATGTAAATGCGGATGCCCTGAATTGGCCAGGGCCTCTTCAGGGCATCCGCAACTCGGGTGTGGGAGTAA
>DASRPN010000128.1:0-28643 GCA_035646355.1 Pyrinomonadaceae bacterium | reverse complement strand
ATCAAGCTGTTCAAAAAGCCTCTGCTCTTCGTCTGGCGGGTAGCGAATGCGTTCGCTTGAGACGGGAAACATCGTTGTCCTGGGCCTTGAAGAGATGGGTTGCTTTTCCAGAGCTAACGTGAAGATCGACGAGAGTACTTGCATCTCCTTATTGACTCTCAACGCACTGCGCTTTCGCCCCAGGAATGCTCCCCATATCACAACTAAGAAGATTCCTGTTCTCTTCGAGGAGCGCTTCAAAAACTGCCAGAAAAGCAAATTGCCAAGACCGTTCGCGAAGGCGTCTCAATGCTCTCGACCGACTCTCGCGTTTATCACACCGGTGACACCGTGCTGGTTGAGTCACGAGTCGAGAACACCTCCTCCCGTCCTGTTGACTATGCCTTGGGCCACATCGGTAACGACGGCCGTGAATTGGCTTGAAAACTCGACCGCAGAAACGACGAGATCGCGCTTGAAACTGCACCCACTACGCGCATCGTAAACTCTATCCGGTTCGATTAATCCTCATCAACAGCGATCCGGCATTGTTCGGGTGCCTCGCGTCTGCACCGTACTCGACTAAGGCGAACCAGTACTCGCCTACCCCTAATGTTGGCTCGTTCCAAGTTAGTATGATGTCAAACGGTTGACCCGCAGGCACGCTGCTCGACGGTCCGGTTACAAACAGGTTGCCGTTGTTAGTGCCCGGAATAACCGCCACCGTCAACTCAATATTGTCGATGAGAGCAGGGCTCGAGGCCCAGTTCTGAACCAGGATCCACCACTTGCCGGCCGCAGGGCTCTTCAACGTACACTTCTCCTGCCACACGCCCGACGCGCTTCGACAAACTTCCTCTGACTCATCCGGCGCGTTGTCGCCATCCAGATCGCGACCGACAAAAAGATCGACATCAGGTGCGGTCGAGTTCGTGATCTCGCTCATCAGGAAGCGCGCTCCCTGCGAAACGTCGATCGTCGTGAAGAAAGTGCCAGCCACGGCCTCGTACGGAGTGAGAATTCCGATAAGACCGGTACCCGTTCCAGGAATGCCGCCGGAAGTCGGATCCTGCTCGAGCTGACGCTGAATTACTTGTCCCTTCGCAAGCCCCGAAACAACAGAGCTGAAGCGTTGGATCTCAAGATCGGAGGTTACCGTCCTCGTGTCTGAGCCCGTAGTCGCGGTGGTAACGATGTTGACTGCCTGTGGCGTCCCGCCAGGAAAAACAGCAATCGGCAAATGAGCGGCGGGTGCACTCTTAGACGTCAACGTCAGTTCCGCAAAACTCCACTGGCCCACCGGCGCGTCCGCGACATCGGCCGTGACCGTGAGTGCCTGGGAGGCGCCGGGTGCAATCGTGAACTTAGCTGGACTAACAGTCACCCGCACTCCTTTTGGTCCGCTTACTTTCGCGGACCATGTGGCGGTTGCGGTAAGCGTATTGGTGACCACGCGGGTCCACGTGCACGTGCCTTTGCAATCGGCATTCGCCATGCTCGCTCGATTAAGACCCGTGGGATTGGCCTGGCCGGTTTCGTAATACTCGGTCACAGTCTGTCCCTGACTCAGCGTCTCTCCAAGCACCAGTCCCGCCAGGGCGGCCCGTGTTAAATCAATCCGTCCAGCGCCACGATCAAACGCCGTCGCTATCTTGCCACCCACGTTCACGCTGCTGGTGACGGCAGTTGTCATAAGAGCTGACTGCACTTGCGCGGGTGTCCAATTTGGATGGACAGCACGGACAAGCGCCGCAGCGCCCGCCGAATGGGGACTTGACATGGAAGTTCCGCTGATAACACCCCACTCAACGCCACCAACCTGACTCGTATTACCCAGCGTATTGAATGCAGCCAAAATATCGACGCCCGGCGCTGTTACATCCGGTTTGAGAATACCGGGTGCCGACTTGTCTGGACCCCGCGAGCTGAACGAAGCCATAGCGTCGCCATTTGCCGAGTTGAGGTCGGTGATTGTTCCGGTGATCGTTCCCGTGTGTCCGTCGCCGCTTGCTACCCAATTTTTGAGCACGTTGCCATTTGCATACGAGATGTGAACGGCCGGCAAGGCGTGGGCGTCGCCGACGAGCGAGTCGCCATTCGCCGCATCATTAACGAGGATCATGCCACCAGCGCCACCCTCCTTCACATTCTCTCCCTTTTCCACACGGCCATAAGTACCACGGTCACAGATAACGATCTCGCCATTAAAAGTTCCCGGAAGGAACGGATTAATTGCAGCCTTACCAGTTGCCGCGTCTGCCGGCCCGTCCCCGCAGAGTGGAAAGCCGAGGTCGCCTGCATAGACAATGCGCGCCGGACCGTATCCTGAGGTCACGCTCTTTCCCGTAATGTTAGCGGGCGCAGCGGTTGCTCCTCCGCTCATGTTTACAACTGAGTTGACAAATTTGCGATTGTGCGTGCTTGCGGCCACGCTCATGAGCCATGGCGCATTTGACGGTGAGCCGACCGTTGACGCACCGGGTCCGTCATTCCCTGCGGATGCCGACACAAAAATTCCGGCGTCCCGTGCCCCGAGGAAGCTAAGGGCGTTTGCATCGGCCCAGGGATCACTGGAGCCACCTCCGATTGAGAAGTTGATAACATCGACTCCGTCCGCCGTCGCCTGGTCGATCGCCAATCCCAGAGAAATGCCTCGGCAGCCGCCGGAAGCTGTATCGCAGGCTTTGTAAGTGATCAAATTGGCGTGTGGCGCGACCCCCGAGACATTGCGCGTAAGAGTAATCGTCGGGGCCACAATGGTTGCCGCGACCACGTTCCCCGCCGCCGTGCTCGCTGTGTGACTGCCGTGCAAATTGTCGTCTTCTGGTGTCGTTCCGGTGAAGTCCCAGACGCCGATCAACTTGTCGTTGCAGAAAGGTAACCCCGTGATCGGATCACACAACCCAAAAAATGTGCCACGCGGGTTCGAATGGTTGTAGCCATCGCCGCCTATGTCCGCGAATGACGGGTGATCGTGGTTGACACCCGTGTCGATAACGCCAATCACTACACCTTCGCCTTTTGTGCCCGCAGCACCACCTGTCGCCGAGCCATTCCATAAACTTGGTGCGCCAATCCAGGCTGGTCCAACATCTGTCTGGAGCTGGTAAATCCTTTCCGCCATAACTTGCTTTACACCTGACAAGCGCGATATCCGCGCAGCCTCAGCGGCGGTCATGGCCAAAGCAACTCCATTTAAGGCATAACGATAACGAGCAAACACTTCGACCGGACGACCGAGAGTTAATTGTGCGGTCACCAGAAAAGAATTCTGCTGTTGCAACAGGTAATCGAGATACGCGCGACTGGCAGCGCTCTTCGAATCCAGTTTCAACTCGCCACGTACTGCTGGGTTGGTAGGCGCCAGACCGAGAATGCCGCCGCGATAGCTTGCCAGCGGGGAGGCGGAAAGTTGCACTATATAGCGCCCAGGATCCGTAGGGGATTGGCTTAATGAGATGTCAAAGTCGCTCGCTGTAAAGCTCACTGGCGTCAATATCAAACATAGCATCGTTACGACGCTAAGCAATCCGACCGCTCGGTTCTTCGTAGTTCGTCTTGTTCCGCAAAACTTACTCACTAAGTTTTGATATATGGAATCTGCTCTCATCGTTTTGCCTCCCTGATTCCGGCACAGGATCGACACGACGGCGCGTGGGATTGCCAGACGTTTGCGCAACTGTGTGCGATTCTTGTCGTTTTCAAAAACGGGCTGAAACCGTGTACAGGTTATCCAGGTTGGTTGAGAAATACTTGAGGTTTGTATGCACAGACGCAATTGGAGATTGCGATTAGATGAATATTCGCTTGCAGATTGTGAGGGCCTCTTTTCCTAGAGTGGCAAAATTAGTTCATGTGCGGCGTCAGTGAGGACGCCGGAGACCGAATTATTGCGTGGAGACGATCTCAGAACGAAGCTGAACCTGCGTGGTGCGGGTTTGTAGCTGCCCTCCGCAGCGCTAATCGAAACGATCTGTCCGCGCTGACCGCGACGAACGCTCACCTTAGTCCGTCGAAATTCGCCGCGTTTATAAGCAGGGCTCAGACCGTCGTCTTCGTAGAGTTCCGCAGATGCTGTGCCTTTATCGTCAGGATAGATGTTGAACGTAACTTGATCGTTAGACCTCTCGCCAATGTAGTTTTGCGGCGGCACGGTCGGAATCATCGCTCCGCCACGCACAAACATCGGCACCACATCCAACGGCGCATCGACGCTGATCATCGTCCCGCCTGCATATTTCTTATTAGTCCAGTAATCGTACCACGTGCCTTCAGGTAGATAGACAAGCCGGTGGGTCACATCAGGTTTGACGATCGGCGCGACGAGAAGATCCTCACCCACCATAAATTGATCGTCGAGATTGTAAGTGCTCGAATCGTTTTGATAGTTGAGCATCAATGGACGAAACAGCGGCACGCCCGTGCGATGCGCTTCTTCCAGAGTCGTGTATAGGAAAGGCATCAGCGCATAACGGAGCTTAAGATACTTGCGAATTACGTCTTCGTAAGACTTTCCGAAGCGCCAGGGTTCCTGATCGTAGCCATCGATCACCTTGTGGTTACGGCAGAACGGCGCCAGGAAACTCACCTGATAAGAACGCACGAGTAACTCACCGTTGCCGCGCCCAATAAATCCGCCGACGTCGCTGCCCACGAAGGGTTCACCCGACAAACCAAGTGACGTAAACATCGGGATATTCAGTGCCAGCGCTTCCCACGTACTGTTCGTATCACCGGTCCACATCGTCGCGTATCGCTGAATTCCCGCGTACGCTGCACGCGTGATGACATAAGGACGAAGAGCAGGCTGCAAACGCTCAAGTCCTTCGTATGTTGCACGCGACATCAACAGCGCAAACGTGTTGCGGTTCTTGGCGTGAGTGGACTTCTCACCTTCATCGTGACTCACCACATCGAGCTGGTTCTTGCCCGTCTGATCCACAAAGTCAGACGGCTCGTTCATGTCGTTCCAGATCCCCGCGATTCCGTTGTCGGTGTAGAAGCGATGGAGATCGCCCCACCAGCGCCGCGCTTCCGGCAGAGTGTAGTCAACGAAAACGCTGTCACCTGGCCACACTCTCGGCACAAACAGATCGCCGTTGCGACGCCTTTGAAAGTAGTTCTTCTCCAAACCCTGATCGTAGGCGAGATACCCCTTCTCTTTGGGTTGATGCTTAATGCCGGGGTCAACGATCGTAACGACCTTCACGCCCTGGCGTTTCAGTCTGTCAGTCAATCCTTTCGGATCGGGAAACCTCTCCTTATCAAACGTGAAGACCCGGTAACCGTGCATGTAATCGATGTCGAGATAGATCACATCCAGCGGCAGGTCGCGCTTCCGGTATTCACTCACAACTTCTTCAACCATCGTGTCGGGATAATAGCTCCAACGACTCTGCTGATTGCCAAGCGCCCACATCGGCGGCAACTGCATGCGACCGGTGAGGTCAGCGTAACGGCCGAGAATCTTTCTGATCGATGGACCATGGAAGAAGTAATAGTTCATCTCGCCGCCTTCAGCGCCAAACCACGCGCGCTGCTGTGACGAGCGGCCGAAATCGAAATAACTGCGATAACTATTATCGAAAAATATTCCGTAGGCGCTGCCGCGCCGCAGACCGATATAGAACGGGATCGTTTGATAGATCGGATCTTTGCCTTCGATATAACCGGGAGTGTCGGAATTCCAGTTCACAAAATAACCGCGACGCTTATCAAGACGCGCAGCTTTCTCACCCAAACCATAGAAGTGCTCATCGAAATGAAGCTTCTTTGCGGCGGCGACGAACGTACCAGCTTTCGGATCGAACATCATGCCCGCGAGTTGACTCTTGGCGTCGTAAGACATCGGGCGTTCATCCGAATTGAGCACTTGATGTGTTTGCGCATCGCGAAACTCGATTAGCAACGGTGACCGATGGATGACGACCTCCACTTCGTCCGTGGTGATCATGATCGAATTGGATGATTCGTTGACGTTCCAACGCGGTGTATCCCAGTTTTCTTTCGCGATGGCCCAGGAGTGATCGCGGGCTGGAATAGGCTTGGCGAAAGCCGTTCGAACGCGGATGAGATCCGGAGCGAGGACCGTGAGGCGCACCTGCGAGTTGTCCTGGCAGTGCAGAGTAATTGCGTTGCCAGCTCTCTCAAAACGAACCACCGGGCCGATCTTTTCGAGTGTGGTGATGTCCTGCGCAACCGCATGAACGCCAATCAACAATAAGAAAAGACCAACCACAAAGGCACGAACGCCCGAAGTTCTTACCGATATTTGACTCATTTTGTATTCTTTTGGTTCTTAGTGTCTTTGTGGTTCAAAACTGACACCGACTGAGAGCTAGTCGCGCCGCCCCAAGTGAACCGGCGTCGTCGCCACACTTCGCACGTACGATCTTAACTCTTGCGGCCAGTAACGGAAACGCACGCTCTTCAACTTGCTGGCGCATGTGCTTTTCAAACAAATTCCAGCCGTTAACAACTCCGCCACCGATCACGATCATTTCGGGATTGAGAATGTTAATGAGGTTTGCCAGACCAATTCCGAGGTAGACGCCCATACGCCGGAAGATCTCGAGCGCGAGGTCGTCGCCTTGCTCTCCAGCCTCAAAGATCATTTCCGCGGTGCGATCATTCTTACCCTGCAATATCGAATCCGGATACCGCGGACTCGATTCGCGGGTCATGCGAACAATCGCAGTCGCGGAAGCAAAGACCTCGAGACATCCGCGACTGCCACAGGTGCACGCCACCCCACCGAATGGATCGACGCACATATGTCCAATCTCTGCGGCTGCGCCATCGACACCGCGCCAGAGTTTGCCGTCGAGAATGATCCCACCACCGACACCCGTCCCGAGCGTAACGCAAATGATCGTATTGCAACCAACAGCAGCGCCTTGCCACACTTCACCAACCGCTGCGGCATTCGCATCGTTCTCAACGAACGCAGGCACACCGAGTTGCTCAGTCAACGCGTCCGCGAGATGAAATCCGTCGAGACACGGAAGATTCGGCGCTTTCACAACCGCACCTCCGGCAACATTCACGGTTCCCGGCACGACGAGCGAGACCGCCGATATGTGATTGACGCTGCCACTCTGCTGTTGACTTTCTCGAACAGCGGCGACGATCGCATCGACGATTGCGTTAGCGTCTTTTGCTTGCGGAGTGTTCTGCTTAAACCGGAACTGGATTTTTCCGTGGCGATCGACTGTGGCGGCGCGAAGATGTGTGCCGCCGAGATCCGCAGCGAAGATTAGGTCACGCACATTGCTAGATTCTGTAGTCACTTATTTCAGCAACCAAAACAGCTCACGCACAGGCGCGAAGACTCGAAGTTAAAACATCCATTCGATCCTTTTGCGGAGTGGTGCCCTAATCTAAAAGTGTTTCTCTGTGATTCTCTGTGTTCTCCGTGCCTCTGTGGTAAAACGCTCGGAAAACCAAAGGAAACCACAGAGCCACAGAGGTCACCGAGAACAGCCGAGTTGAGATCAGGACACAACTCTTTTGCGGCTTTTCCTTGCGCTTTGCGTGAAGCATTTACGTAACGGTCCAAAACCACTTTCGGTGTTTCAAGGTTTCTTCCTTTTCTAATGTTCATTGCCAACCTGATGAACTGCGCCATGGACCACGCCAACGGCGTCGCCGATCCGGTGCCCTCACCGAACTCAAACTCATCGCTCGGAACTCGCTTCAAATCCCACACCTGTTCTGGAATCATGAATGATTCGTTCGCAAAGCCGGCCATCGCAGCCAATCGCGTCTGCGCGGCCTTCAGATCTCCTGCTGCTAATTCATACTCACCGCGTTCACCTGAGAGCAACGTCCACAAACGACCGACGCCAGTGCGTCCATCGTAATTGCCGCCGTTCGACGTCTCACCGTAAGCGTCGTGATTGTATCGGTACCACGCGGCGCCCGAAGGAGTTGCGACCCTGATCATTTCATCAACCAAAGCAAGGGAACTCTTAATCAATTCATCGTTTGGATCTTTGATACCAAGCCTGACCAACTCCAGAAATCCTGCGTCGATGATGTTACGTTCATCAATCTCAAGACTACTGCTGTTGATCTCCATCTTCGCGCCGTCGTTTGGATCTGCATTCGCTGTTATCCGAAGGTAGTAAGGACGACTTCTAAACCCAGTTGTTGTCACGGTCCATTTCTCGACGTTACTCGCCCATGTGTCAGCGGTCATCAGGTAGGTCTCGGCAGACAACTGATCACCGTTCGTACGCGCGATTTCGGCAGCACAAACCAGACCCGCAATTTGCGCGGCGATCGTTGCCGGCGAGTAGCCGGCTTCTTCCTCCCAGCGATCATGCTCGGTGCGTGGACCATGACGCACAATGAAGTCAGCCGCCGGCTTAATGTGTTTCAACCACGTCTGACGATCGCTGCGCTCGAGCTGATAAGCGAGCACCAGCGGCAAGCCGACCTGGTCCATCTGCAAAGCGTTGCCGATTGGGCGCCCATCGACGTGTGAGTTTTGCGGAAAGCTGCCATCCGGTTTTTGTTGCACTCTGAACAGGTAATCGAGGAGTCGCCTTGCCGTTTCACGATCGCCGATCGTGTCGAACGCAGTCGCGACGTGATAGAGATCGCGTGCCCAAACCCCATGATAGCCCGTGACTGTCGCTTCGTTTGCGTTTGGTCCACCGCCCCACGGCACTGATGGAGAGGCAATCGAAGCACCGCGAAAAGTTTTGTCCTCAAGCGCCTTCAAGACCATCGCAGCCATCGTAACCTGCCCCGGATAATCGTGATCGTAAGGCAGTGTTGCCGTGTACGCCTTCCACCCGGCTTCATAATGCTGTCGCACCAAGTCGAATCCTCGGCCGAGTGATAGACGCGCTGCTTGTTTCGCCTGAGATGGAGTCTCACCAAATCCAAGCGCGAGCGTACACTTGGTGGCCCGCAGTTCCGCGATCTGGACCACGTTGCCTTTTATTCGCCCCTTGCCGAAGCTTCCTCCAAGCAAACCATTCTTCGGCTCAAACAAACCGCAACTCGACATCAACGCCGATGCGACATTTCCATCGACGCTCAGTAAAGCATCACGCTCAGCCCACGCAGAATCGTGCATTCCGCTGTTGTTTAGTGAGGGATCGTAATAGACAAACAAACGCAGTCGGGGCATGAGACTAAAGACTTCGAAGTTAATCAGGACCGTGTTTCTTTGCGGATCTGTGACGAAAGTCTTTTGAACGAGCAATTCCTCACTGAGGGAGCCTGTATGTTGAAGGAAGGTTAGTGTACCCGCGACGGTATGTGTACTACTCTGCTTCAGGTCGCCAAGCTCACTCCGCATCTTGCCGTCCACGTCGAAGAGAAGCTGCAACGTTTGGACGTTTGGTGTGTCGAGAGTGGGATAGAAGACCTCTGTCATTACACCGTTTGCGAGCGTGAACCAGACTTTCGAATTGAGTGTTGTTGACGTTCCGAATCCAGTCTTTGCTGCACGGGGCCAGTGCGCATCAGCACCCTGCGCTATCACAGTGTGAGCGGCGATCACAATGACCAGACCAATCCGAATCATCTCAGCTTTACTTCTTTCGAAATACTCGCCAGCCCCAGGCGTCAAGCGAGAGCGCGGGCAAACCAGCCGCGCCACCGTTTACATCGACGTAGCCCACTGGAGTCGAAACTTCAACCGATCCAAAGAACGGCCGGTTCGAAAAGTTGATCGCGACGAGCATCTCCTCACCCGCCGCACCGCGCACAAACGTCACCACACGCGACTCGTCTGAGTTTCTCAACCAATGCAAACTCCCATGCCGCAGCGCAGGGCTAGAGCGCCGCAACGCCATGATCTGTTTGTAAAAACGTGGAAACTCCGGACGGCGTTCAGCGATGGACCAGAAGATCGGCAACTTCTCAAACAACGCTGGTGCGCCCGACTCCGTCGTGTCGCCAACTTCCATCCCGTTGTAAATCATGGGCACTCCATCAAGCGTAAACGCAAACGCCGAAGCGGCAAGCGCTGCCGGTTCACCAAAACGTGCGACTGCGCGTCGCTCATCATGGTTGTCGGAGAAACGCATGTGTAAAGCACCTTTGGGCCAAGCCTTCAGCTCCTTCTCCCATTCATCACGCAGAATCGACGCCCGCGCGCGACCCTGCAAGACACTGGTCAAAGCACCATGCAATGGCCAGGAGTAGTCGAGGTCGAATGCTTTGACGAGCAGATCCGCCTTGTGTGCTTCAGCAAGCATCAAGATGTCAGGTTTAAGCTGGTCCAACTCGCGGCGCGCGTCTTCCCAGAAGTCGGTCGGCAGTTCTCCCGCGACGTCACACCGAAAACCGTCGAGATCAAACTCACGGATCCAGTGCTTGAGCATGTCGGTCATGTAGCGACGCAACTGATGATTGCTGTAGTTGAGTGCAGCGATGTCGAACCAGTCGTAAGGGTATGTGATGTTGCCTTGAGCGTCGCGTTTGTAAAACTCGGGATGCTTCATCAAAACGCTGTCCCAGGAAGTGTGATTGGCGACGATATCGATTATGACCTTGAGTCCGCGTGCATGAGCTTCGCGAACTAGACGCTTCAAGTCGTCAGCAGTGCCGTAATCCGGATTGATTGCGTAGTAATCGCGCACTGCGTATGGGCTGCCGATAGTCCCCTTCTTCTTTTCCTGTCCGATGGGATGAATCGGCATCAGCCAAAGGATCGTGACGCCGAGGTCCTTCAGATTGTCGAGGCGTGCGGTAATCGCGTTGAAATTTCCCTGTTGAGAGAAAGCACGCGGGTAGATTTCGTAGATGACACCATCGCGAATCCACTCGCGAACCGGACGCGCAGATTCTTTCGAAACGTCGCGCGACGGTTGCTGACTTGCACCCGAGCCGACGAGCAGCGCCAGGATAATTAAGACTATTAAGAAACGAGTTAACACGACTTCGCTCACCGCTTGTTGTCCAATCCAGAACTCGGAACTGGCTGAGCAGATTCCGGTAGTGTAAACAGCACCTCTTCCTCAGCTTTCAAGACTGCCTCTTCTCGAACATCTGGTTCAGCCTTATCCGTTACTCGCAAAACGAGCAATGCGGCAATTAGCATGAAGCAACCACCTATCAACACTACGTAAAGTGAACTATGAGGATTGTTCATGCCAAAGACACCACGGATCAATGGTCCAAAGGTAAGCGCTTGTACGATCTCGGGGATGACGATGAAGAAGTTGAAAACACCCATGTAAACACCCATGCGAGCCGGCGGCAGCGCGCCCGAAAGAATCGCATAAGGCATTGAGAGGATCGACGCCCACGCTATGCCAACTCCGATCATTGAAACAACGAGCATCCACGGATCACGGATGACGTAAACGGACAGCAAGCCAAGCGCGCCACAGCACAAACTGAGTGCGTGAACAGTCTTCCTGCTGGTAGCGCGCGCAAGCTTAGGTAACAGGAAGGCAACCGCGAAGCAGGTGATGTTCATAAACGACATTGCAAAGCCGCCCCATTCAACGCCATGCGTATACGCTTCTGACTGCGGATCAACTGCTCCGAATACACGACGAGCAACTGCAGGAACGTAAAACAACCACATACAGAAAAGCCCGAGCCACGTGCATATTTGCACCGGGGCAAGCTGTCGCATCGTGCGGGGCATTTCGGAGACTGCCGTCACGATCTCTGAAAGCCCTGCGGCCAAACCTGCCTTCGACCGTCGCATGCGGTTAAATTCTTCCATGTCGTCAGGTGGATACTCTTTCGACGTGAAAACGGTCCAGAGCACGGCTATAAGGAACGCCACCGCGCCGATTTGAAATGCATACTTTATTGTTAGTGGAATGCCGCTTTCCGTCGTGCCTGAAACGCCGAAGCGACGGAATGCGAGCGGCAGCCAACCCGCAAGTGTCGCCCCCACACCAATGAAGAACGACTGCATAACAAAACCTGTTGTTCGCTGATCGGCATTTAATTTGTCCGCGACAAAAGCTCGGAATGGCTCCATGCTGATGTTGATGCTTGCGTCCAGAATCCACAGTAGTCCTGCCGCCATCCACAATGTTGAGGATGTTGGCATGATAAAGAGAGCCACGCTCGCGAGGATCGCTCCAACCAGAAAGTATGGACGGCGCCGCCCAAGAGGACCCCACGTTCGATCACTCATTGAACCAATAATCGGTTGAACGATAAGACCGGTGAGTGGTGCAGCCAGCCAAAGAATTGGCAGTTGGTCAGGGTTTGCCCCTAGTTTCTCGTAGATGCCGCTCATGTTACCGAGCTGCAATCCCCAGCCAAACTGAATACCAAGGAACCCGAAACTCATGTTCCAGATCTGCCAGAAACTCAGGCGTGGCTTTTCCATAACAGGATTTCCTTCGACGAGGTAAAGACTTACTTGCTGACTAATATTGCTACTGAACGTTTCGGCAAACTCACACGCAGCTTGCCATTTGCAACACTCACATTTCGACTGACATCAAGACCGTCGCGCAGTGTTTCGCCATTGCGTAAAACTGCGGCTGCAACATCAAACTCGATCTCAGCTTCTTTGCTGTCATTGTTAAAGACGACAACCACTGCGCTGCCTCTCATCGTTCGCGCGAAAGCGTAGTGCTGCTCGGCAACGTGAAGATTGACGAGCTTGCCGTTTCTTAAGGGCTCGAGTTCCCGCCGCAAAGTCGTGAGGCGACGAATAAACTCAAACAATTCCTGCTCATCCATGGTTCGACCAGTAGCAGTGAAGGCGTTGCGCCTGTCACCGGGAAAACCGCCGGGAAAGTCCCCGCGAGTAGTCGGTTCGTCCGGCCCTTCCATAGCGAGTTCGTCGCCGTAGTAAAGCTGCGGCACACCACGCGTCGTCAACACAAAGGCGTTTGCCAATTTCAACCCGGCAATCGTCGCACCTGCCTCGCTCATGAAACGTCCATCGTCGTGTCCGCCGAGCAACGTTACGAGGATTTCTGAGTTCGGGTAGAGATAATCTTTGGCAAGCGTTTTCGGAATTGCGTCAATCGCCTTGCCTTCAGCGAAAGCGTGTCGAATCGGATAAAAGAGCGGGAAGTCGAGAAGCGAGTCGAGACCTGAATCAACGCCATCGAATCGAACGCGGCCACCCTGAAAGAACGATGTATGAACCGCATCGCCATCCTTGACCTCACCGACGACTGTGAAATTCGGAAACTCCTTTTTGATTGCGGTGGTCCAGTCTCTCCAAAATGAATTCGGCACGTACTGCCAGGTGTCCATGCGAATTCCGTCGAGACCGGTGGTGCCGATCCACCACAAGGTGTTTTGGATGAGATACCTGGACACTTCCCGATCGTGCTGGTTGAGATCCGGCAGGAAGTCGAGAAACCAACCTTCCATGGTCTCGCGCTTCAGGCCTTCGACGGCACGTGGATCGTGAAGCACCCACGTTTGAAAGACATTCTTCAAGTGCTTCTCTTTGGTCCCGTTAAACCAGGTCGGCGTAGGTTGATCTTCAACCCACGGATGATATGGACCAGTGTGATTCACGACCTGGTCCTGGATAATCTTGATGCCCGAACGATGCGCGGCCTCGACCAACTCACGGACCTTCGTGTGTGTGCCGAAGTGTTCTTCGACTCCGTAGAAATCCTGCGGATTGTAGCCATGAAAGCCGGTACTCGGTCTGTCTTCCTTCAACTCGATCTGATTGAGTCGATCGTAGTTGTCGTACCACGGCGTTAGCCAAATCGCCGTGATGCCGAGTTCTTTCAAGTAGGGCAAGCGATCAATCACGCCCTGAAGGTCTCCGCCGTGGTAGTAAAACTTGTTCGACCGATCATAGATGCCGCGCGACTGCGGCGGATCGTTGTTCGCAAGATCTCCATCAGCGAAACGATCGATCATGATCAGGTAAAGCACATCGTCAGGTGAGAAGCCCTGGAACCTTCCCGGACGATTCAGCGGCGGAAGCACTTCGAACGATGCTCTCCCACGACCGCGCGCGGTCGTCACTGTGAGCGTACGTTTACCGGTGGGAAGTCCGACGAAGACATCAATGAAGATACACGTGCCGCGGTCGTTGATTTTTGGCGCACCAACTCTGAGGCCGGGCACTTGTACGCGGGCACCTTGAAGGTTGCGGCCACGAATCATCAGGCGGATAGGATTAACAGAGCTTCTGGTCCACCAGCTTGGTGGATCTACTTTGAGAATCTCAGGTGCCTGGGCCCCGACCTCGGCGATGGACCAGAGATTTACACAGACAACACCGATTACAAATCCGAGCTTTTTGATCCGCTTCATCCGTGGTTTCTTCCGTACAAGTTTGAGAGTTCTTTGAGTCTCGAAGCCAGATCAGGTTCAAGATCATCCGCTTTAAAGCGCCACGCCCAATTCCCTTCGGTGCTATTCGGGAGATTCATCCTCGCTTCAGTTCCCAACCCAAGCAGATCCTGAAGCGGAACGACCGCTGTGTTCGCCACTGACGCCAGCACGGCGCGAATAAAGTCCCAATGAATCTCTTCACCCTTCGTGTTCAGATAGTTTAGACAGAACGTGCGTTCACGTTCGATCTGTTTTGCAGTCCGCGTCGAACCCTCACCTGCGACACTCTTGAACCAACCGACCGTCGTGTCGTTATCATGAGTACCGGTGTAAGCGGCAACATTCGGCACGTAGTTGTGCGGCAGATCGATATTCTTCGCGTCGCTGCCAAAACCGAACTGCAGAATGCGCATGCCCGGAAAGCCAAACTCTTCTCGCAGAGAAACGACGTCAGGAGTAATTACGCCGAGATCTTCGGCAATGATCGGCACCTCGCCGAGTGTCTTGCGAATGGCTGTGAACAACGCCCTTCCCGGCGCTTCAACCCATTGGCCACGTTCGGCCGTCTTATCACCACCCGGAATTTCCCAGCACGCGGCAAATCCTCGGAAATGATCCACCCGCGCGATATCGACGACTGTCAAAGTCGCGCGCACCCGTTCGATCCACCACTTAAAACCATCCGCCTCCATGCGTTCCCAGTTGTATAAAGGGTTGCCCCACAACTGGCCGGTGCTGCTGAAGTAGTCGGGGGGCACCCCCGCCACGACTAGTGGTTTTCCGTTTTTCTCTAACTTAAACTGCTCCGGGTTTGTCCAAACATCAGCCGAGTCCTGCGCGACGAAGATCGGCAGGTCGCCGATGATCCTGAGCCCCGAGTCATTGCAATACTTCTTCAACGCGAACCACTGCCGGAAGAAGAGAAATTGATAGAACATGTGCGCCTCAACTTCTTCTCGAAGCTCGTTGCGCGCATGAGTCAATGCAGTTTCTGTTCGACGAATCAACGACGGTTCCCACTCGTTCCATGCAGCGCCACCATGTTCATCTTTCAGTGCTCTGAAGAGCGCATATTCTTCAAGCCAACCGGCCTGCTCCTGGGCAAACGTTTCAAAAGCGCTGCGAAGTGCAGTGTCCGTGGTCTTCGTATAACGCTCGTATGCTTTGCGCAATAGAAAGTCTTTCGTTTTATTTGCTTCCCCGAAATCGATCTTTCTCGGTGTAACCTCTGCGTCCTCTACGTCTCTGCGGTTAGCCTTGATGTTGTCACCGCCCAGGCTCAGAGGACGCACAGGCAGCGCAGAGTCCAGCAGCCCTTCGCTGATCAACTTCTCCGGACTAATCAACAGCGTATTACCCGCAAACGCGGAGTAACACGCGTAAGGCGAATCACCATAGCCGGTTGGTCCAAGTGGGAGAACCTGCCAGAGACTCTGTCCGCCCTTAACTAAAAAATCGACAAACTGGTACGCCTCTGGTCCAAGATCGCCGATACCGAAAGGTCCCGGCAACGAAGTCGGATGCAGCAGGATTCCACTTGATCTCGGAAAACTCATCTCAAAAAGCCTTAAACGCAGTCGCGAACCGGGGCGGAAGTTTTAATGTGGCTTCACCTTTATTGACTTGACTACTTGCAACGACTCCGACCAAAGATCGCAACGTCACGCCGTCCTTGAGTCCAATTGAACCTGCGGGAATAGTCAACTCTCTCGGTTGATGCTGACGATTGATAGCGATGATTATCGTTTCGCTGGCGTCCTGTCGTGCAAACACGTAGCTATCGTCGTCGTAAAGCAGATCGATTGAACGTCCCGAACGAATCGCGGTGTGTTCTCGACGCAAACGAATCCATCTCTGCGTCCAGTTGAACATCAAACTCTGTCGCGGATCCAGACCATGCTCCTTGAAACCAGCGCGTGGATCCCGAGGCGAATCAGGGGGAAAACCGGGCGGAAAATCCCGACGGTTGTCGGGATCCTCTCCGCCTTCCATCGCAAGCTCTTCCCCGTAATAAAGTTGTGGAATCCCGCGCACGCTCAGCACGAACGCAACGTGCAGCATGGCGCCTTCGAGACTTGCGCCATCAAGGGACAGGAACCTCTTCGTGTCGTGATTATTCGCAAGCACAGTGAGCTTCGACGCGTCAGGATAAAGCGCATCATATTTGAGTTGATCGCGAAGAAAACGAACGGGTGCTTTGTCAGTGAAGACAAGCAGCGACGCGTTCCAAAGAGCGAAATCGAAAACAGAATCGAGCCTGGTGTCGATACCGTCTTTGCCGGTGTGACCTCCGATGAAGTAGGCCGTGTGGGCTGCATCGCGCTCGAAAACCTCTCCAACCATCCACAGTTTTGGGTATTGCCGATGCAGTGCATCCGAAAGATCGCGAATGAAGAAGCGCGGCATGTACTGAATCGTGTCCTGACGAATCCCGTCGATCCCAGTGACACCAACCCACCACAACGCGTTCTGGATCTCATATCGCGCCACTTCCGGCTCTTCCTGATTCATGTCAGGAAGATCATCGTTGAACCATCCATCGAGCACGTTGCGAAACTCGAGCCGATTCGCATGTGGCGACAGCAACACACTGTTCTGGAATCTATTAAGCTCGTGTTTCTTGAGCGTGCCGTGAAACCAGGAGTTGAGCGGCGGATCCTTTACCCATGGATGTTGCGAACCGACGTGGTTTGCAACCTGGTCCTGAATGATCTTTATGCCTGAAGCATGCGCTTTTCGGACCAGCTGGCGCAACATCTCCAGGTCGCCGAAGCGATCTTCGACAGCGTAGTAATCGATCGCGTGATACCCGTGATAGTAGGAATTTGGGCACCAGGGCTTGTCGCAGCGATTCAAACCATTCCAGTTGTCATGCCAGGGAGTTAACCAGAGCGCAGTAACGCCGATGTTTTTCAAATACGGGAGCTGATCGATGATGCCGCGCAGATCCCCACCATGAAAACCGCGGGGGTTTTTACGATTGTTCGCTTCTGGCGGTGCGTCGGCGGGCGCGTTATTCGACTGATCGCCGTCAGCGAAGCGATCGATCATGATCAAGTAGATGATGTCGTCCGTCGTGATCCCCTGGAAGTTTGAGCGCGCGTCGAGGGGTGATTCGATGGTGAACGGAACCACGGTGCTGCCGTTCGCCGTCCGCAAGGTCAGTTGATACTTACCCGGTCGCGCGCTGCGATCGATAGCAACGTCACAGAAAACGTAAGTGCCTCTGTCATTAACTCTCACACGCGAGACGCGCAAAGCGGGATTCGCAGAACTCACGCGCGCGCCGTGCAGATTTGTGCCACGCACGAGGAGCCTTACCGGGTTGATCGTGTGTTTGGACCACCACGAGGGCGGGTCAACTTTTGAAATTGAAGGTTGTGCGAAAGCGCACGAGAGTGCAAAAACCAGGCATAGCACGGAACCCGAAAAATTCTTCCAACCACGAAGACACAAAGACACAACGTCAGATTGGGTGGAGATCATGAATGTTTTGTGTCTCGTGTCAGCAGTGTCCTAATTCGGCTTTCTCTGTGTAACCCTCTCTTCTCGCAAAAAACAACCACAGAGCACGGCAAACACAGAGGCAGCACAGAGAAGAACTTCACAGTAGGACACGGCCCTTCGTGTCTTTGTGGTTGATCTACCTGCACATTACCATTCAGGTGTGCGTGGTTTTGCGCTGTCACCGGAAGCCGCCGAAGGCAATGGCGGTAGTGTCTCGCCGTCTTTCTTTACTGCATCACTTAGCGGCGTCGCACCGTGACGATTGACTTCATCCAGCCGCTTGAACTCCGCTAACTCACGATCCGCGTCCGCTTTTCGCTTTAAACGTGAGTAAGCGAGAAACAGTTGGTAATGCACTCCGGGATCTTTACTGTTAAGTTCAACACCGCGAACCAGCAAGGGCACAGCCTCTTCGTACCTCCTCAGTTTCACCAACAGCCGTCCCAAATCGTGATACGCGGGAAAACTTTTCGGATCGAATTGAATCGCACGCCGCAGCATGCGTTCAGCTTCGACATTCTCTCCACGTTGACTGGCGATGTATCCAAGATTTGAAAGCACATCCGGATTATCAGGCTGCAACTCGAGCGCATGCTTAAAAGCAGCGACTGCTTCGTCGTAGCGACCCTCTGCGCGACCCGCGTAGCCCAACAGGAAATAGAGATTAGCGTTATCTGGAAAATGCTGGAGCGCTTGCGTGAAAACTTGTCGCGCCCGCTCGAAGCGCTGACCCCGAACATTCGCCACACCAAGGCGCAGAAAGTAGACAAGTTGACCCTGCGCCTGTTCGAGTGCGCGTTCGTAAAACGGAATCGACTTCTCGGCTAGCTGTTTCTTGAGCAACTCTTCGCCGATCATAAAGTTGACCTCCGCAAACACCGGTCGCAACTCCAGTGCTTTCGTCCAGTGCGTGAGTGCCGCGGGCGTATCCCCCTGCGCCGACGCGATCAATCCGAGACGGTAAAGCGTATCAGCCTCTGCCGGTCGCAAAGCCGAAGCTGCCGTGAGCGCATGTTGCGCCTCGTCGAGACGATCGAGGTTGTAAAGCGCCAGACCCAGGTTGTAGAGCACTTCATACGTTTGCGGTCTCAGTTCGTTGGTTCGCTGAAACAAGCGCACCGCTTCGGGATACTCATGCGCTTCAGCCAGACTGAGCGCTAACGTGAATAGCGCCTTTGGATCTGACGCTACCCTTTCTTCAAGACGTCGCGACAGGGCGAGTGCTTCCGCGCGACGGTCAGCATGTACATACGCGTTGACGAGCGTCAGCAGCAAAGCAACCTCGCCTGGCTCGCGAAACTCCGTCTTCCCGGCTTCAACGCCGGACGCTTTTTCCAGCAGCGGCACCGCACGTTTGAAGTCTTTGCGCGCTGCGTAGAGCGCACCGAGATTGAAGATTGCACGCTCGTGACGCGGATCAATCGACAGAACTTTCTCAAACTTTGTGATCGCCTCATCACTGCGATTCGTTCGCGCCAGGAGCACACCGAGATTCGACAACGCGCCAACCAGATTCGGTTTCAAACGCAACGCAGCGCCGTACTCTTTTTCGGCCTCGCCAGGTAGACCACGCTGGTCGAGAATCACTCCGAGCAGTGTGTGAGCTTCAGCACTCCGCGGATTCGTGCTGATGATCTTCCTGGTTGCAGTCTCAGCTTCTTCAAGACGGCCGGACTGGATCAACATGCCGGCATCATTCAACTGCGTCTCGACCTGCTGCGACGGAGCGCGTTGTGGCCTGGTCGTTTGCGCGTTGGCAGTAGCACACACGGCAAACGACGTCAGGATGACCGGAATGATGCAGCCGCGAAGATCCATGGCCCGTAATTCTATCCAAATGCACAATCGAGTGGCACGCAGTGAAGACGCGCCACTCGATCAACCTACAACATCGGGGAGAACATTAGAAGATGAGTTTGAGGGAGAACTCCATCTGCCGGCGCCGCTGCTCATTAATGTCGCGGGCAAAATCGCCAGCGTTGTTGATGTCGCCATTTGGCGCCGACCGATTGACGCGATTGAGCACGTTATAAGCCGAGAACCTGAACTGCACGTTGAACGCTTCGCTGATTGCACTGATCGGGAAGTTCTTGAAGAGCGAAGCATCCCAGTAAAACTGCGGTCGTCCACGGAAAACGTTGCGACCCAGACTGCCAATGTGCGGACTACTCGCATCGCTCGAGAAAATTCTCGTCTGCGCGCACCTGAATGCAGCGCGATTGAGTTCGAGACCCTGCGCCTCCTGAGCCGACGTTGGATCCGGATCCCCAATTAGATCTACGCGGCCGCCGTTGCACGTAACGTTGAAAACTGGACCACTCTGCCACGTCACGATGTTATTGAACTGGAAGCCACCGATGGCCACGTCCAGAGCCTTCGGCATGTCGTCTCCAAATCGTCGACCACGTCCGAGTGGAAGATCATAGACGTTAGAGAACGTGAACCGGTGCCTGACGTCTGTGTCGGAATTGCCGCGATCAAGTTCCGGTCGAGTTGGATCATCCGGACCGCAGTCGCGCGCGCTGGCGCCGTTGGAACAAATACCGCCAGGTGAATCATCGATCGCATGTGCCCACGTGTAAGAGGTGAGAATCGAAAGCCCTCTGACAAACCTCTTCTCCAATTTGCTTTGAAACGCGTCGTACCGCGACTTGCCGCGGTAACGTGTTGCCGTGATCGAACCGATGCCTAAAATCTCCCGACTACCTGGACCGCCTTCGTCGTTGCCCGTGCCGATGTTGCTCAACACCAGCAGGTTTCGACCCAATGAACCCACGTAAGCAACCTCACCGAGCCAATTACGAGCAAACTCCCACTGACCAGTAAGGTTGTACTGGTGATACATCTCGTCTGTTCGATTTGGATCGTTGAAGAGAATCAAACCGCCAGTCGTGGGGGCCGGGAAACTGGTTCCCGGAGCGGCAACCGTGAAAGGCGCGGTCGGAATTCCGTTGTCGAAAGGATTGCGCGCCTGGAACACCGCTGGACACCCTCCCGGATTGGTTATCGGTGTGCACGCGAAGCTGGCAGCACCGGTGCCTGGATTCGAAGTAAGTGGCTGAGCGGCGCTGATGTCCGTGGTATACAAGATGCCGTAACCGCCACGAATCACCAGGGTCTTATCTTCCTTGAAACCACTGTAGGCAAAACCAATGCGTGGTCCAAAGTTGTTCTTATCAGTGTTCGCAAGATCGCGGCCACCCGGAGCGTTCTCACCAGCCACCTGGATCGTGCGAGTCACCGGATCGAAGTTGCTCTGACGATCGTAGCGTTCAGTTGGGGCGGTGAAGATGTCGTAACGGAGACCGAGATTCAACGTCAAATCGCTGTTGACCTTCCAATCGTCTTGCACAAAGAACGACATCTCTTTACTCGATTGGAGGTATGGGCCACCGGGATCGCCGCGACCCACGAAGCCTGGTTGGTAACCGAGCAGGAAGTTTGCCAGCGACGAGCCCGTGTCGTTTGGGCCGATACCGTTGTAGTTGCCCGAAACGAATCCACTGCCCGTGGTGCCGAACTGGTAGTTTCCCTTGGTGCCGTTGTTGCGTCCGCCGTCGTAGTTGCTGTTTTGTCTGACGCGATAATCGCCGCCAAACTTGAAAGTCGAGTTTCCCTTGATTACCGTCACAGCATCGGCAACGTGGAAGTTGTTTGAAAGGAAATAGAATGGACCGCCGTCCCCGGTGAACTCGGTCGCGCGATCGGTTCCGGTTAACTCGTCAACAATACCGACGAGCACGATACCGCTGCTGTTTGGACCCAGATTGATATTCGGCGCGCCGAGGTTTGCTGAAACGTTTTCACTAAAACCGCCGGTGCCGTTAACGCCCGTGTTGAAGATACCGATTTGAACTCTCGTGTACCCGAAGCGCGCATCATTGACCACCGTGGGCGAGAAAACGTGCGTATTACCGAGAGTGAAACCCTTTGAGTTACCAAACTCATCACCCGCTGAGGGACCAGCAGGAAGATCGTTGTTTGTTGGTGAGGTGCCGAGCGGGAAGAAGTTATCGCGTGAACGAGCCGTATCTGACTTGCTGTAACGCCCGAAAATCGAGTTGCTTTGCGTGATGCGATGATCGATACGGATATCGTAACTATCGACATTCGCACCTTCTTTGCGGTTGGTCACGAAATTACGACCAGCACCCGGAAGATTGGGCAGCGGAAAGGCATTTATATAGTTACTTGCAAATCTGGAAAATGGACCGCAGCTCGGACAGTTGCGAAGATCGTTGCCCGGGATCGGAGTGCCGTTCGGCGCGAAGATCGTCCCGATCGGCGCCACAACTGTGCCGCCACCCGCGAGTTGATAAGTGCGCGACGTTCCCGGTCGCAGCAACTCACTGAAATCGCCGACGCGCATTCTTGCAGTCGGTACCGGAACTGACTGTGGATCGCCGGTGCCACCAAAGATCGGAGTGCTGTTGCGCTGACCGTTCAGCGAGAAGAAGAAGAACGACCTGTTACGGCCGTCATAAAACACTGGCCCGCCTTCGCCTGGTCTCGGCAAGTAAATTGGACCACCAACCGTGCCGTAATAGTTGTGCGTCACATAGTTTGGCACTGGCGGCGAAGTAGGATCGTCAAACCTGCTTGCGGCCGCACTCCAAAACCGTCCCTGATAGATCTCGCCGACCGTTCCATGAACTTCATTGCCACCCGATTTGAACGTGGTCGAGATGATGCCACCACCGGCGCGTCCAGACTCTGCTGAAGGCACGCTCGATTCGATCTTGAATTCTGCGATCGCATCGGGATTTGGATAAATCGCGATCTGTCCGAATTGGGATTCGTTGTTATCGACGCCGTCGAGAGTGAAGTTGTTGTTGGTTGCGCGCGCACCGTTAACAACCAGCACCGAACCACCCGACTCACGAAAGCGCGTAGCTTCAGTGTTGTTCTGCCCGCCACCACCGGAGACGAAATTGCCGCCGCCACCGAGCAATCCGAGATTGGGACGCGACACGCCGGGCGACAAGCCCGCGAGCAAAGTAAAGTTTCTTTGTGGGATTGGGAGATCGGTCACTTGCCTGCCGGTGATCAAATCACCACGAACGCTGGTCTCACTTTCAACCAACGGCGCCGCGTCGGCCGTGATGGTTACGGAAGCAGTGCCGGCCTCGATGCGTTCGAACTTCACGTCGAGCGGCAGACGCGCGTTTGTCTCAACCTGGACCGCCTGGAAGGTCACCATTTGAAAACCCGCGGCTTTCACCACAACGTTGTAGGCACCGGGATCAAGGTTGGTCACGGTGAACGTGCCTTCATCAGTGGTGTCAGCGGTGCGGACCTCTCCGGTTTTGACGCTCGTAACGGTTACTTCCGCGTTGGGGACGAGTGCGTCATTAGGGTCTTTTACGGTGCCGACGATTGCGCCTTTGTTATTCTGGGCCAAGGCGGTAGTGGTGAGCAGCAACCCGAGCAGGACAAGCCGGGCGATGGCGAGTGGCTTTCTCATGGTTTGAGTCCTCAAGTGCCGACAGCAAAACGGGAACGACGCGGATCACTCCGCGTTTCAACGTGATTATTCGTATAACCTAAGGATTGACCGAAGCGAAAGGCTCATGCCTCGGGTTACAAACTTTGTTTGTTGTCTCAGCGAACTAAGTTCTTAATACAGAACCTTGACCGTGTCAACAGTTTTTTTAATGAAGTTTCGCGGCCGGGGCGCAAAGTTAAGACCCCGGCTGCCGAATGCGTCTTTACCCAGAGAGAGATCTTTAGCTTAAGCGGCAAAGGCAGCGGCGAATTTACTCGCGAGAACGAGGCTGAGGGCCCCTCTCACGGTGGGTTTTTCACCCAGAGTTGACGGAAGAATGAGCGCCGACTGAAGTCCGCGGCGGACGCTGTGTTCGATCGTCTCAGTTAACGCCTCTTCGATCAGATCCCACGCGCGTGCGATCTCGCCACCAACCACAACCGCCTCAGGACTGAACCCGATGATCAAATTGGAAATGCCGACACCGAGGTGTCGCGCAGTCTCAACCAAAGCTGTCTTTGCATGCGCTTCACCGCCAAGCGCGCGATCGACAAGTTCGATAAACGTGATCTTAGGGTTTGCTGAGCTGCCCGCCAATTTCAAATAGCGCACAATCGCAGCACGCTCGGAAGAAAAAGCCTCCCAACAATCATCGCTCCCACACGAACATGGAACCGGCGCACCGCGACCAATCACCATATGACCAAACTCACCTGCGGCTCCGCGCTGTCCGCGATAAACCTGACCATCGAAAATGATCCCGGTGCCAACACCCTCAGCCACCAACACGAGTATGAAATCTCTCGCGTCGTTCACTTCAGGTCTGCCAAACCAGAGCTCAGCGAGTGCGACTGCATTCGCGTCGTTGTCGATCACCACAGGCAAACCAACCGCTTGCGAGATCATTTCGCACACGGGAAGATCACGCCAGAGGAAGTAGGGAATGTAGAGCGCGTTGCCCGTTGAAGGATCTACGAGTCCGGGAAGACTTACGCCAACGCCTTCGATCGATCCCTGATATCGTGTAGTGAACTCACGCACGACACTGATCACGTCGCTTAGTGTTTTTTCAGCGTCGGTAGGAAACTCTTCCTGATCGATAACTCGGCCAGCGAGATCGCTGGTTGCGACGGTGGTGCAAGTTGGGGTGATTGAAACTCCGATCGCGATCGGACCGGCTGCACGCAGTTTTAGGAGAGTTGGTCGACGACCGCCAGTCGACTCCCCTTCCCCTACCTCTTCAACCAAACCTTCAGTTTTCAGATCTTCAACGATCGCGGAGATGGTGGACCGTTGCAGATCCGTTTCGCGCGCAATCTCGGCGCGCGAGATCGGTTCGCGCTCCCGAACGTAGTTCAAAACAATCTGCCGGTTGATATCGCGGATCGTGTTCAGGTGAGCTGCCTGAGCTTTTCGGAGATCAAGTCTGCGCAATTCACAACTCCAGTCGGACTAGAAACCACAGATTACGCGGATTTGAGCCAGATAATCTGTGTAATCTGTGGATAAAGAAATTTAGGTCACACTCTACTTCGCTACACCCTTGCCTTGTGTAATCGTAATCACTCGGTCAATAGCAGTCACATCAATAGTCTCTAAATCGCCGTTAGACCACTTGATTTCGAGCTTCTCAATCTTCATCGCTCCACCGAGGCCAAAGTGCAGAGTCATATCGTTTTGTGAGCAATAGACTGCACCGCTAACGACCTCCCGACGCTGTCTCACGCCACCAGCGGTGAGATAGGCAATAGTGCCGATCGCATCGCGTGGACTCTTCTTCGCAACGTCTCCAACCAAACGCAGGCCCAACCAATGTCCGGTTCCGGATGCCACGTTTCGCAGCAGCACCGGCTTGGCATCGAGATTATTGATCACAAGATCAACTCGACCGTCGCCATCTAGATCTCCGATGGCCAAACCTCGGCCGGGCCACGCATTCGCTAAAGCGTTGCCTGGTGGAGCGCCGACGCGCTCAAACTTGCCTCTGATGTTGCGAAACAGCAGCGCCTGCTGTGCGTAACTCGTTCCCCACTGGTGCTCGTCCACCCCCGGGTAAACATGTCCATTCACAACAAATAGATCAAGCCAGCCATCGTTATCAAAATCGATAAAACTGGTGCCCCAACCAAGAAACGGAATCGAAATCTCGCCAAGCCCGACCTGAAAAGTCACGTCGGTGAAGTTTGTGTCGCCGTCGTTGTGGTATAGCGTATTTGAGTCATCGGAGAAGTTGGTGACATGAAAATCAACACGACCATCGTTATCGTAATCACCAACGGCGAGTCCCATCCCCGCCTGCTCCCGTCCATTCTCATTAAGCGCAACGCCGGAAGGATATCCAATCTCATCAAACGTGCCGTCCCCTTTGTTGATGTAAAGCTGATTCGGCGTGGAGTCGTTTATGACGATTAGATCCAGAAGCCTATCGTCGTCAACATGAACGAAGGCTGACGAGAAGCCGTAATACTTTTCGGAATCATTGACGCCTGACTTAACACTGACGTCTTCAAACGTTCCGTCAGGTTTTTGATGGTAAAGAGTGTCGCCTTCGCCGGGCAGTCCACGTGGACCACACATCACCGGCACGCCACGAAACTGACAGAAGTTTTGACCAACAGCGCCATTCTTTCCCACATCTGAAGGATTCGGCGGCAAATTGTTGAGATCGATCTGAACGTAGCCGGGGACAAAGAGATCGAGACGGCCGTCACCATCGTAGTCACCCCAGGTTGCGCCAGTGCTCCAACCCTGGCGAGCGACGCCGGCTTTCTCGGCAACGTCGGTGAACGTACCATCGCCATTGTTTCGAAAGAGTCGGGAGACACCAAAGTTGCCGACAAACATGTCCGCGCGACCATCGTTGTTGTAATCACCGACCGCGACGCTGAATCCCCAACGCTCATTCGCCACTCCCGCTTTGTCGGTAACATCTTCAAACTTCCAGTTGCCGAGATTGCGATAGAGCGCAGCGCGTGGCACCTTCTCCTTTCCACGCGATGCAGCAATGGTGGAGCCACTGACCAGGTAGATGTCAGGGCGCCCGTCTGAGTCGTAGTCAAATATCGCCACGCCACCTGAGGGTGTCTCGAAGATGTAATCCTTCGCCGCTTCGCCTGATCGGTGACGAAAGTTAGCGAGCGGTGTCTTGTCAGTTATTTCTGCAAAAACAACCGGCGCGTTAGGGTCGGTGATGTTAGCTGTGCGCCGCGAAGTGTACGTCGCAGGTGTGCCGGTCGAAACACCACCCATCGGCCGCTGCGGCTCCGGCTTTTTTGGTGACGTTTGCGCAAACAGCGCCAACGGCAGTGTTAGCGCCATCCAAATTACTGCGACGCGTCGGCTGGATGAAAACGTCATCGCTGTGTTACTGCGCCGCGATGACTGAGTCTCGGTCGTTGAACAGCCGCACACCACCACCTCGGATGAGCCGCCATGATCAGCGGGTGAGGACGTCGCAGCGAATTGTCGTTGCTGATGTTCACTGACATTAGATCCTTGCCGGCCAGATCCATGACCGTCAGTCTTCCCGCAATGCCGAAACTGAAACCATAAGCGCCGGTTGGCAGCGACTCGACGTTGAGTGTGATTGAGGAATCGGCGATCAGAAAACCGACATATTTTGCGCGAACGTCCTCGGAGTAACCGGACGTGTCGACGAGTCCGCTGATAACGTAACGATCGGTGCCGAAACGCGCCGCTGCTGAGTTGCGCATTTGCGTCGGCGCGCTGAGACCTTGAAAGTAAAAACCAGTCGGCACGACTCGTTGTAGTTCGGCGCCGGCTAAGATCACTGCCTTCTCCTGCGCCGTGGCGGAGGTAGCGACGACAAACAGAACAAGAATCGAAGAGAGATGTTTCATGGGTTGACCTCGGCCCAAACAATAACGCCCATCACTCCGCAAGGCAATCCACCGATTACACAGTTTCAATCTGCGAAATCTGTGAACGAATCTTTATTTCCCGCGCGGCGCGATCTCGACGCGCTCAGACTTCTGGTCATTTCGCATCAACTAACGACCGGTTTCCAAGCGCGGTGCTTGCCGCCCTCGATCAGCCACCAAATAGTCGATAATTCATTGAGCGGTGGACCAGGATGGTAGGAAAGGTATAGCACGCGAAGCTCGTCATTCGGTCGACTATGTGCTTGTTAGGCGGCTCCATCATACGGTGATGCCCAACGTTAGTCGAAATGAAGTCTGTTACTTTTCTTTTCGTTGTATTTCTTCTGAGATTCTTCAAACTCGCCGTGCTCGCGCAGTGAGTCGCAGCAACGGACGCATCGAAAAAGGTAGAATCATGGTAGTCGTTTTGGTTAACAGAAAAGGCTGCACAGGGCAGCCCTTTCTGTTGAACGTGAGAAAGCTCGCGGTCAGCGCGCACTCGTTTGAGGCACGCCACCACAATCTCGTGGACAGCTCTTCTCGTTTTCACCACACGACCGTTGACATTGTCCATCGCCACACTTGGCGCAGAATGCTGGCGTTTCGGGTTCGTGTTCTGTGGCCCTGGTAACGCCGAACTGAGCGTAACCAAGCCCGATAGAGACCGCGGAGAGAGCAATCGCGATTACTGAAGCTCGCAGAAATTTCATAGATCCTCCCTTTAAAGTGAAGTTCGTTATGTGTATATGTGGCGGGAGAAAGCTCTGAGCGTGCGCATTATACTCGATGTCACTCCACGCCGGTACGAAACTTCTTGAGAGTTCTTGAGGACTATTAGCGCCTAAGTTTAGCTACCCTGCTCATGCGTCCTCTTATCGATGCCTATTCGCTTAATCGAGTGTCTGCGTTCCGAGTCTCAGTGAATTAGCGATGACGGAAACGGAACCGATAGAGCAATACCAAAGGCACTGGAGGTCCAATCGGTTTGGCTAAATTTTCAACGCAGAGACCAGAGAAAGTCGAGGTCAATCCGCGTCGCGCTTTCGGAACGCAGCTTCTCCAGCGTCGGAAATCTGGACCCACTTCGGATCAGGTGATGTCTCAGCGTCGTAGTTGTCGTGCCAGTTCCACCATTTGTACGGCGGCGTCTGCGGATAACCCTGCGGCGAGTCTTCCCACTCCTCCTGCCGCCCGAGCGCCGTTATGTCGAGATAGTTCCAAGTGTTCCCCATCTGCTCATCGCCGCGATTGTTGATGAAGTAGGTTCGAAAAATCGTCTCGCCGTCGCGGATGAATGCATTCGTGCCATGCCACTCGTCCACGCCAAAGTCTTTGTCGAAGCTGTCTGTGATGGTGTACCACGGCATCAGCCAACCCATCCTCGCCTTCACGCGCTTGATGTCAGGCTGCGGCGCAGGCGAAGCGAAAGCCAGCGTAGTGTTGCGGGCGTTCAGATGCGCGAGGTGTGCAACCTGGTCGGCCACGAAGGAACAGCCGCGGCAAGCATGTTCGGGCCAGCCAAACACGCCAGGCTCGAAGAA
>DASRPN010000127.1:0-15635 GCA_035646355.1 Pyrinomonadaceae bacterium | reverse complement strand
GGATGCACGACGAGATAATCGACGCCAAGCAGTAACGCGCGTTCAACTTCTTCGCGAAACGATTCTCGTGACTTTTGCAGAAACATTTGATCGACTGCCGCGAGATTAACGAGGTAGTTGCAGTGGATGAGGACAGGCGTGATTCGTGTCTGCTTGCGCACCTTGCGAAATAAAAGTACGTCTTCGAGTGTGAGCGGTTTCGCCATCCACCCACGTGGATTGCGTGAGAACAACTGCACGGTGTCGCAGCCAGTGTCTTTGGCGACGATCAGCGCGTTGTGAACTCCACCCTTGATCGGAGCGTGAAAACCTATTCGCGGTCTGCGAGGCATTTGTTTAGTTCTTTGTACTTTGTACTTAGTGCTTTGTGCCTTTCACTAACAACGAACAAAGCACTAAGCACTAAGCTCACCGGCTTACTGCATCCAGTACGCGCAACATGTTTCCACCAAGAATCTTGTTCACGTCTGTTTCCGTATAACCGCGGCGCAGAAGTTCCTTTGTTAAATTTGGTAACTCAGCCACAGTCGCCAATCCCGTCGTCGTAATCTGCACGCCATCGAAGTCCGATCCGATCCCGACGTGATCAACTCCCACCAGCTTCACGATGTGATCGATGTGATCGACGATGCGCGCCACGTTGACCGGCGGCAAGCGCCGCGCGTACTCGCGCGATCGCACACGATCGCGTGCCATCTTCTTGTGCACCGCATCACCCGGTTCGGCCGCAGATGCTTCCTGGACCATCGGCGTGATCTCCGCGTCCAGGTGTTTCTTCTTCTGACTCCAACCCGGCTCGAGATGTTCCGGGTAGAAGATCACGTTAACGACTCCGCCTGTGTTCGCTAGCGCACGGACCATCTCGTCAGTCAGGTTCCGCGGCACGTCGGCAATCGCACGACACGCCGAGTGTGTCGCTACTACCGGCGCCGTCGAAGTATTAACAATGTCCCAGAACGTTGGATCCGAAACGTGCGAGACGTCGATCATCATGCCCAAACGGTTCATCTCGCGCACGACGCTTTTGCCAAACTCGTTAAGTCCGCGCGTCCGGCCAACGTCGTCGCCGGAAGATCCGGCCCAACTTGTACTGACGCTCCACGCGGGCGACATGTAACGCACACCCATGTCGTAATAGCGTTGAACATTCTCGAGGCGCTCGTCGATCGCGTAACCGCCTTCCAGTCCCATTAGCGCGGCCATTTTTCCGTCTTTAACCGCGGCGCGAATTTCCTCGCCGGAAGTCGCTAAAGCCCATGTTTCCGGGTGTTTTTCGGCCAACGCGCGCACGACTGCGATCTGATCGTCCGCCCGCTTCATCGCCCGCGCGCCGGTTTCGCCGAATAACTGCGGCTCGACCCAGATCGAGAAAAACTGTGCGTCCAGGCCGCCGGCCTTTGCGCGTACGGCGTCGAAATGGCCGTCGTCGAGTTCATGTTGCAAGTCAACTTGCTCGTCCAGCAGCCTTTGCGCGGTGTCGGCGTGCATGTCGATCGCGATCGCGCGCTGGTGGATTGAAAGTGGGTCGTTATTAGCTGTTTCAGTCGATGTAGGGCTTTGATTAGTTTGGTTCATTTTTTGACCAGATTTACAGGCTGGAAACATTAGAAGCAAAAAAACAAACACGAGGCAAGCGTTCTTGCCAAGCGAACTGTGACTAATGTATTGTGCGGTTTCTGACATCCACTCAGCGCATTAATAGAGGACCGAGTTCCCAAGTTTATGGTCTGCGGCAACGGTGACGGCCCGCCCCCGATCCGATTATTACCCTAAGGAGTAAAATAATATGTTCTCAAAAGACGGCAAAGTAAAAGACGTAAAGACACCACGCATTTGCGACGTCGTTTGGCATGATGGTGAATTCATTAATTGGAACGACGCGAAGGTGCATGTGATGTCGCACGTGCTTCATTACGGGTCCAGTATTTTCGAGGGCATTAGATGTTACGCCACTAAGCAAGGTCCGGCTGTGTTCCGTCTGCGCGAACACATGCAACGCTTTCTTAACTCCGCCAAGATCTACCGCATGGACCACCCTTGGAAGCTCGATCAACTGTGTGACGCAGCTGCCGAAATCGTGCGACGCAGCGGGATGGACCATTGCTACCTGCGACCGATCCTGTTTCGCAGTCTCGACGAAGACAATCCCGCATTCGGCGTGAACCCGTTTCCTAATCCGCTCGCCTGCTACATCGGCGCGTGGGACTGGGGCAAGTACCTCGGCGATGAAGCGATCGAACAGGGCGTTGACGTGTGCGTTTCCACCTGGAACCGCCTGACTCCGAACTCCATGCCGGCCATGGCAAAAAGCGGCGCAAACTACATGAATTCGCAGCTCATCAAGATGGAAGCGCTCTTAAACGGCTTCGCTGAAGGCATTGCGCTCGACGACCGTGGCTACGTTTCCGAAGGCTCGGGCGAGAACATTTTCCTCGTCACCGGCGACGTCGTATTGACACCGCCGCTCTCGTCTTCGATCCTGCCCGGCATCACCCGCGACAGCGTGATTCAGATCTGCCAGGAACTCGGCATTACTATTAAGGAGCGCACTATTCAACGCGCCGCGCTATACGTCGCCGATGAGCTTTTCTTTACTGGTACGGCGGCTGAGGTCACTCCGATTCGTTCCGTCGATCGCATCACGGTCGGCAATGGTGGACGCGGCCCGATAACGGCGAAAGTCCAGAAACTTTTCTTCGAAATCACAAAGGGTGAACGGCCTGCGCCCGGCGACTGGCTCACCTACGTGAACAAAAAGGACGCTTCTGCGACCCCGCAAGGTTTCGCTCCTCGGAGCCTCGAAACCTCGACCGAAGACACCGCACCCATTCTTTTCCAGGCCGCCGCCCGGGATTAATCGGCGTTTTGCAATGAAAAACCACAGATTGCGCGACCTCGCGTAGTCTGTGGTATATTCTTTTCGGCGTCGTTCCCAAAGGCGCTAGTTCCAAAGGCCCCGCGCCCCTTTCCGCGCAGCGTTCCCAAAACCACCTCTTCCCAAGTCCCCGAAAGGTTTCAGTACGTCTAATGGCCGTGAAAATTGACGACTTATTGAAAGTGGCGTGTGGTCATGCCGCTTCCGATCTGCACCTCAAGGTGGGCGCATTCCCGGTAATGCGCATCGGAGGCGAACTTCATCCGGTCCAGGACGCCCCACGTTTGAAGCCCGAAGACACGCTGGACATGGCGTTTTCGATGATGTCCAACCGGCAAAAGCAGCGGTTTAAAGAGGTGTCAGAGGTCGACATCGGCTACGGAGTTTCGGGTCTCGGACGATTTCGCGCCAACATCTTTCAGCAGCGCGGCACGGTGAGCATCGTCCTGCGCGTCATTCCCGACCACACCAAAAGCACGGCCCAACTCGGTCTGCCACCAGTGATCGACAAGATCGCCGAGGAACGTCGCGGTTTGATCCTCGTCACTGGCTCCACCGGTTCAGGAAAGTCGACGACGCTCGCGGCAATGATCGACACCATCAACTCAACGCGCAGCGGGCACATCGTCACAATCGAGGATCCGATTGAATTTTTGCATCGCGACAAGCAGTCGTTTGTGACGCAACGCGAGGTTGACGTCGACACTCGTTCTTTTGCCGACGCCCTACGTGGTGCGCTGCGTCAGGATCCGGACGTGATCCTCGTCGGCGAAATGCGTGACCACCTAACGATCGAAACCGCATTGACCGCGGCGGAAACAGGTCACCTCGTACTCTCGACCCTGCACACGCTGGACGCGACGGAAACGATCACGCGCATCGTCTCGTCGTTTCCTTCGCACCAGCAGAAGTCGGTTCGTATTCAGTTAGCGGGAATTCTGAAAGCTGTCATTTCGATGCGACTCGTGCGCGCCGCGAAAGGAGCGGGACGCGTTCCGGCGATCGAAGTGCTCGTGTCGACGGCGACCATTCGCGATCACGTCATCAACGAAGAAAAGACCTACATGATTCGCGAAGCAATCGCGGCAGGAACTTCACAGTACGGCATGCAGACTTTCGATCAATCGCTGTTTCAACTGCTCCAGTCGCGGCTCATCACGCAGGAAGAAGCGCTGCACAACGCAACGAACGCCGACGAATTCAAGATGCGAATCTCAGGCATCTATTCAAAAGACGACGGGCTAAGTTCGCACATGACTACTCCGGCCATCACCCCACCGCCGCCCGCGAGCAAAGAGTCTGAGAGCATCTTCGTCAAACACTGACGCCACTTTCCAGAAAGGTTCTCTAACGGGCTTTGCCGCCTGATGTGCGGCGTGGTTGCACCTCGCCGTGACCGTTGCTCAAAGAAACGCCGGCTTCGCCGCCGGTTCGGGCTTCGCCCTCAAGGGCCAGAGGCCGAACGACGGTCGTAGCCCAGGTATTTAAGAGAGTCACTACCGGCGAGGCGTAGCCGCGCCGCACATCAGGCGGCAAAGCCGCAATAAGACCATCCTCGTCAAACATTAATTCACACGCATACGCCGCATGACGCGGACGCCGGTGCGCCAGTCTTCGTTGATGTCGAAGCGATAGATCTCGATGTCGTGGGAGATACAGCGTGCGAGTGTCGAGAATGCCGGATGCACGCGCAACGTTGGCGCGACGAGATAAACGAGTGGCGGTTCGTCTATGATCTTCTTGTCGCCGAAAAGCTTCGCTTTAGCGATGTGACCTCGACGTCGATGCGCCTCGACGCGTCGCCAGTAGTCGGCGCCTTGTAAGACGTGCTCGCGATCTTCCGAGGCTTTCAACTCGATCACGACCAGTCGACCGTCCTGACGCAACGCCAGGAGATCGATCGGCCTGATTCCGAGTTTTCCGCTGTGCGCGGTACGGAACTGCGCGTGAAGCGGTGCGATGATCAAGCCGGGATCCAGTTTCGTAATGTCACGCCGTAGTAGCGATTCGAGCCACGCTTCAGTCGCCGTACGATAAAACGCGTGACGATGATCGCGCGTCGACGCTGAACGATGTTCACGCAGATCGCGCAACAGGTTCTGCCAGTCGCGGTAGGACGATTCATCGAGCAAACGCCGCCGCGAACTGTCGACTCCAAACCAGACTGTTTCAACTCCGAGTAATGCGCGCACACGGGCAAATGGCAAACCGAAATATCTCAATGTCTCACCGTGACGGGAATGTACGACGTCTATTGCTTCTGGTGCTTCTGCAACGATCGTCTGTGTCTGCTCGCTCATAACAGCCGCGGGAACGCGTGGAAAGCGACCGAGTTTCTTCGTCCATAACTCCTCCCGATCCGGACACGACAACGGCGACAACGCGCGCAGATCATCATCCACGACGAAGACTGTGATGACGTTCCTCAAACTCTCTCGCAACAACGCGATGCGATAGCATGTCGACTTCGAAATATCTTCGGGAACGATCAGCCACAGTTGTTCAATAAAAGGTGATCGCACGCGATCTCGCGTCCGGGTAAACCACAGCAGGGCAGACGACACGAACGCATCGACTGACGACGCGTTGCTGGAAATCACTGGTCCGGTGACCGCGATCCGTTGACCTTTCCAACGCAACAGAATGCGTGCGTAACGGCCCGGCTGTCCGCGGCGAGTACCGGGGCTTAACGCGCAACGCTCGACAGTAGTTTTCGGTTGCCATTCGCAAACGAGTTGCGCAAGACGATCGCAGCGGATCTGCCGCGCGGCGCGAATTGTCGTGGCGATAACTGTCGCCGAGGCACGTGGGACCAGTTCGAGTAACGGTTGTTCAGCACCGAACCGGCGTGACGCTTGAAACACAAGTGTCTCGCCATTCCACTGCCAACTAAGAATGCGCCACGTGCGAGTGCCGTTCTCGGTCCAACATGAAAGCACGAGACGATCGTGCGAAAGCGTGACGTCGATTTCCGATCGTCGTAACGCATGCGATTGACCGTTACCTGAAACAAACAGCCACTCCGCGTGCTGGCGAAGCAGTGCGGCAATGTGTTGTCTGGCAGTCTCACGTAAGGCGTGAGTTGTGAGGCGTTGCAGCATCGCGTGAGGAAAAGGGTTCCCGCAAAGGCGCAAAGACGCAAACGAAGCGCGAGAGTTTCTTCAGTTTCTTACTTTGCGTCCTGCGCCATTGCGGGAAACTGCTCTTTGCGTCTTCACTTCTACCTTGTGCTACCATTTTGGTCAACATGAAGAACGTTTATCTCGCAGGGGCTGTACGAACTCCTATCGGCAAGTTTGGTGGCACGCTGTTGTCCTGGTCGGCAGCAGATCTCGGTGAGTTGGTCGCGAGTGAAAGCTTGCGCCGCGCCGGCTTAAATCCGGAACAAGTTGCCGAATCCATTTGGGGTTGTGCGCGTCAGGCTGGTGGTGGACCAAATGTCGGTCGACAGATCACGTACCGCGCCGGAATCCCGGAAACAGTTCCGGCGTACACGGTCAACCAGGCATGCGGTTCGGGATTGAAAGCGATCATTCTCGCCGCGCAGGAGATCATGCTCGGCCGCGCCGATGTAGTACTCGCAGGCGGTACTGAGAGCATGTCGCGGGTTCCATATTTCGCTGAAGGCGCTCGTTGGGGTATGCGAATGGGTAATTCGCAACTCGTCGACGGCATGTATCGCGACGGCTTCAGCGATCCTTTGTCTGGGCTTGTCATGGGTGAGACCGCGGAGAATCTTGCGCGGCAATATGAAATTTCCCGCACCGAGCAGGATGAGTTTGCGTTGCGATCGCAACAGAAGGCGCAGGCAGCAATCGAGTCCGGCAGGTTCGATGACGAAGTGATGTCTTTCCAAGTCGGAGGTCCGAAAGCCCTTAGAACCTTCGCGCGCGACGAACATTATCGCGCGGGAACTACTCTTCAGGAGCTCGCAAAACTGCCACCGGTATTCTCAAAAGAAGGGACTGTCACTGCCGGAAACTCGTCAGGTATAACCGACGGCGCAGCCGCGCTCGTCGTGCTCAGTGAAGATGGTCTGAAACAATCGGGCGCAACACCGCAGGCGCGCATCGTCGATTACGAAATCACCGGCGTCGCACCCGAGATCATGGGCATTGGACCAGTGCCGGCAATTCGCGCTCTTCTTAAACGGCAACAGCTCATCCTGGACCAGATCGACTTGATCGAGTTGAACGAAGCATTCGCCGCACAAGTGATCGGCTGCGATCGTGAGCTGCACTTTGCGGCCGATCGTTTGAACGTTAACGGCGGCGCAATCGCGTTGGGCCATCCGATCGGTTGCACCGGAGTTCGCATCACCACGACCCTGGTTCACGAAATGCAAAAGCGACAGGCGAGGTTCGGACTTGCAACTCTCTGCGTAAGTGGCGGCATGGGTTTGGCTTTGTTGCTGGAACGAGTATGAAATACGCGCGCGCCAACCGCAGCGCGTTGCTGTTGATTTCTTGTTGTTTCGTCGCGATTACTTCGTGCCGGTCGGCGAGTCAGCCCACGCCTAACGCGACACCCGCAACCGACACCGTCGTCTCAGCCACGCCTCCATTCAAAACCAAAGAACCCGAGCAGTATTCCGCAACGCGCACCGTCACGACGTTCGGTCCGAACGGCGAAAAACTTGTCGAGAGCAAGCTAATCGGAAGAGACGGTCTGAGGCGGCGAGAAGAATCTGCGTCCGGGCAGACGCTAATTGTTTATCTCGATTCGCCCGAAAGCAGATTCATCCTCTGGCCCGAGCAAAAAATCTACGCAGCCCAGGAAGGCGGTTGGGCCACTCCGCCGTCGTCGGAAACGGAAGAAGACTCGCCCGATCGCCTGTTGCACATCGAACCCAGTGTCACTACTTATCAATATCTTGGGACGGACACCGTCGCCGGACGTGACACCGCTAAATACCGCGTAGTTGTTAACAGTTCGCTCCCCGAAAACGTCAACGCTATTGAGACTTTGATCTGGATCGACAATGCCCTGAACATGCCGATTAGGTCGGAAATGAGATCGCGCAACGGCGTAGTCGTCGTAACAGAGTTGACAGACATTAAGGTGCCGCCTGACAAACAACTTTTTCAAATCCCCGCCGGCTATGAAAAGATTCCCTTCAACGCGCTTCAGAAGCAACTCAAGGCACGCGAATTGAATCCCTGAGTCGCTGCCCTGGAATAGACAGAAAGGCTTTAGAATGAAAATCAGGTTTTTTAACTTCGCACTTGTATCAATCGCAGTTCTCGCCCTGCTGCAAATTAATGCTGTGGCGCAGACTCGCGGCCGCAACACAGCCGCCGCGGGGAGCCTCATGGAATCGCTGCCGAAGTCGGACGCAGTGGTCCAGGTGAAGATGAAACAGCTCTTCAACGAAGCGATGCCGCGCATCCTTGCCAACAATCCCGCGAGGATGACGCAGGTGAACGACTCGGTTGAAAACTTCAAGACGCGAACCGGCCTTGACCCGCGCATGTTCGACGAGGTCGCCGTTGGTGTCCGCTTCACCTTCCCGGGCGAAGGAACAGCGAAAGCCAACACAGTAGCGCTGGCGAAAGGCGCATACAATTCAGCGGCGTTGATTACCGCCGGCAGTGTTGCGGTGAATGGTAAGTTTCGGCAGGAGAAATATAAGGACAAGACGATCTACGTTTTCACGCTCGATGAAAAAATAACCGTCCTCGGCGTGTTTGATTTCCGTATCAACGAACTGGCCGTGCTGCCGCTCGATACAAACACACTGGCCCTCGGCGATCCGACGAGCATCCGATCGCTGATCGACGCCACGCGCGCCTCCAAACGCGCGAATGCCGAATTGATCGCTCTGGCGAGTCGCGATCCGAACGCAGTGATTGGCTTCGGCGCAAATATGTCGGAGCAGTTGGTTAGCAGCGTCGATGCGATCGGCAATGCTCCAATCGCCGCCGAACTAGCCAAGCTTCGTCACGTCTACGGTTCGGTCGGAACGACGGAGAAAGACCTCGAGTTGTTTATCGGAGCACGTGCAATGAACGCGGCAGCGGCGAGCAACCTTGGTGAAATGTTGCGAGGGTTGCAAGAGCTTGGGTCGTTCTTTGTGGGACGAATGTCAGGTGCGCGAGGAGTTCTGGCGAAAAGCGCGTTGACGAACCTGAAGATCGTGAACAGCGCAGACGAATTACAAATTCGCACGGCAGTCCCATCAGCAGATGTTGGTCCACTGATGGGTAATTAGAGCTTAGTACTTGGTACTTAGTGCTTTGTTTGCCAGTAGTCAGTTGTCCGTAGTCAGTTGTGAGATTAACAACGGACCACTGACTACTGACCACTGACAAAGCTCAAAGAACAAAGTACCAAGCTCAGCTCCTATTGTTGCGGCGGGAAGTTTGGGAAACCACCGGGTAGCGGCTGGGCAGCCGGCTCAGCCGCATCCAAACGCGTCAGCACGTCGGTGTAAATCTTGATCTTGCCATCGCGCTCCATGCGCTCGCGCGCGGCGGTGATGTAATCCGAAAACACCTGGGCCTGACGATCGCCTAACATCTTCTGCTTGATGCGCTCACGGTCGGCATTGAACAACGCCATGTTGGCGTTGTCGCGCTTGACGAGGCCAAGGATCACCCATTTGTCGTCAAGCTTGACGGGCGTCTTCGTAATCTCTCCGTCCTTTAAGTTGTAGATCGCATCGTCGAGCAGTTCGCTCGCTCCGGCTTTGTCGAGTGTCGACTCGCGCTTGTGTCCTTCTACAAGCCCGGAATCGAACCCTTCCCGTTCACCGGCGGCCTTGAGGTCTCCTGGTCCAGTCAAACCCGCGATCAAATCCTTGGCCTTCTGCTCGATCTGCTCCTTTGCGCGATGTTTCTTGACGTCGTCAGCGACTTTCGTCTTCACCTCGTCGAATTCCGGAATGCGTGGGTCCTTCTTATCGAGGAGCATCGGAATCGCAAAGCCGTCTTTGATGCCGGTGACTTCGCCAATGTCATTGGGGTTGTTCAGCTGCGCTATTGCGCCTTCGAACTGTTGATTCACGCCGACGTTTGGTACATCGTCGCCAGGCTTGATAAAGGCGGTTTCGCGAACCATGTCGGCCGGAGTCATATTCGCTTCGGCGGCGTATTCCTGGGCCACCTTCTGCGGATCTTTAACTTCCTTCAACTTGTTGTGGATCTTCTGCGCGAGTTGAAAGGCCACGCCATAACCGCGACGGTTGCGCAGCGACACGAGCAATTCCGGTTTCGCTTCGGCGAAGGTCTTCGGAACCGACTCACCACGACGGAGGATGTAGAAGTTGCCATCGTAACGGATCGGAACGTCAGTCACGTCGCCCGGCTGCATGTCCGCCATGCGATCGTAAAGGCTGTGTACCTTGTTTGGGTTCTTCTTGAAAGGCTTCAGAAGGAAGCCGTTGTTTCTGGCGGTCGTGGGATCTTCGGACTGGCCCTTGGCGGCTTCGGCGAACGCCGCTTCCGTTGCCTTACCGTCCGGACCACGTAACTTCGCAATCAGATCCTTGGTTTTTTGATCTACCTCTGGATCCAGATCCTTGCGCGCAACCTTCAAAAGGATCTGTTGGATCTTGATGCCCGCTTCCTTGTACTGCGGCGCTAGCCCGTCGTACTCCGTCTTCAAATCGGCGTCGGAAATCTGGAGCTTGGAACCGGCCTTTTCAGTGTTGACAAAAACGTACCGAACTTTCTTTTGCGGCTCGAGGAAACGATAGTCGGTTTTGTGACTTTCGAAATAGCTGCGGAGATCTTCATCACTCGGTTGAATCTTCTCGGCAAGCTTAGCTTCAGTCAGCGAGATGTAGCTGACATCAAATGTCGTATTGCGGCGACGAAACTCTTCCTCAATTTCCTCGTCGGAAACATTCACGCTTGCATTCAGAAACGCCTCCAGCTTTTGACGCGAGATAGCGGCCCGCATCTCGTTTTCAAACTTATCAATGTCGCCGTATTGGTCCATGATCTGCTGCTTGTACTTCTCGATATCAACCTTGCCGGTGTCGTCTTTATATCGCTCCCGAATCTTGTCGGCGATCTCGACATCACTGGCCGCCAGGCCGAGCCTCTCAGCTTCTTCTAACATGACGTACGTGCTAATTAGGTCTTCGAGGACGGCGCGATTGCCGAACTGGGCCATTATTTGGGCGCCGAACTGCGCATACCTTTGCCTCGCGCGCGAGAGGTCGGCGACGCTGATCGAATTCGACCCCACTTTTGCCACCGTTTCCGTGTTTCTGGAGGGGTCGATGCTGCCGGCGGAGCGGCTGGGAGCATAGAAAAAGATCAAGCTTATAGCCAGCAGAAAGGCGAAGCCGAGAATGACAAAGTTACGCGTTCGTTTGAGTCGTCCAAGTTGTTTGAGCATGATTTAGTACCTTTCCGGCGAAGGGCGGATTGTAAGGGACACGCAGGAATACCTGCAACTCTGAGCGAGATCCGTCTTTCTCTAACCCGCCGAAGCGCTGATTAGCCAAAACAAGATTCAGATGCTATTTTACTGCCCCGAATGGATTCAATCAGCAGCGTATCGTGGCTCTGGGTCGGTTTTAGTGTCTTCATCCTGATCATGTTGAGCCTCGATCTTGGGCTCTTCAACCGCAAAGCTCACTCAATTAAGTATCGCGAAGCGTGGATCTGGAGTGGTGTTTGGGTCACACTGGCGATGATCTTCTCCGGACTCGTTTTTTACTACCTGGGAAAGCAGCGGGGACTAGAGTTCGTCACTGGCTACCTCATCGAGTTATCGCTATCGGTCGATAACCTGTTCGTCTTCCTGCTGATCTTTTCCTACTTTAAGGTACCCGCGCGGTTCCAGCATCGCGTCCTTTTCTGGGGCGTGATGGGCGCCCTGGTCATGCGCCTGACGATGATCTTTATCGGCGCGGCGCTGATCCAGCGGTTCCATTGGATCATTTACATTTTCGGGGCTTTTCTAGTCTACACCGGCATCAAGATGTTCCGGCAGGAGGAAATTGACATCCATCCGGACCAAAACCCCGTTGTTCGTCTGGTGACCCGGTTTCTTCCGATTTCGAAGTCGTACGATGAAGAGAAGTTTTTTACCGTTCAGAACGGAAAGCGGATCGGTACGCTGTTGCTGCTCGTCCTCATCGTAGTGGAGGTCACCGACCTCGTTTTCGCCGTCGATTCGATTCCGGCAATCTTCGCCATCACCCGGGACACATTCATCGTCTACACCTCCAACGTGTTTGCGATCCTCGGTTTACGCTCGATGTACTTCCTGCTGGCGGGAGTGGTTGAGAAGTTTCGCTACCTGCGATACGGGCTGGCTATTGTCCTCACATTTATCGGGATAAAAATGCTCATCGTTGGCGTGGGGCTGCATATCCCGATCTGGTTTTCGCTCGCCTTCGTCGCCACTGTCCTGCTGGGTTCCGTAGCCGCCTCGCTGCTGTTTCCGGCTGGGGAACACTCCAAAATTGAGGTCGATTTACCTCCGGATTTTGATTCCCCCCACGATTAGCCCAAAAAAATTGCTGTAATACATCGATAAACATGCTTGAACCGCCTTCGGACGTGTGTTAAATTCCAAGCCGGTAGTGTTGCTGCCAGGAAAACGGTGGGTTTTCGCCCCCGACACCAGATCGGACTCACACCCAGAGACGTCGCGGCTCCGATAGTGCCTTAAAACCGCACGAGCTCAATTGTTCACGGCTCCTCTTTCCTAGTCGATCAGCCAATGGTTGCCAATAGAACCAGTCGTTTTGCCTTTGATTGGTGGATTATCCAGAAGCGTTTTCTCTATCTGGTGATCGCCATTTTCTTCGTCTGCGCCATGGGAATAGGGGCGGCGGTTTACGTCAAGATCTACGGAAATCCGTTCAAGAGCCTCGTCGACATCAAGCACCCTTCCGGCGCGAGGTTCGTCTCGTTCGAAGGAGACGTCCGGGTTATCCGGGCGGCCACCCGCGAGGTGATCGCCGCCGGCGCCGAAACAGAGCTATACCCCGGAGACACGGTACAGACCCAAGCGAACGGACGCGCCCGTATCAATCTGGCCGACGGCTCGACTCTGCTCGTCAAACCAAACAGCACCATCATCGTGCGCGACAACGCCAAGGGCGACGACGGCAAGAAAACGAACGTCCACGTCCGGGTTGACAGTGGTCAACTGTCGGTTCGCACTGAACAACAAACTGACGGCACGACGAACGTCGTAGAAACACCCCAGACGAAGAGTTCAGTCGGTGAACAGACCAACGCCAGCTTCGGCGTGAACCCGGAAGGTACCGAAGAAATTCGCGTCGCGACCGGTGTGATCGAAACAACAAACGCCGCCGGCGACAAAGCGTCGATTCGCGGCGGTGAGTACGTTGCGGTAAACAACTCCGGACGCCTTGCGCCAGCGCAGAAGTTGCTCGACGTTCCGCAACCAGCAACGCCGCATGATCTCGAAAAAGTTTTCGTGGGAAACAATGGCGCCGCAAACGTAGCTTTGAAATGGCAGCGGCCGCAGTCGGGCACTCCGGCTTACTACCGCGTTGAAGTTGCGACGTCGCCATTCTTCGTTACGGACGGAAAAGTAATCGAACGCGATCAATTGGTTGCGACGGAGTTAGGAGCCACTGATTTGCGTCCTGGTGTTTACTTCTGGCGCATAAGGGCAACGGCGGCGAGTGGTCAGGTGAGCGACTGGAGCGATCCGCTCAAGTTCATCGTCGCGACACGAGGCACGGGTTCGCAGGTAACCGTTTCAGGTTTGTCTTCCGAACTCCTGGGTGGAAATCTTTATCTTATTCGCGGACGCGCGGAGCCCGGCACAACGATACGCTGCGGTGGACGCGAAACGATCGTCGCCACTGACGGAACATTCCAAGTCCAGATCAGTGCTGCGCGAACGGCGCGCGAGGTTAGTGTCGAAGCACAAGATCCCCGGGGCAACAGCAGTCAGTACAAAGTTGCACTTTCCAGCCGCGCTGCACGCGGCGATTAGTAAGGACCAGCAGAGCATGTCGAGTCACGTAATTCTATTGACGGACGCTCATGAAGCACCGGCCTACGACTTGATCGAGGCGTTGCGCGCTGCTGGTGTGAAAACCCTGATCGAAGGTCTGCGTGAAGTTGAAGTCGAAGTTGCACTCGCGCAGCAGAAGAAACGTAACGCAGCGCCTTCCGATATTCCGCCGCCGCTGGCTGTGTTGTATGAAGTCGTTCCGGGTGCAGATCTGGTCGAACTTCACACGGCGATCGATCACGCGCGGGCTTTTTGGCCCGGAGCGCCGTTGGTTGCGTGCCGCCGTCATACGAACGGATACCAGAGTCTGAATCTTCGCAGTCTTGATAGCCCGACGTTGAAGCGTCTCGGCTTCCTGGCCGTCGCCGACAAATCGGGCGATCTTCCGGCGCTGCTTCGTGAGATCGAAACAAACGGAAATGCCGAGTTTGCAATGGACGAACCGGAAGAGGTTCCTGCCGAAACCGGATCTTCCTCATTACCGTCAAAGATCAAAGCGAGTCATTTGCGCGCCGCTTTCGATCTTGTCGCTTCGCTGCACTTCATCAGCGACCAGAACGGCGCCGCCAACAGCGCATTGGCCGGGCTCGAACGACTCGTGCGCGCCGACCGCTGGGCCATCTATCTCTTCACGGAAGGAAAAGGAGCCGAAGCTCCGCGACTCGAAGCGGTCGCGGTCAGAAAACCCGGACAGCCAAGCAGCGTTAAGTCGGAAGAAGAATGGCGACGAAGACTGACCGGCGAGTCAGATTTGCCGCTGGGCTCTGAAACTCGATCGGCGAAACGTGCTGCCGCTGGAATGGGCATCGTTAAGAAGAAAGAGCGTGGACAGTTCGTCGTCGCAGTGCCGTTGATCTGTGGCGAGCGAATACTCGGCGTGCTCGAAGGTATTCGCAACGCCCCAGGCTCGCACGCTTTTAAGAAACCCGAAGTCGCACTACTTGATTCACTATCGCTACCGATCGCTTCGGCACTCGCGAACGCGGTGCGTATAGCTGAAGCCGAACGTCTATCGCAGACCGACGATCTAACCAAGCTGCACAACGCGCGCTACCTGCGACAGTTCCTGCTGAACGAGATCCGCCGCGCACGTCGTTACAACACAAGCGTGGCCGCGCTGTTCATCGACCTCGACGACTTCAAACACATCAACGACGAACATGGGCACCTGGTCGGATCTCATGTCCTGATGGAAATGGCGGCGGTGATTCTCTCCTCTATCCGCGACACTGACGCGGTTGCTCGTTACGGTGGTGACGAGTTCGTCATCGTCCTGCCTGACACAGGAACGGAACTGGCGGGCCAGGTTGCCGAACGTATCCGGCAGAAGATCCTCAGACACGTGTTTACAGGCGGACGCCGCTTGCAACTCTCGATGACGGCCAGTTTCGGTGTAGCCGCATTTCCGAAGCACGCATCCTCGCCGCAGCAACTCATCGCCTGCGCCGACACGGCCATGTATGAAGCTAAAGCTGCGAACAAGAACTGCGTGCGATTCGCGGCTGACCTCGCTACCTCGCGCGAGCCGGTCGTACCCGACTTCGTCACGCTCGACACCGACATCGAAAACCTTACTCCGGTCTAGAACTCGGATTTATAGATCAGTTCAGGTTTTGTACTAGCTGGACGGCGATAACTAGTGTAAAGTTTCCCGTTTACGGGTCGCCCGTCTCAGTGTATTGTAGGAGGTCGGACGTGTTCGTGCGTTGTTGCCGCCGATCCCACCCGAAGTTCCAAACTACAACCACGGGAAGTGAATAAGTCTAGTGGCTTTTAAATCTATCTTCAGTCTGTTTTCCAGCGA
>DASRPN010000126.1:0-27361 GCA_035646355.1 Pyrinomonadaceae bacterium | reverse complement strand
TGCTTTGGAGTTTTCTCCTTTGCTTTTTCTGCTCGTGTTGTGTAGCATGTCGCTCATTCCTTGCAGGAAAATCCATTACGGGTAATGTTCGTTCCTCTCCTCGGGTGGGCCGCAGCCTGCGAGAGTTTTAGCTGATCTTGTACGTACAACTAAGCCCTGTGTCTTAAGCATATAAGTTCCTGACGGGTGAAACACCCGTCTTAGATATTTGGAGGTAATAATCACGTGAATCGCAAACTCATCAGAACCACACTCGCGGAAGTCAAAGGCAAGGCCCGAGAAGTTCCGCAGCCCAGAGAGCGTTCGAATGGGAGCTCCCGCGCCTCAAACGACGGCAGTCAGGCACGTGCCGCGCAACAACACTCGCACGCGCCAGTTCAGGTCAAGAAGAGAGTTCCACCTCCCAATGAAACCAATGCGGAGATTTTCTACTACAAGAAACAGATCGACGCTCACACCGTGATGGTCATCGTTCTACTTGACGGTGAGGAAATTGAAGGGACGATCGAGTGGTACGATCGTGGCGCGTTAAAGGTCAATCGTAAGGGAGCGCCGAATCTGCTCGTGCTCAAACGGAACGTCAAGTACATGTTCAAGGCGGACGAGCGAGTTCAAAGCGCTAGCGACTAAAGCAAGACTTAAGCGGCCCTCGCCCCTGTTAAAATCTTTGCCCAGGACAACGTGCGTCGCCTCAAGAAATGCGACACTCAGACCAAAGCTCATCAAGCGGGGGTCCTCGACCCCGGCGAGTTCTGCCGCGCATCGGCATCACCATGGGCGACCCGTCGGGCATCGGTCCGGAAGTGGTGCTCAAGGCTGTCGCTGAAGAAGAAATAAAGCGCATCTGTGTGCCAGTGATCATCGGCGACGCGCAGTTGTTGGCGCACACCGCCCGCACTCTCGATCTTCAATCCGGCTATGACATCATTCGTCGAGACGAGGACTTTCCCGAACAGTTCTCCGAGCCCATCATCTATCATCTCGACAACATCAGCGGCTCCATCGAACCCGGTATCGAGTCGGGTGCCGCAGGGAAAGCCGCTGGTGAATACATTGAAGCGGCGGTGGAGTTGTGTGCGGCAGGGAATGTCGACGCGATCGCCACGGCGCCGATCAATAAACGCGCCTTGTTTCTCGGCGGCTACAGTTTCCCCGGCCACACGGAATTCCTGGCGCATCTGACCGGCACCGAAGAGTGTGCGATGGCTTTTGTCGCAGCGAATCTTCGGATCGTGTTGTTGTCGACTCACGTACCCCTGTCGCAAGCGATTCGCATGGTCGAAAAGGATCGCGTGGTGAAGATCGTCAATCTCACCAATCGTGAACTTCAACGTTGGGGAATCGAGCGCCCGCGACTCGCAATCGCAGCGCTCAATCCACACGGAGCGGAAGGCGGCCTGTTTGGAGTGGAAGAGGCGTCGGAGATTATGCCGGCGATAGAGGCGAGCCGCCGGCTCGAAGAAATCAATGTACAGGGACCGTTTTCGGCTGATACCGTGTTTCTGCGCGCCTCGCGCGGCGAGTTCGACGCCGTCATCGCGTGTTATCACGATCAGGCAATGATTCCGGTGAAGTGTTTGTCGTTTGGCGAGGCGGTCAACGTCACGCTGGGTCTGCCTTTTATCCGGACCTCGGTCGATCACGGCACTGCTTTTGACATTGCGGGCAAAGGACTCGCGGAGCACTCGAGCATGGTGGCCGCGATCAAACTGGCTGCGGAACTGTCGATGAAGTCGGGCGAGAGCTGCCGCGCCGTTGAGATCTAAAAAACCCTGTCTCACTATTCTTTCGAGGAAACACTCACATGGAGAACAACGACGACGTGACCACCGGGAACGAGGAGAAGAAACCACGCCGGATGTTAGTGGCCGACGATGATCCGGCGATCCTGCGTTTGATCGCGACGATTCTAGAGAAGGAAAACTTTACGGTAGTGACGGCTCGCGATGGACGTGAGGCGTACAAGACGTTGCAGGCGGACGCTGATTTTACAGCGGCGATTCTGGACGTCGTGATGCCGCACATTTCCGGACCGGAGTTAGTGCGGTACATGAAAGCGGAAGATCGTTTGAAGAAGATTCCGGTGATGATGATGACTGCCGAGCAGGATCCGAAGCTCTCGTCGGATAGTTTCTCGGCGGGTGCTGTTGTATTCCTGCCTAAGCCTTTTACGACGGCGCAACTGCAAATCATGTTGCAGATGTTGATCGGCAAACAGCCTGCTGAGTGATGTTGAATCCGCGTTATTGCTCCTATCTTTGGCTCCTCCTTGTTCTCGCTCCTGTTGTTGCTCGCGCTGATCTAAGTCAAAGTCAGGCCCGCAAACTGATTCAGGCGTTGGGCGGAGATTCTGTTCGCGTGCAGCAGATTCGTACTGGTTCGGCGGAGAGTGCTGAAGTTGGCGCGGAACTGCAACTCGTGTTTCGCGTAACGCAGCATGATGGTCGCTGGCGGTTGAGTGAAGTGCGGACTGCACCGAATCGCTGGGAACGCGTGGACTACATCGCGCAGGCAGTGAAGGTTGAGCTCAAGGAAGACAAGTGTGACGAGCCATCGGAGTTTGCGCGCACCGCTGATGCGACTGAACTCACTACGAAGCGCGCGCGATGTTTAGTTGCGGCACTCTTCAATGTCCAACTGCCGTCTGATCAAGTGAGGATACGTAACGTATCTCCGTTTGGGCTTTCTTTCGGTTCCGCTGATGCGTCTGCGTTGATAACGTCGTTGGTTCAACTCGATTACCGCTTCGTGCGCGATGCACGAGGATGGCAAGTGTCGGCGGTCAAGATCGGCAATCGCGGTTGGTTGGACGTCCAGGGTGTCTCCGCTTCGGTGGATCAACTGAAGCGTTCATCTGCTGCGAATGAGTTGTCGCTGATTGCCCAGGCTCTTGATAATTATCGTCGCGACCGTGGGGTTTATGTCGTTTCAGACAAAGAATCGGTCTTAATCGACCACCTCAGCCCACGCTATCTGACGCGTGTAATTCGGGTGGATCCGTGGCACCGCCCGTATCAGTACGAAGGCAGCCAAACCGGCTATTCGCTGCGTTCCCTCGGCCCCGACGGCAAACCCAACACAGGCGACGATATAGTGGTCTCAAATCGATGACCGTCTTATCCGCGGCTTCGCCGCCTGATGTTGAGGCGTGGCTTTGCCGCGCCGCCCGTGGTTAACCCAACCTGGGGCTACGCCCCCAAAAACTAAACTCTTGACTGCCCCTAACGGCGGGTGTTAGGTTTCATATGAGGTCTGTTCCAAAGGCCCACTGCGTAACGACTTGCCCGCGCCATCCGTGCTAACGCACAGGCCCCGCCGATGGTGCAATTCAGCTAAAGGAACTAGCTTTGCTAGCTGGACGCAAACTCCTACTTGCCGACGATTCGGCCACCATTCAGAAAGTCATCGACCTTACGTTTGCTGACGAAGGTGTGCAAGTGTTGGCTGTCAGCAGCGGCCAGGAGGCAATCGATCAGATACTGGAATTTGCCCCGGATATAGTTCTCGCAGACGTTTTCATGCCGTCTCCTGACGGTTACGAAGTCTGCAGATACGTCAAAACAAACGAGAAGCTGAAACACATCCCGGTGATGCTGCTCGTTGGCTCGTTTGAGCCGTTCGACGAAGCGGAGGCGCGCAGAGTTGGCGCGGATGACATATTGACGAAACCATTTTCATCCATTCGACGACTGATCGACAGAGTGGGATCTCTTGTGAGTAGCCCGCCTGTTGAGAAGGAAGGCCCGACGGCCGAACTTCCCGCGAGGGAAGAATCGGAAGAGGTGCCTCGGCTGAGCACTGAGGAGCTCGAAGTAACCACAGCGGACACGATGCCGCTGCCGGACGACATGGTGATAGACACTCTGCCCAGAGTCGATCGCCCGGTTGGTGAATCGTCTGTGAGCGTTACACCGTCAGCGCGTCTTGAAGCGCTGCTTGATGAGAGACAGTCGTCAACAAGCGAGGGTACGTCAGAACACGAGGGCAGAATGGAACCTGGAATCCCTGAAAACGTCGCAACAAAGAGCGAAACTGAATCATCGGATGTGTTACTGGACCTTGGAGATATTGAACCTGCGCATGCGTCGTCGTCCGACTCTGACGATTTCGTATTGGACCTTGATGATGCGGCTGGTGATGAAGCATCAGCGTACGCAGCCGCTTCCGCGTACGAAGCTCCGATGCGCGCCTTTGTCGAACCACAAGTCACAGAAGCGCCGGCGGCTGCTTTTGAATCGACATACCAGCCGGCTGTCCACTCGTCACCGGCGGTTCACTCTTCGTTTGCAGACACGCAGGACGTGTCGTACGCCGTAACCGAGATCGAGCCGTATGAAGCGGCGGCCGTGCCGCCGGAATTCACTCCCGATCCGGTGCCGGTGTTCGGCGAAACCGAATTCCCAACTGCCGATGTCCACGAAACTGCGACTTCCATGAGCGTCGATCAACTTTCTCCGGCAATGATCGACGCCATCGCCCGCCGCGCAGTTGAATTGATGTCAGACAAAGTAATCCGCGAAATCGCCTGGGAAGTCGTCCCCGACCTCGCGGAACTGCTCATCAAACGTCAACTTGAAGAGAAGCAAGCGAATTAACGATCAACTAAGGCTCGCTTATCAAAGCAGGTGACTCTTGACGGGTTACCTGCTTCGTCTTTGAGGTCACAATTTGTGACCTCAAGCGGATCAGTCCTCAATGATATCGGGAGTACCTCTGCCCGCGTGCCAAAAGCGAACGATCTCTATTAACTGATCCTCGTGCTTGAGGCGATACACGATTCTGTACTTTCGTGCGATTACTTCTCGAAGCGATTCATCGGCGAACTCAGGTACCACCCACCGCGTAACGGAAACTGCGCTAAACTTCGAGCACACTGAATGAGAAACCTACCGAAGTCGATAGCGCGATTTGGATTGTCGAACGAAATGTATCGAACTATGTCTCGTATATCTGAACGTGCTGAAGCGGAAAGAACTACTTGATAATCCATGAGGGAAGTTCTTGTTCAACCTGATCGATCGGTACGCTCTCACCGTTGTCAAGCTCGTCCAAACCCTGCCGGACTGCGGCTATAAACTCCAACTCTCGGGCAATATCCTGAAGTGAGGCGTCGTCTGGAAGTCGCTGAAGCAAATCTTGAACGATCTCTTTACTCGTCATAGTCGCAGTTTGCCGCTCAATGCAGATTTTTTCAAGTATCTTGCACATAGCTTTCCCGTAACCGAAATACGCAGACAGGAGCACCGTTTTGAACTTTGCCGCTTGTCTGACGTAGACTCTACCCTTTACTTTTCACTCAAGAACGAAGCATAGGACAACACAACGTAAGCAGCATGGAGATTCCGAAACAGTACGATCCGAAGCAGGCGGAGCAGCACCACTACGAGCGGTGGGAGAGGAATGGGTATTTTGCGCCGGAGATCAACCAGGATCCGCACGCGCCGGTGTTTACGATCGTCATTCCGCCACCCAACGTCACCGGATCGTTACACATGGGCCATGCATTGCAGCATACGCTCATGGATGTGATGACGCGTCATAAGCGGATGTCCGGTTACAGAAGCTTATGGTTGCCGGGGATGGACCACGCCGGGATCTCGACCCAATTAATGGTGTCGCGCGCGCTGAAGAAGGAAGGGAAGTCACGACACGACCTCGGACGCGAACATTTCGTCGAACGCGTTTGGCAGTGGAAGAGAGAATCAGGCGGACAGATCACGATCCAAATGCGCCGCGAGGGCGCGTCTGTTGACTGGTCGCGCGAGAAGTTCACGATGGACGAAGATCTCTCTCGTGCCGTCCGCGAAGTTTTCGTCCAACTTTACGAACAGGGAATGATCTACCGCGGCAACCGGATCGTTAACTGGTGCCCACAGGATCAAACCGTACTATCCGATCTCGAAGTCGAAAAACTGCCGCAAGCAGGCAAGCTATATTTCCTTCAGTATCCGATCAAGAACAGCGACCGCCGCATCACAGTCGCGACGACGCGCCCCGAGACAATGCTCGGCGACACGGCCGTCGCCATTAACCCAAACGACGAGCGTTATCGCGACCTCGCCGGCGCGACGGTCTTGTTGCCGCTCACGAACCGCGAGATTCCGATCATCTCCGACGAGTATGTCGATCCTGAGTTCGGCACAGGCGCTGTGAAGATAACTCCAGCGCACGATCCAAACGATTACGATATGGGCCAGCGGCACAACCTGCCGGAAGTAGTCGTGATCGATACGTTTGCGAAGATGACTCCGGAAGCAGGCGAACGTTTCGCTGGCCTCGATCGCTACTTAGCTCGAGAAAAAGTCGTCGAAGAATTCGAAGCCCTGGGACTACTCGAGAAAGTGATCGACTACGAATTCTCGATCTCAAAATGCGAACGCTGCAAGACGGTGATCGAGCCACTAATCTCGACCCAGTGGTTCATGAAGATGGACGGGCTCCGGGATCTCGCCCTCGAATTGATGAACAAAGAGCGAAAGCCGCGCTTCGTTCCTGAGACTCCGTACGAGAAAATCTACACAAACTGGCTAGAAAACCTCCGCGACTGGACCATCTCGCGTCAACTGTGGTGGGGACACCAGATTCCCGCCTGGTACACGAGCAACGGCGAGGTCATCGTGGCGCGTTCGGAGGAAGAAGCGCGCGAGATGGCCGGCACGAGCGAGATTACGCAGGACCAGGACGTCCTCGACACCTGGTTCTCATCGGCGCTGTGGCCCTTCTCAACACTCGGTTGGCCCAACGAAACCGAAGACCTGAAAACGTTCTATCCAACTTCAGTGCTGGTAACGGCGCGCGACATCATCTTTCTCTGGGTATCGCGCATGGTGATGACGGGACTGAAGTTTGTCGGTAAAGAACCATTCGCAGACGTGTTCGTCACCGGAACCATTCTCGACGCGCAGGGGCAGCGCATGTCGAAGACGAAGATGAACGGAATCGATCCGCTCGACGTCTTCGACAAGTTCGGCGTGGATGCAACGCGTCTGACATTGGCCCAGGTCGGCACCACCGACACGCGCTGGAACGAAAAACAGGTCGAATCGTATCGAAACTTCGCCAATAAGATCTGGAATGCCGCGCGTTTCTGTTTGCTTTACTCAGAAGGCGCGGGAGTAAGGCCGGAACTGTTACAAACCAACGCGAACCTCGCGCTGCACGATCGCTGGATCATTTCGCGACTTAATAAAACGGCCCGCGAGATGAACGCCGCCCTGGACAGTTACGAGTTTCACGGCGCGGTGCAAACTCTGTATCACTTCTTCTGGGACGACTTCTGCGACTGGTACATCGAATTAACGAAGACCGACGTCACTTCAGACACAGCCAGCTCAACACGTGACGAAGCGCGGTCGCGATTACTCACCGTGCTCGAACAGGCCTTGCGGTTGTTGCACCCGTTCATGCCTTACATCACGGAAGAGCTGTGGCAACGTCTACCCGGCGAGAAGCCGCATCATCCGGCGTACTCCAACGCCGAACCAACTGTGATGTTGACCGCGTATCCGCAGGGTGGCGAAGTCGACGAGACGGCCGAGACAGAAATGCAGGCCCTCATCAATCTGATCTCCGGCGCGCGAAACATCCGGGCTGAGTACAACTTGAAACCGTCAGACAAAATAACCGTACTCATCGGAATCCCAAGTCCAAATTTGCGTAAGGTATTTGAAGAGAACACAGGTCAGATCAAGCGGCTCACAGGCGCCTCCACGATCGATATCTCGGCGAATCTGAGTACTCCTAAGGCGTCCGCCAAGTTTTTGTTGACGAGCACTGATGAGGTCGCCATCCCGCTGGAAGGCCTCGTCGATTTTGCTGAAGAGACGAAGCGACTCGAGCGAAAGAAAGAGAAGCTCCAAAGCGAAGAGAAAAAACTTCAGGCGCAACTTGCCAATCCCGATTTCGCGTCACGCGCCCCGGCCGAAAAAGTTCAGCAAGCCGAGAACCGTATCAAGGAAATCGAACTGCAACTCAAGGCGCTGGACCACGCAATCGAGAACCTGCAATGAACTGGATCGACGAAGGCGCGCTCTATTCTCAGATCAGTTTGTTCCTGCGCGAGGATCTCGGGCGTGGCGACATCACCACGCAATCGATTGTCGCGCGCAACACCCGCGCCCGAGCACGCTTCGTTGCCGGCGAAAACATGATCGTCGCCGGTCTCGAAGCGGCAGAAGAAGTCTTCCTGACGCTCGATGCGCAACAACAGCTCGAAGCGTTTGTCTCTGACGGCGAAAAGATTGAATCGGGCAAGGTGATCGCACGCATGGTCGGTTTCGCCGACGTGCTCATCTCAGCGGAACGCGTTGCACTGAATCTGCTGCAGCGACTTTCCGGGATCGCGACGTTGACGAACCAATTCGTCGCCGCAGTTGAAGGTACCAGCGCGCAAATCGTCGACACGCGCGCGACGACGCCGGGACTCCGTTTGCTCGAACGTTATGCCGTCGAACTCGGCGGCGGTTCCAACGGACGGTTCGGCTTGGACGACGGCGTGGTTGTGACATCGAATCACGTCGCGATACTTGGCAGTGTCGCCGCGGCGGTTAAAAGCGCGAAAGAGAAACTGGGTTACTTGCACAAAGTGGGCGTAGAGATCGCGAACGAAACCGAGTTGCGTGATGCGGTCGGCGCAGGCGCGGATATTGTGGTGCTTGAGGATCTCAACGTAGACGAATTCCGGCGACTGGTGGGCATCGCGAGAGAACTGTCGCAAGCAGTAGTGATCGAGTATTCGGGAAAAACCACTCCGGCAAGTGTTCGCGAGTTCGCCGAAGCTGGCGCGCAGTTGATCAGCGTCGAATCGTTGACCAGTGCACCAGCGGCGAACATCAGTTTTAAAGTCCAACCCTTCTAGACACGAATGAATCTCCGCCGAAAACTTGCCCAGCGCGCGCTGGAACGGCAGCTCGCTTATCAACAACACAAGGCGCAACATCTTCGGGGTCATGAAGAAGAAGTTATCGCCGCGATGACAAAATCGTCGCGGCGCGTGCGCGATCTATTGGAGCAGTTTCAGTCGATTCCGAAGAATGCGCGCGTGATCGAGGTCGGCAGCGGCGCGCATGGCTTGATCTTCTGTTTTGAGAGCGATCGTCGCGTCGGTGTTGATCCGTTGGCGGTCGATTATCGTGGGTTGTTTCCAGTTTGGCAGCGGCGTGCGCAAACGGTCGCGGCGGTTGGCGAATCGCTACCGTTTCGCGATCAGAGTTTCGACGTAGTCATTTGCGATAACGTAGTCGATCATGCGGAGTCGCCGCCGCAAATCGTGCGAGAGCTAGTGCGGATCCTTGCGCGGGGCGGACTGCTGTATTTCACCGTCAACGTTCATCATTCACTCTACAGCGTAGCGGCTGGAATGCATTCGAGTTGGCGGGCAATAGGCTTGCCGTACGAGATCGGACCCTTCGCCGATCACACCACGCATCTCACACTCACATCGGCGACCGAGTTGTTTCGCGGCCTGCCGGTCGAGATCCTCAGCGAAAAGAGCAACATTGAAGAAGCGCGCGCTCGCGCCCGGAAGCAGCCGGCGCGGCATCTCGGTGACCGGCTCAAGCGCGTGTTTTTCAAAAATGCGTTGTACGAAGTTGTTGCAAGACGGCCGCAAAACTCCGATTAAAACGGTTTTTGGAACCCGATTCGCAACCCGACGTTAAAACCAAGCATCTGCGTTGAGCTTGAAGACATCTCGGTAGCGGGGGTATCTTTAGGCAGTTAAAGAAGGAGTTGCCCACATGCCTGTCCGGATTCGCAATTACATGAAATTTTTCGTTGCAGCTTTCCTGCTTGTGAGCTTTTGCCTGGTCGAAGCCGACGCGCAGACGAGAAGGAAACGCACGCGGCGCACGACCACGAAGCCGGCGGCCCCCAAACCGGTGATTACGAATCCTCCGATCGCGCCTCCGTCTGAGACGGCTCCAGCCACAACCGGCGACGTGAAGATTATCAGCACCGCCGAGGCGTCCGCAGAGCCGACCGAGAGTCAGGAAGCGACATCGTCAGCATCGGCTGCGAAGAAGGCGCAGTCGGACAGCAACTCCAACCCGGAGATGCAAAAGACCATCAACAATCTCTCCGATCAGGTCGAGCGTCTCAATGACAAGCTCAGTCAGATGAACGATGACGATCGTTACCATCTCGACATGGAGCGGTTGACGCGCGCGGAGCAGCGCGCCGAACAGTTGCGCAGCCAGATGTTCGATACCGAGGGCAAGATGGCCGATCTCGAAGCGAAGCTGGAACAGATTGAGTATGCTTTGAGGCCGGAGAACATCGACCGCGCTACGCAGGGCTACGGTACAACGCGTCCGGAAGAGGCACGTGACGCCCGTCGAAAGCAGCTTGAAACTGAACGGACCCGGACGCGGACGCAATTGGCGTTACTTCAGACGAGCAAAGCGCGTTTGGGAGTAGCGTGCCAGGCCGCCGATAACGAAGTGGATCTGTTGCGCGCGAAGTTGCAACAGCGACGCGATCAGATGGATGCGCAGCCGCCATCCGAACGCAAGTCGACTCGCAAACCACGACCTGATTTCTAACCACGGATTACTGATTGGGGCGGTTGCTGCTGTGCATTGCAACCGCTTTCCACCCGCCAGTCTGGTTCACAAACGTCAACGTATAGACCATCTTGTTGGCTTCGATCTCACCACGAACTACAGCAGTATCGCCATGCATTGAAATGAGCCAACTGGTCGGGTTCGGATTGGGAAATTTGATCTGACCGGACGCGAGATCGTCAGTCAATCGCTTGAGAGCGATTGATTGGCCATCATGCCTGGTCCAAATAAAATTTGGATCTACTACCGAAGTCAACTTAGGCACGTCAGGCGACACCAACGACAGATAAAGCGTTTCGACGGCGGTCGTGACTTCCTTCCTGCTTTCGGCCTCAGTTTGTGGCATGCGTGTCGACTGCCAATTTACGACTTGCCATTTACCGTTCCGTTTGACGAATGTTCCGCTGTTTAGCAGATTCGCAACCGACTTCGTTCCGGCGGAGTCAGTTGTAGCGACCAAACGAAACGCTACGATCGCCGTGTCGCCGTACTGTTGAATGCGAATGTCTTCGGCCGTGTAGATCGTCACGGGAGCGCCGGGCTTCGGCGCGGGCGCGTTGCGCAAGTCGCGCAGTATGTCAGCCTTCGAGACGCGACGTCCGGCCGAACGCGTGTAGATCAAATCATCAGCCCAGAAGCGCTCGTGAATCGTCGCATCGTTTCGCGACGCACCCGCCAGGAACTCGTTGAGTAACCTGGTCAACTCAGCCGCGTCCGGCGCAGTTTGCGCAAACACGTTGCCTGCTGCTATCAAGATAACAATCGCAATCAAAGGAAGTTTGTTCATATGAGTGAGACCCAAACAGTTGCTGTTGAAACGTTCAGAACATTGCACGCCGAAGGTTGTTTTGTACTGCCAAATCCGTGGGACGCAGGAACGGCGGTTTACCTGCGACATCTTGGTTTCAAAGCCCTCGCGACGACGTCGGCCGGTTTTGCATTTAGCAAAGCACTACCCGACGCGCCTTCCGTTCTTGCTGTGGACGTTGTGCTCGCGCACATTCGCGACATTGTCGAGGCGACGCCACTGCCAGTTAATGCTGACTTTCAAAACGGCTACGCCGACTCGCCTGAAGATGTCGGCGCGAACGTCACGCGCTGCATTGACACCGGCGTTGCCGGACTGTCGATCGAAGATGCGACCGGAACCAGCGAGACGCCGCTCTACGATATACAACTTGCGGTCGAAAGGATCAAAGCAGCGCGGCGCGCCATCGACGATTCCGGAATTCCGGTGGTTCTTACAGGACGTTGCGAGGCATACCTGGTGCGCGACCCGAATGCGTTTTCAGTCTCGCTGGAAAGATTGAGCGACTACGCGGATGCGGGCGCCGACTGTCTTTACGCGCCCGGTGTCACCGATCCACGAGAAATCGACGCGATCGTCAAAGCTGTTTCTCCGAAACCGGTAAACGTTTTGGTATCGCGGCCCGATCCGAATCTCACCCTTACCGCACTCACGAGTCTCGGCGTCAGGCGTATTTCAGTCGGCTCGGCACTCGCACGCGTAGCCTGGGGTTCGTTCATGCGTGCCGCTCAAAGTATCGCGACGACCGGAACGTTTGATTCCCTCGGTGAAAGTGCTGGCTTCGCAGAGTTAAATAGCATATTTGAGAGATCCGAATCGTGAGAGTACACTTTACTTTCAAATGCCTACGATTCCGCAACGCGATCTATATCGCTTGATCAATGAAGCCGGCGAACGCGGTGAACGTGTTGTCGTTGCCACTGTCGCGCACACGCGCGGGTCGACGCCACAACAACGCGGCGCGAAGATGCTCTTCTTTCAAAACGGAGAAGTTGCCGGAACGGTCGGCGGCGGTTGCATTGAAGCGGAAGTCTGGTCGGAAGCGCAGTCGGCGATGCGATCGGGCAAATCTGAATTGCACCATTTCTCGCTCACCGCCGACGAAGCGAGCGAGGAGGGAATGGTTTGCGGCGGCACGATGGATATATTTATTGAAGTCATGAACGGTTGACATTTTCCATTTTCCATTTGTCGGTTGTCGTTTTTCATTACTAAATGACAAATGGAAAATGAGAAATGGAAAATGAAAAATGGAAAGTTTCCTGGTCAATTACAAAGCCAAACACCAACATCCGCTAAACCGGCTCACGCACAGCATCGGCATACCGATGATTGTCATTTCGCTGCCGCTGTTTTTCTTCAACTGGCGGTGGGCGCTGGCGTTGTTCATCGTCGGTTGGATCCTCCAATTCGTGGGTCATGCGATCGAGGGGAATCAGCCCGCCTTCTTCAAGAATCCGGTGTACCTGCTGGTTGGACCATTGTGGCTCGCCAGGCGAGTCGGCTCGGTATTTGGATTAAGCAAAGTGCAAAAGTAACCCCTCGGTTTCCCGCCCGCCGATCAACTTTGATGGCCGACAAGATGGACCACGTTTCTTCGCCGACAATCATGCAAGTGATTGCCCAACTACTCGACCGCGGTGCGGTTGGTGTTGTCGTGACAGTCGTACGTGGTCCAGCAACAGGTTCCAAACTCCTGTTCGATAACGAACAGAAAATCCTCGCCGGTAGTCTCGGCAGCAGCGAGCTAGACTCACTCGTAAAAACTCCGGCTGCGGAGTTTCTCAAGTCGCATCACGAGACGCGGCTGTTTAGCGTCAAAGACTTTGCACCGGAATTTCCCCTCGCGAGTGAGCGATTGTTGTTATTTGAACGTCTTCAGCCGGCGCCGCGTTTGGTAATTTGCGGCGCGGGACATGTTGGCGCTGCACTGGCGAAGCTCGGAAGTTTTCTCGGTTACCAGACGACGTTGATCGACGATCGCGCGGAGTTTCTTGAAGGCGGTCGGTTTCCAGAAGAAAACATTCAGACGGTACTCGCCGATGATTGGGAAACAGCAGTACACGACGCGATCGCGAACGGCCGCGGAGTATCAGTCGCTGTCGTCACGCGCGGGCACAATGAAGATGAGCGCTGTATGCGAGCTGTCGTACACACTGATCCGGACTACATCGGATTGATCGGTAGCAAACGTCGCACTTCGATCGTGATCGATCGCTTACGGGATAAAGGCGCTTCCGAAGAGCAACTGAAAACGATCCACGCACCGATTGGGCTCGACATCGGCGCGATCAGCCCGGAAGAAGTGGCGCTCGCGATCATTGCTGAAATCGTTGCCGTGCGTCGCGACAGGAGGGGCGGTTCGTTGTCGTCGTCGCGGCGCAAGTCCTGAGATGCCCACTGAATTAGTTTCCGAAGTAGCTCCCCCAACCACGCGTCGCAGCGGAATGTTCCGCGCGCTCTCACATCGCAACTATCGTCTCTTCTGGACCGGCGCTTTCCTTTCAAACATTGGCACGTGGATGCAGGCCGTCGCGCAAGGATGGCTTGTGCTGGAGTTGACCGACTCGCCTTTCTGGCTCGGTCTCGACGCGTTTGTTGCGACCATACCTGGATTGCTTTTCACACTCGTCGGCGGCGTGTTCGCGGATTTGATCGATCGGCGCCGGTTGCTGCTTGCCACGCAAGTCGCTGCCGGAATCGCAGCACTCGGTCTCGCATTACTCGTTTGGACCAATGTCGTCGATCGATGGATGGTGCTGGGCTTTTCATTCGTTACCGGTTGTTGCATGGCGCTGGCGAGTCCGTCGTTTCTCGCGTTGACTTACGATCTCGTTGGTCGCGAAGACCTCGCCAACGCAGTCGCCTTGAACTCGACGCAGTTTCAGCTTTCGCGAGTAGTTGGACCAGCACTCGCAGGACTTGCTTTTCGTTTTCTGGGAATAGCTGGTTGTTTCTTTGCGAACGCGATTTCGTTCGTGGCGGTGATCGTTTCGCTGAAAATGGTGCGGGCTGAAGGCCAACCGCACATAGCCGCGCATTCGGTGCGAGACCGGCGCGCGCTCTGGCAGGATCTGGTTGAAGGTTTTCGTTATGTGCGCAACCGGCCGCGCGTTTCGGCGCTGCTGATGCTGTCGGCGGTCAACAGTCTGTTTGGCGCGCCGTACTTCGCGATGGTCCCGGTTTACGCACGTGACATCTTTCATCTCGGCGCAACTGGCCTGGCAGTTATGTCGGGCGTGGCCGGCGCTGGTGCTTTTGGCGGCGCGCTCCTGGTCGCTTATCTCGGCGATTCCAGACGCAAGGGCTGGCTAGTGCTTGGCGGCGCCATCCTATTTGGCATCTGCATCGCGAACTTCGCCCTGACGACGAGCCTCGCGCTATCGTTAGTTTTTCTGTTTGGACTGGGTTTCGCGATCGTTGTCTCAGTCGCCAACACCAACACGCTGTTGCAGAAACTCGTGACGGATCAGATGCGAGGGCGCGTGATGAGCATGTTTATCCTGTCGTTTATGGGGACGATGCCGATTGGAAACATCATCGCCGGGTGGCTGTCGACTCATTACGGGCCGCAAAAGGTCTTGGCTGCGGGCGGGTTAATCGTCACGGTTTGCGCCTCTGCCGTCGCACTTTTCAACAAACGCCTCCGAGATCTGCACTAAGTTTTGCCGGGCTAGACGCAAGAACCAAAAGTGAGGTCGTTCTAGTACCGACGAGTTTGGATTTCTATTAGGAGATTCCTATGCCATTGCGACCTAACCTGACGCGAGTTTTGCTCCTTTTCCTCATTGTTTCTGCCGGCGCCTCGATAGCCAGTGCCCAGGGAGTTATCGTTCCCGGCCGGTGCCACCGCTGCCCGACGCCACCGATTCGCGAGATACCGCCGGCTGCGCTCCCGCGCTCGCTCCCGGTCAAGTCCATCAAGATCGACACGCGTATCAGTTCGCAAGTGGCTACCACGCACGTCGAACAGGTCTTTCGCAATGACACGAATTTCACGCTCGAAGGCACCTACTTCTTTCCAATTCCCGAGGCGGCGTCGATCTCTGAATTCGCCATTTGGGAAGGGAACCAGCGGCTCGTCGGCGAGGTGCGAAGTCGCGAGGAAGCGCGGCGCATTTACGACGAAATTGTCCGGCGCCAGCGCGACCCCGGCCTGCTCGAATACGCCGGCAAGGACCTCTTTCAGGCAAGCATCTTTCCCATCCTGCCTCATTCCGATAAAAAGTTGGAGATAACGTACACGCAAGTCGTTCGCGCGGAAGGCGGCACGGTTTCATATCGCTACCCGCTCGGAACCGGACGGCAGGCAACGCAGATCGGAACGGTTGCAGGGCGCGTTGAAGTTGAGAGTCGTGAACCGTTGCGCAACGTCTACTCGCCGACGCACACAATCGACGTCAAGCGTCATAACGATCGTCGTTCGCTCGTTTCGTTTGAAAACGACGGTAAAGAGCCACAGGATTTTCAACTCTTCTACACGATCTCAAAAGAAGACTTCGGTCTAACACTGCTCACACATCGCGAACCCGGCAAAGACGGATACTTCCTGCTCATGATCTCGCCGAAAGACGACTGGTCCGAACAGGAGTATTCGGCCAAGGACGTAGTGTTCGTGGTCGACACCTCCGGCTCGATGGCCCAGGAAGGGAAAATGGAGAAGGCGCGGTCTGCCTTGCTGTACGGCGTCAGCATCCTGCGTCCACAGGATCGTTTCAACGTGATCTCGTTTGCAGGCGAAGAGCATTTGATGGAAACAGGGCTGATCCCAGCTGATGAGAAAGGTCGTCAGCGTGGCGCCGCGTTCGTCAAAGGGCTGAAGCCAGTGGGTGGGACGAATATCAATCAGTCGCTGCTGGCATCGTTGCGTCAGTTCAGCGATGCCGATCGCGATCGTCCAAAGATCCTCGTTTTCATGACTGACGGCTTACCGACGGTCGACGAAACGAACGTCAGCAGGATCATCGACAACGTGCGCAAGGCCGGTAAACCCGGCGTCCGATTGTTTACGTTCGGAGTCGGTTACGACGTCAACACGACGTTGCTCGATAAGCTCGCGGCGGAAAACGGCGGCGTTGCGGATTACGTTGAGCCGAAAGAAGACCTGGAAGTCAAAGTTTCAAATTTCTTTACGAAGGTGAACTATCCGGTACTCACCGATCTGCAAATCGACATGGGCGGTGCAAGAACCGATCTGATTTATCCGCGCGGGATTCCGGATCTGTTTCGTGGATCGCAGGTGACGTTGATTGGCCGGTACAGCAACGCGTCTAATCTTGAAGCAGTGAGTTTGCGTTTGAACGGCAAAGCGAGTGGGCAGAGCCGCACTTACACTTACGACAAGCTGAGTTTTCCACTGCGCACGGATGCGAACGATTACCTGCCACGGTTGTGGGCCACTCGGCGCGTCGGCTGGTTGATGGAGCAGGTACGCTCGAATGGTGAACAGAAAGAGTTGCGCGATGAGATCGTCGATCTCGGAACGAGGTACGGCATTGTCACTCCGTACACGTCGTATCTAGCGTTGGAAGAAGGGGCAGTGAGCACAAACATGGCCCCGCCTCCAGGTCGCGGAGCGCCAACAGGGGGAGCCATGCGTCGGACTATGACGATACGTCCTCCGAAAGAAGCGCCCGCGAATGCGCCGCTTTCTACCACGACAACCGGCGGCGACGCGGTTCAATTAAGCCGGCAATCGCGCGAACAGCAAGACGCCTCAAAATTGAAAGACGATACACGCGCCGACGCCGTGCGTCGCGCGGCCGGCAAGACGTTCTACCTGATCGACGACGTTTGGACCGACTCGGAATTCAAGAGTGAGACGGGATTGCCTGAGACCGTGGTCAGCTTCGGCAGTGACGAATACTTTGCCTTGCTGAAGCGGTATCCGAAGTTGAGCAGTTACTTCTCGCTGGCCGAGCGGGTGCTGGTTGTTTTTGAAGGACGAGTTTACCGGGTGAATGCAGCCGCTCCCTAACCTTGAATACGCATTCAAGTTAGGGTAAAAAATTCACCAAATGAAAACCCGAACTTTAATGCTCCGGCTTTCTGCCGCCGGTTGTGTGTTACTGACGCTCGTTAGTGCGGTTAGCGCCCAGCGCGGTTGGGTGCCGTACCGCGTAAACACCGGCGGCGCCGATCTCAACACGGTTTACTTTTCTGACAGCAAACGCGGGTGGGTCGGTGGCGACGAAGGTTTCCTGAGTCGCACCGACGACGGCGGGAGTTCCTGGGCCCGTCAAACCCTCAACACCAAAGCCGCAATCAACGATATTTATTTTCGCGATAAGGAGATTGGTTTCCTGTTAGCAGGGAACTCGATCTTCGTCACGCGCGATAACGGCAACAGTTGGACCAAGTCGCGCACCTTCCTGCCAGAAGAGTTCGAGGGCGCTGAGGTCGAACTCTACAGCGTCCGTTTCTCCAGTAAGAACAAAGGTTGGGTGGTTGGTTCTGTTAGCAAGCGCGAGCGCGTTGTCGACAGTATTCTGGTTTACACCGACGACGCCGGGCAGAGCTGGCGCAGACAGCGCGCGCCGAGCCGTCTCGAGCTGATCCATATCGACTTCGTGAGTGATAAACGGGGTTGGATTGTCGGCGCCGACGGCACTGTTCTGTTCACCCGCGATAGCGGAGAAAGCTGGACGAAGCAGAACACCGGAACGAATGCGACGCTTTATCACGTCGACTTTCGCGGCGACAAAAGAGGTTGGGCGGTTGGCGAGCGCGGAACGTTGTTGCGCACGACTGACGGGGGCGAATCATGGATAGCGATAACGACCAGCGCGAAAGTTACGTTGCTGAGCGTTCATTTCATGAACGACGACGATGGGTGGGCGGTTGGCCGCGGCGGGACGATTCTTCGCAGTAGCGACGAAGGTAAAACGTGGATTCCACAGGAATCGACAACCAGGCAAAACCTTTATTCGCTCAATTTCAACAAGAAGATCGGATGGGCTGTTGGTGCCGAGGGGATTGTGCTTCGTTGCGACTGCGAATAGTGCGGGCGGGGCTTTAAGCAACCCAAAATACCATCAATTACATCTTAGTCCGCGAGGTTAATCGGATCGTCGCAAAGTAATAGCGACGACCATAACACTCGGTTCCTCCTGTGATTTGCGCCCGGTATGTCGGCCATACCGGGCGTTTTTGTATCACAAGAAGCACAAGAACCAGACACAAAAAGGCACAAGAATACAAAGAGATAAGGCATAAACTCTTTTTTATCTCTTGTGCCTTTTGTGGGCTTCGTTTGTGCCTTTTGTGGTTAGTCCTTACTTCCCGTGAAGGGAATTGCAGGTGAGTCCTGGAGTGTCAGCAAACCTTCCGCGTGGTCGCCTTCGAAACTTCCCGAAATCTGCACCGGCACGGAATGTCCATCCAACTCCACGGAAGTGGACGCGCGGAACGAATTCTCGTTTATCTCGATCGTGCCCAGATCTGCTGCGCCGAGTTCTGAACTAAACCGGCCAGTGAAGTTTTCGCCTTCGCGTGAGATCGTCAGCGTCGCAGGAATGTTTTGTCCGAGCGGAGTCTCTAGCTCGATCGACCACGAACCGACGGGATCAGTCGGTATCGATCCATCGACCGGTTTCCGTTTTCCGGATGTGTTGTAGATCTCGATGTCTTCGCAGTATGGCCGGATCTGGTCCAGCACCGCCGAGCCGTCGCCCACCACAATCACCGCCGCTTCGTCAGGTTTGACATACTTCTGCGCAACAGTCTGAATCTCTTCAAGCGTGACTGCCTGCACCCGATCGCGATAAAGCGTCAAATAGTCATCGGGCAAACGCAGCATCTTGATCTGCACGAGTTGATCAGTCAGTCCTTCCTGCGTCTCCAAACGAATCGGAAACACACCGGTTAGATAAGACTTCGCGTCGGAGATCTCTTTCTCGGAAACGCGCTCGTTCCGAATTCGATTCAACTCGTACAAAAACTCTTTCAAAGAATCGCCGGTGACAGGCGTTCGCACTTCGGCAGTCGCGCGAAATGTGCCGGCCGTGCGACGCGCGTCGAGGTTCGTGTAAGCGCCATACGTGTAACCCTTTTCCTCGCGCAGATTCATAAACAAACGCGACGAAGCATTAGCGCCGAGGACCGTGTGCATCAACAGCAGCGGAAAATAGTCGGGGTTGGTCCTCGTGATGCCGCTGTTGGCAATGATGATGTTTGATTGCGCCGAGCCGTGGCGATCGATGACGAACGCCGTTCGCTTCGTCCTCATTGGCGGCGCGGGAAAATTTGTTACGAGATCTTCTCCGCGCTCCCAAGTCGAGAACAGCGATTCGAGTCGCCGCAGAACATCGTCGTATCGAACGTCGCCAACGATGATGAAGACTGCGCTATTCGGAACAAACTTGCTCCGATGAAATCTGACAAACTCGTCGCGCGAGGAACGATCGATCGATTCCGGCGTCGGCGCCACGACCGAATACGGGTGATCGCCAAACATCACCCGCGAAACCATTTCACTAGCGAGAAACGAAGGTTGCGCCCGCTGTTGCCGCAAACTCTCTTTCGTGTTTTGTTTCGCGAGCTCGACTTCGTTCTCGGGAAACGACGGGTGCAACACCACGTCAGCCATCAAGTCGAGTATGCGATCGTTGAACTGCGACAACGCCGATGCAGCTACTATCGTGTAATCAGAGTTAGCTCCCGCCGACAAGCTCGCGCCCATGCGCGCGGTTTCTTCCGCAATCTCGCGACTCGTTCTCGATTGTGTGCCTTCCGGCAACAGTCCGGCGAGTAGATCCGTGAGTCCGGGCAGTTCCGGCGGATCGAAAGCTCCGCCAACGCGAAACGCCAAACGATAACTCACGAGCGGCAACCTGTTGTCTTCAACGACAACGACAGTCAAGCCGTTAGGCAGCGTAATCTCGCGTGGAGTGGGAATGCTAATCGGGTGTGATGGTAGCGGCGGCGGCGCCTGGCTACGAAAAGTTTCTGGCTGAATCATTCTCTACCTACGGGTGTAACGGTCCGGATCCTTGTTTTGTTTGCGGCGGAACGTCAGCCGGGTCGCTTTGGTGCTCAACGGACGTTGCCGGTTTTATTTGGGGCACGTCCGCGTGCACGGGCGACTCAGGTTCGGGAGGAGGTGCATCAGGAAACTGCGGTGATGGCGCAGCCGGTTGATTCGGATCACCAGGAGGATGCGGCGAAGCAGCAACGGCCTCAGCTTCTTCTGCTTGTGAGGGAACGATGTCGAGTACGACGCGGTTGTCGACGTCGATGTATTGCGCAACTGCATTCTTGATATCTGCGGCGGTGATACTGAGATAGTGGTCCAACTCGGAGTCGATCAAGCGCGGATCGGAATCGTAAAGCGCGAACTCCGCGAGACGCTGGGCGCGATACATCGTCGACTGGCGTCCGCGCACTGCGTCGTTGCAAAGCGAGTTGCGCAGTTTTTCCATCTCGTCATCTGTTGGACCATCAGTGGCGATGCGGTGGATCTCCTGAAAAATCTGTTCGCGAATTGCGTCCGGGTCTTCGCCGGGTTTGGGCAGCGCGAAGATGTATAGCGCGGATGGACCACGACGTTCGTCGAGTCCGCCTTCGATCGAGATAACCGACTCGTCGCCTTTTACAAGATTCTGATAAAGACGCGAACTATCGCCTTCAAACAGGAGCGTCCCGGCGAGCGACAGTGCATAGAACTCTCGCGTGCGGCGCGGCGGAGTCTTCCAGCCGAGAACGAACGCGGGTGCAGGCGCCAGCGGATCAGGGAATCGCTCACTGCGAATCGCGACCTGTTCAGGCTCCGAAACATCGATAGCGGGCGGCACTGGTTGCGCTGGGATGCTGCCAAAGTACTTCTCGACGAGCGCGCGTAACTCGGCGCTGTCGAAGTCGCCGACGATGGAGATCACTGCGTTGTTGGGAGCGTAGTAGATGCGAAAGAACTCGCGTATGTCGTCGATCGTCGCGGCGTCAAGATCTTCCATCGAGCCGATCGTCGAGTGGGCGTTCGCGGGATTGACGAATAGCAACTCGTTCATCCGCAGGAACGCGGTGACGTACGGCTGATTGTCGTAGCGCAGCCGTTTTTCCTCCTGGACCGCACTGCGCTGGTTGTCAAGGTTTTCCTGCGTGACTTTCAACGAGCGCATGCGATCGCTCTCGAGCCAGAGCGCGAGTGGCAGGTAGTTTGAAGGAAGCGTTTCGAAGTAGTTGGTGCGTTCGGTTGACGTAGTGCCGTTCATCGTGCCGCCGGCGTTGAATATGTACTGGAAATGCGCGGCTTTGGGAACGTTCTCCGATCCCTGGAACATCATGTGTTCGAACAGGTGCGCAAAACCGGTGCGACCTTCGCGTTCGTTGCGCGAGCCGACGTCGTAATAAACGGCGATGGATACGACCGGCATAGCATGATCAGGACTGAAAACGACGCGCAGACCGTTGGCAAGCGTAAGCTCCTCGATAGTCGTCGGCGGTAGTTGAAATGTTTCTGCCACGAAATTTTTCTCTGCCGAAAACAAAGGCGTGCTTTACCAATCGAGAGGAGTGGTAAAGCACTGCTTTGGGGGGAAGTTGAATTCTTGGCGGCAATCAGGGCGCGGATCGCACACCGTTGTTCGAAACTAAACCGTCTTATCAGCAATCAGCCCGCGCAGCTCTGCGCGCAGCCGTTCAATCTCTGAGAGCTTTTGTCTGACACGTTCGAACAAAGCTGACTGGGTTTTGATGCCCTCTTCGATCAGAAATCCAGCCGCCTCCGCGCGATTGCGAAAAACGCCTGCCTGGACCAGCGCTTCAAGTTTTTCCTGCGACTCCGGCGTCACCTTCACAGCTACCACGTAATCATCCTTCGCCGAGATGGCTTTCTCGATGGTCCTACTAATATCGCGCCCGATGGCGCTCAACGATTCTGGAATACGCGAAGCAATATCGCGAACTGACGATGCGGCTCGATTCTCGTCGTTAATGGATTCTGGATCATCGTCACGCAGCATTAGATCGTCTACTCGTTCGGGAATAGGCTGCTCTTCCTTATGATACGGACTGCTCATTTCGCAAAGACTCCTTTTGGCGCTCCGAATTTCTTACTGTCCGTTCTTACGATTGTTGTCATGTGGAAGTTCATTCTACGGAGCCCGTTCTTGCCCGGTCAAGTCGGCATCCGTTATAGTGCCAGCAGGAAGTTTGGTTAGGTAGATTCGAGGTCGCATGAAAAGATTTCCCGCTCACTTAGCGCTTGTCCTGCTGATTCTCTCCCTCATCACCCCGAGTTTTGTTCTGGCACAAAGGCCATCGGGTGTTCTCGACGGACGAGGCCAGGGGCGCAGGCCTAGACCGGCACCGGATCCGAAAGTCCAGTCAATTCAGCGCGACTTCGACGAGGCGCTGAAGATGATCCAGGAGCAGTATGTCGACGGTAAAAAGCTGAACTACAACGACGTCTTCAAGTCTTCGATCATCGGCATGCTGCGCTCGCTCGATCCGCACTCCAATTACTACGACCGCGAAGAGTTTGAAGAACTAAAGACGGACCAGCGCTCTGAATACTTCGGCATCGGCGCTTCCATTCAGAATTTCCTCTACAAGGACCAGGCTCACACATACATAACAGCGACGTTTGACTCGTCGCCGGCTGGGCGCGCGGGTTTGCGTTATGGCGATCGCATTGTGGAAGTCGACGGTGTGCCGATGACTGGTAAGTCGTCCCTCGAAGTCCGCGACAAGATTCGTGGTCCACGCGGATCGACCGTTAAGTTGACGCTGGAACGTGCCGCTACGAAGCTCCTCGAGAAGGTCGAGATCGTCCGCGACGCAGTACCGCAACCGTCCATACCTGATGCTTATTTGCTCCGTCCCAGTGTCGGTTATATCGACATGACGCGCGGATTCAACTACACGACAACCGACGAACTGATTGACGCGATCGAGCGTCTGGAAGCAAAGGGAATGAAGTCGCTGGTGCTGGATTTACGGAATAATCCAGGAGGATTTTTGGACCAGGCTATTCACGTCGCGGAAGTGTTTCTGCCGAACGGACAGCGCATCCTGACGCAGAAGGGCCGCAACGGCTACCGCGATAACACCTTCGAATCAAAAAACAGCAGTCCAAACACGACGCCACTCGTAATCCTGATCAACGAGCAGACTGCCTCGGCATCAGAGATTGTTGCCGGTGCCATGCAGGACCACGATCGCGCGTTGATTGTTGGCCAGACGAGCTTTGGTAAGGGTTTGGTCCAAAGCATTATCCCGCTCGATTTCGGCGCGGGGTTGACGCTCACTTCCGCGAAGTACTTCACGCCTTCGGGCAGGTTGATTCAACGTGATTATTCAAACGGTGGCTTCTACGACTACTACACGCACGGCGCGGGTGTCGCCCGCGATCCCAAACGCGAGCCGCCGAAACCCTCAGGTCCGGAGAAGAAGACCGACACCGGTCGTGCTGTTTACGGTGGCGGCGGCATCATGCCTGACGAGAACGTGAACCCGCGGACCGTCAATCTCACCCAGCGACGGATGCTGAGTCCGATCTTTTCTTTCGTTCGCGACCTGGTAAACGGGCGCATCGCCGGTCTTGAGTCAAACCGGATTGGTCGCGGCATTGTTTTCGACCACGACCTCAAGTCCGATGAATACCGGATCACTAATGAGATCTTCCGCGCGTTTCGCGAATTTGTTGAAAAGGATCCGGCTTACCGAGTTACACCGGCGATGGTCGATCGCTATCGTTCTTACGTCGAGCTCGAACTGCGATTCAATATAGTCACTGCTGCGCACGGACGCGTAACTGGCGATCGCGTCTTTATCACGACGGACGATCCACAAGTCTCGAAAGCGGTCGACGTATTACCGAAAGCTCGCAACCTCGCACGCGGCACCGCCAGCGTCAGACCTTAACCACAAAAAGCACAAGAAGCACAAGAAATTACCAAAGAGGTAACCACCCTTCTTTTATCTCTTTTGTGCCTCTTGTCTCTTTTGTGCCTTTTGTGGTTACTGTTTCAAGCATAAAACAGAGTCTTGCGTCTAAAACCCGCAGTGTGATACGGTCTGCTGGTATGAAACGCACCAATCGCACCTCCAAACCGCTCGTCAACACTGAAGAGCTCGGACGCGCTGTCCGTCGCCGTCGCGAGGAGCTCGGACTCAGCTTGCGCGACGTCGCTACTCGAACCTCAGTCTCCGCCTCGACGCTCTCACGTATCGAAAACGGTACGGGCAAACCTGACGCCGACAACATCGCTCGCTTGACGTCGTGGCTGGACGTCCCAATGGAGCGCATTCTCAGCGGACGACAGGGACAACCAGAAGCAGCGCCGCCAGTCGTTTACTATCCGCAGGAACCGACGCCCGAGATCGTCGAGGCCCACCTGCGCGCCGATCGTAATCTCACGCCGGAAACGGCCTCGGCGCTTTCAGAACTCTTCCGCGTCGCGTATACGCAATTCAGCAAGAGCGGCATTGAAAAGCCAGGGAAGAAGCGGCGCTAGGCGCGTGCGAACCGTTATACTCAACGAGTGCAGCTTGGTGATCTACCTCCAGGTGAAAAGTGGCGAAACTTTGAACTGAAAGCCATGGCCTTGCGCGATTTCGCCCGCGCCCGGCCGGACTTGCCTCTCAACCCTTTTGACCTCGCCCACTTTGCAAACTTGATCGTGCTCGACTTCGATAAAGTACAAGGCCTCAGCGACCATGCGCGCGAACACCTGCTTGGACCAGCGACTGAAGCGTGGTCCGGCGGCGCATGCACCTTGCCGAACGGAATGAAGCTCGTGATCCTCAATCCAAACCATGGTCCAGCACGAACCAAAGCCACGCTGATGGAGGAGATCTGTCACGTCTTTTTGGGCCATCAGCCGAATCGTCTGTCGATCGTTACCAAAGACGAGCGCGGCAAAGTCATGAATCGCGACTATCGCAAGGCCGACGAGGAAGAAGCCTACGGCGTCGGGGCTGCCGCGCTGGTCCCGTATGCTTCGCTGAAACGCTTGCTGTTACAGGGAAAAACGGTGCGCGAAATCGCGGGTCATTTCCGCGTAAGCCGCGAGCTGGTGGAGTATCGAATGAAAGTGACGCATCTTTGGCGCGAATACAAAGATTTTAGATAAAATAGACCGCCAATGACTGAACAGGTAAAAGATGCAGCAGCGCCCGGCCTGACCACAGTAGACAAGCTTAGACTACTGCTCGACGTCACCAAGAAGATCAGCCGTTCGCTGGACCTTAACGAAGTGTTGCACCTGGTGATGGACACGCTCGACTCCGTGATCCCGTACGATGCCGCCGGAATCTTTCTCATCGAGTGCGACAAATCGGGAGACCAGGAAGCGTGCGCCTTCAAAGCGGAAGCTGTTCGCGGTTACGACGTCGAAGAACTCTACGATCTGCACCTGAAACTCGGCGAGGGATTTCTTGGCAGCGTCGCGTTGACCGGGAAGCCGATCATCTCCAACGACGTCCAGAGCGATCCCGTTTATGTAAACGCCCGCGACCGCACGCGCTCCGAGATGGTCGCGCCGATCATTTCGAACGACGAAGTGATCGGTTGTTTCGACCTCGAAAGCGACGAACTCAATGCCTATTCACCCGACGATCTGGAAGTGTTGATGCTGCTCGCATCGCAGGTTGCCATCATCATCGAGAAGGTAGAGCTCCACGAGCAGTTGATTGAGAAGAAGCGGCTGCAAGGGCAGCTCGAAGTTGCGCGGCAGGTCCAGTTGGAACTGCTACCAGCCAACGATCCTGCACTCAAGGGTTTCGACGTCAGCGCCTACAACTTTCCGACCGAAGAAGTCTCCGGCGACTACTACGACTGGGTACGGATTTACGAGGACCAGATCGCTCTCGTGATCGCCGACGTGTCAGGCAAAGGCGTACCAGCCGCGATTTTGATGGCCTTTCTGCGCGCGAGCCTGCGGGCTGCCAGTCACATCGGTTACGCGACACACATCTCGATGGCGAAGGTGAACTATCTGCTTTGGGAGTCGATTGAACGAAACCAGTTTGTGACGGCGTTCTACGGTATTTTGGACGCGTCGAACCGGACTTTGTCCTACTCGAACGGAGGGCATAATCCACCGCTGCTAGTGAAGGCCAACGGCGAGACGAGCGTAATCGAAGACGGCGAACAGCCGTTGGGAATGTTTCAGGGCACGCGTTATCACCAGTATTACCTGACGTTCGAACCGGGCGATGTGTTCGTGCTCTACACGGATGGTGCGACGGAAGCGGAAAGTCCGGCGGGGGAGGAGTTTGGCCGCGACCGTCTGCTCGCAGCAGTGCAGCAATCGCTCGATAAACCGGCGCGCGAGATGATCGCAAGTATTCAGATGGCTGTGCTGGAATGGACCGCGAGTGCCGGCGCCACTGATGACGTAACTTTTTTTATTATTAAGGCATTGAAATAATCCGTGTGGTGGGCACACGGATTATACTAGTGTGCGGTCAACGAGCAGTGGGCGTGATCTCCGCCCGGTGCGAGTGGAGCGCGATAATCGCCAAAGTGAAACTCAGCTTCAGCCTCCGATAAAGCATAGACGTCGAAGCCATACGCATCGAGATAGTCTGCCAAATCATCGGGGGAAAGAAGATATACGGCAGGCGTGTAACCCGCTTCAACACGAATTTCCAGCAGGCGCTCGATTACTTCAAGGGGTGCAAAGCAGCTAACAGGATCTCTGTAGGTTGCCATGTTTTCCAGCGCCTTTCTTTTCAAATTCAAGCTCACGGTCCAAGTTTTTGCTTACCGTGTTCTTTCTCAAGCAACAACTTTGATGTACGCAAGTCGCAAGTAGTTTGTTCTTCGGAGTGCAAATATTCTCACTGGCTTTTCACCGGGGTTTTGACGCTCCACAGTGGTGAAAAGTTCCAAAAAGGAAACATGAGCAGCGAACACCCAACGACCTCTACCACTCAACCTCCTGGTCCGCCACCACCAAATTTCATCACCGTCTTGAGAGAGATGTTGCGGGCGTCTGACAAGGTCAGCGATCTGATTTTCAGCCCCGGACGGCCGCCGCAAATCGAG
>DASRPN010000125.1:0-30092 GCA_035646355.1 Pyrinomonadaceae bacterium | reverse complement strand
ACCGGGTCGCTAATCATTCCCCAGTTCATCCTTCGCGAACTGCAACAGGTGGCTGACTCGCCCGACTCTTCAAAGCGCCAGCGTGGACGAAGAGGTCTGGATATGCTCAATCGCCTCCAGAACAACAGCTCGCTCGACATTCAAATCGTTGAGACCGACTTCCCGTCAGTGCGCGAAGTCGATCTGAAGTTGATTGAACTTGGCAAACAGCTCGACGCGGTAATCGTGACGAACGATTTCAATTTGAACAAGGTATCCCAGTTGCGCGGCGTCAGCGTGCTCAACATCAACGAGCTGGCAAACGCGCTCAAGCCGGTCGTGCTGCCCGGCGAGGCGATGCGAGTATTCATCCTCAAGGAAGGGAAGGAATACAATCAGGGCGTTGCTTATCTCGACGATGGAACGATGGTGGTCGTCGATAATGCACGCCGGCTAATCGGCAAGAACGCCGACATCGCAGTCACGAGCGTTTTGCAAACAACGGCCGGCAAGATGATCTTTGGTCGTCTCTGGGAAGAAGCGGAAAATGGCGGACACAGCGATATCCACCGCACGAATGGTGGCTCGCGCCGGCAAATGCGTGACTCGCGCAGTGCTCCGGGTCCAGTGCGTATCACCGACAGCGAGCCAATCACCGAGAGCTGACGGGTGAAATGCGAATTTCGAATTTCGAATTTGGAATTCTCGGAAGTAACTAAATTTCGCAATTCGCAATTCGCAATTCGAAATCTTCGAGGGACGGTACGCCGCTTCCAAAGTTTCCTATCTCTTAATGAACACCGCGATCATTGCCGCCGCCGGAACGGGCAGCCGGATGGCGAGCGATCGTCCGAAGCAGTTTCTGCAACTGGCAGGAACTCCGATCATCTTTCATACGCTGGCGCCATTTGAGCAGTGCGAAAGCATTGACGAAGTGATCGTGGTTCTGCCGGCAGAAGAGGCGGCGGCTTTTCTTACTTTGGCTGGGAAGAAAGGCTTACGGAAGTTGTCGCGCGTTGTCCCCGGCGGAACGACGCGGGCAGATTCGGTTAAGCGTGGTTTGATGGCAATTCGACCTGCGACGGCCGGAATCGTTGCGGTTCACGACGGTGTTCGTCCATTTGTGACGGTTGAAGAGATCGAGAGCGTGCTCGCCGCTGCTGAAACTGACGGCGCGGCGATCCTGGTGGCGCCGGTTACGGATACTATCAAGCACGTTAGTGACAACTCGATCGTAAAGACGCTCCATCGTAGCGATTTGCGACGCGCCCTGACGCCACAGTGCTTTCGTTACGAGTTGCTGCGAAAAGCCTACGAACAGGCTGACGTAAATGATCCTTCTTTAACTGACGAGAGCATGCTCGTGGAAAAGATCGGCGCGCGCGTTAGCGTAGTTGAGGGAAGCGATACAAACATTAAGATCACAACTCCCCAGGATCTTTTGATCGCAGAGGCTTTTCTCAGGCGTTAGTCAGTGGTCAGTGGTCAGTGGCAGTCGTACTTTTGGACACTGTTACTATTAACGGCCACGAATACGGCGTACGGACAACAGACCACTGACTACTGACAACTGACAATGATTCGCATTGGTATCGGCACGGATACACATCGCCTTGTTGAGGGACGCGCGCTCATCCTCGGCGGTGTGCACATCGCTTCCGATCGGGGCGCCGACGGCCATTCCGATGCGGACGCGTTGGCCCATGCGATCGCCGACGCCATTCTTGGCGCACTCTGCGAAGGTGACATCGGCGTCCACTTTCCTGATAAAGATCCGCAATGGACCAACGCGGACAGCATGGAACTGCTCTCGCGCGTTATGTGGTTGGCGCGCGAACGCAGTCTGCACGTAGTGAATGTTGATTCGACAATCCTGCTCGAAAGGCCGAAAATTCGCACTTATGTCGATGCGATGCGTACGAATATCGCGTTCGCGCTGGGCATCGACACGGGATGCGTGAGTGTGAAAGCTAAAACGGGTGAAGGACTCGATGCGGTCGGTCAGGGGCTCGCGGTAACGGCTCAGGCCGCTGTTCTGATGGAGAGCAACTAACGAAAGATAGTCAGTTGCCAGTGGTCAGTGGTCAGTTGGTTGTCCTGGTACAACTGACCACTGACCACTGGCAACTGACCACGGACTACTAAGCTTGAGACCACAGGACGTCATAAGAAAAAAGCGCGACGGTCAGAGCCTCTCTCGAGATGAGATCGAGTTTTTCGTAGCCGGCGTAACCAGCGGTCGCATTGCGGATTACCAGGTCAGTGCGCTGTTGATGGCCATCTATCTCAACGGCATGGACCAGTCAGAGCAGCAGGCACTGACGCAGGCGATGCTCAACTCCGGCAACATCCTCGATTTTTCCGACATTCCAAAACCAAAAGCTGACAAACACTCGACGGGCGGCGTTGGCGACAAGACGTCGATCATCATCGCGCCTTTGGTTGCTGCTTGTGGCGTGGGAGTGCCGATGATTTCGGGTCGCGGGTTGGGCCATACCGGCGGCACTCTCGACAAACTCGAATCGATTCCCGGCTATCGCGTGAGTCTTAGTGCGAACGAGTTCAAGCAGGTATTGGATAAGGTCGGTTACGCGATGGCCGGTCAAACGGCTGAGCTCGCGCCCGCCGACAAGAAGATGTATGCCTTGCGCGATGCCACTGCGACTGTCGAAGCCATTCCGTTGATCGTAGCCTCAATCATTTCCAAAAAAGCCGCCGCTGGTCTCGATGCGATGATAATTGACGTGAAGGTCGGCAACGGTGCGTTCATGCGCGAAGAGTCGCGCGCGACTGAGTTGGCCCATGCGCTCGTCAGCACTGGTAACTCCTGCGGGATCAAGACACGCGCCTTACTAACCGACATGAACCAGCCGCTGGGACGCGCCGTAGGCAACTCGCTCGAGGTAGAAGAGTGCATCAATCTTCTTCGTGGTGACGCGCCGGACGCGGCACGGCCAGTGCTCGACTTGTCGCTTGAACTGTCGGCTCACATGTTGTTGTTGGCGAATGTCGATTCGACGATGGAAGCCGCGCACGAGCGTCTGCGCGAAGTGTTGGAGTCGGGTAAAGCGCTGGAGTGTCTGCGACAGAACATCGAGGCGCAGGGTGGCGATCCGCGTGTGTGCGACGACCCGGCCCGTTTTCTGCCTTTGGTAAGCGAAACCATTACGGTAGAATCCCCGCGCTCTGGCTTCATTAAAAGGGTGGATACCACGGAGATCGGTCACGCTATCGCAGCAATCGGTGGCGGACGTGTGCGCATCGAAGACACGATCGATCCGACCGTCGGTTTCACGTCCGAACTGAAGCTTGGTGACCGGGTGAAGTCCGGCGAAGCAATTGGCATCGTTTACTGCGCTGATACTTCGGCTGGTGAGGAAGCGGCGCGAAGAATTCAAGCGGCGTATCACGTCGGAGACGAGCCGCCCGCGGAACCGCAAAAGTTAGTCAAGGAAGTCATTAACAAATGAAGTACAAACTCCTGGTTTTGGTCACACTGCTTGGTCTAATCGTTATCGCCCTCACCGCCTGTAATGACATGTCGGCGTCGCAGGATTCATCGAAGATACGCGTCGGAATCGTTTTTGATATTGGCGGCAAAGATGATCGTTCGTTCAATGCCGCCGCGTGGCAAGGTGTGCAACGCGCCGCGAAGGATCTGCCGATCATCTTGCGCGACATCGAACCGGGAACTCCGAACGCGATCGAGCCCGCGATGCGTGCCTTTGCGGAGCGTAACTTCGATCTCATCATCGGTGTTGGCTTTGCGCAGGCGCCGATCATGGAGATGGTTGCGAAAGACTATCCGAACATTCAGTTTGCGATCATCGACGGCGACAGCAAGTTGCCAAACGTTGCTTCACTGATGTTCAAGGAACATGAAGGCTCATATCTCGTGGGGATACTCGCCGCGAAAGCGTCACGTACAGGGACAATTGGTTTTCTCGGCGGCATGGACATCGGACTTATTCGTCGTTTCGCGAAAGGCTACGAAGAAGGGGCGCGCTCGGTTAATTCCAACATCCGCGTGATTGAGAATTATGTTGGCGTGACGGATGCGGCGTGGAACAACCCCGGCAAAGGCAAGGAACTTTCGTTGGCCCAGATCGGCAAAGGTGCGGATGTGATCTTTACCGCGGCGGGTAACTCGGGCCTCGGCGCGTTCGATGCGGTCGAACAACAGGGAAAACAGAATGGCCGTGCTACTCACTTCGTCATCGGCGTGGATTCAAATCAGAACGGAGTCAAGCCGGGTTTTGTATTGACCAGCATGGTCAAGCGCGTTGACAACGTCGTCTATGACATTGTTACGGACGTGGTCAACCGCCAATTCAAACCAGGCCCGCACATTTTTGGATTAGACAGAGACGGTGTTGGTTACTCGCTGGATGAATTCAATAAGGATCTCGTTTCACCCGATGCGCTCGAAGCTGCCGAAGCAGCCAAAAAGAAAATTATTGGTGGTGAGATCAAGGTGAGAGACGCGATGTTGGGTGGCTAGTCCGTGGTCCGTGGTCAGTGGTCCGTAGTTAATAGAGTTTCAGGGTCCCTCTGGACCTCACCTTTGGAGGAACAGCAATGGCTAGGAGTAACTTCGAGAGTTTACGAGTGTATCGACTATCTGAAAAACTCGCCGATCATATATGGCAGGTAGTACTCACTTGGAACAACTTTGCCAGGGACACCGTTGGAAAGCAGGTCGTTCGTTCGGCGGACAGTATTGGAGCCAATTTATCTGAAGGCTCTGGACGCGGACGTTACTTGGACAACAAGCGATTTGTTCGAATGGCTCGCGGCTCTCTCAATGAAACTCAACATTGGCTGCGTCGAGCTTACAAACGGAACCTGCTAACTAAATCGCAGATTGACAGACTTAAGCCGATCATTGCTGAGTTGGGTCCAAGCCTAAACGCATATCTAAAGTCGATAGGTCCAGTGACAGGTACTAAAAGCCGGAAGCAGGAGATGATCTGAGCTATGCAACGGACCACTGACAACTGACCACTGACTAAATGTTAGAGCTCCGACAAATAACCAAACGCTTCGGCGATGTGCTGGCTAACGATCAGGTCGATATCGTCGTTAAGCCGGGGACTATTCACGCAATTGTAGGCGAGAACGGCGCGGGGAAGTCGACTGCGATGCGCATCGCTTACGGTTTTTACACTGCCGACAGTGGTCAGATCCTCGTCGATGGTCAGGTCCGCGATATCAAGTCCCCGCACGATGCGATAGCGCTCGGCATCGGCATGGTCCACCAGCACTTTATGCTGGTTGAGGACATGACGGTTGCCGAAAACATCATTCTCGGTGCTGAACCGGGCTCCGTGGTATCGCTCGATCTCAAAAGCGCTGCTGCGCAGATTCGACAACTTTCAGAAGAGTTCAAGCTAGCCGTTAATCCGAACGAGCCCGTCGAGCATCTCTCGGTGGGCCAGCAACAGCGCGTCGAATTATTGAAAGCGCTTTACCGCCACGCGCGCCTTTTGATTCTTGACGAACCTACCGCCGTACTTACGCCGCTCGAAGTGGAAGAGTTTTTTGCGATCCTGCGCCGCATGCGCGAGCAGGGAAAGACAGTGATCATCATCACGCACAAACTCTCGGAAGTGCTCGCGATTTCCGACGAAGTGACCGTGATGCGTGACGGCAAGGTGGTGGGACGGCTACAGACGAAGGATACGAACGCCGCCGAGTTAGCGCGCATGATGGTCGGGCGAGAAGTCTTGTTACGTGTCGAAAAACCCGATCCGAAAGTCGGTGCACCGCAACTCGAAGTGCGCAATCTTTCGGTTGTTGCGAATGACGGAACCAAGCGCGTAGACGGAATGTCGTTCGAGGTTCGCAGCGGCGAGATCGTCGGTATCGCGGGAGTGGAAGGGAACGGGCAGACAGAACTTATAGAAGCGCTCGCGGGGTTAGTTGATCCGGCACGTATCACAGGAGAAACAACTTTCGCCGGCAAGAACATCAACGGTTTGGGTGCGCGCGTCCGGCGCGAGCTCGGTATCGCGCACATTCCCGAGGATCGCCACCGGCGCGGACTGCTTCTCGATTTCACTCTCGCGGAGAATTCGATTCTCGGCGTGCACTACCGTCCGCCGATCGCCGCTCTCTTCGGCAATGTTTTTCTCGACGACAGCGCAATTCAACGAAGGGCCAACGAAATCATACAGGCGTTCGATGTTCGACCACCGAATGCGACACTTCCGGCGCGTGCGCTTTCCGGCGGCAACCAACAGAAGCTAATCATCGGGCGCGAATATCATGTCAATCCGAAGTTGTTGCTGGTGTCGCAGCCGACGCGCGGAGTGGACATCGGAGCCATCGAGTTTATTCACCGGCAGTTGGTGCGTTTGCGTGATGACGGTTGCGCGATCCTGTTGGTCTCGGCGGAACTCGAAGAGGTGACGAGTCTTTCCGATCGTTTGCTCGTTATCCACGACGGGAAAATCGCCGGCGAAGTTGATCCAAAAGTGGCGACGATGGAAGAGATTGGCTTGTTGATGACCCGAGGACATTAAACTTGTCAGCAGTCAGTGGTCAGTTGTCCGTGCTACGGATCGTTTGTCAACAACTGACTGCCGACAACGCACAACTGGCAACTGGCAACTGACCACTGACCACTGACTATGCCAAAATTCGCGCGTGACCTCATTTTCCCGCTGATCGCTGTCATCGCAGCTTTCATTGTCGGCGGCATTCTCATTCTGCTCGTCGGCGACAATCCCATCGATGCGTATCGCCTGTTGTTGGGCAGCGCGCTCTCGTGGCCCGACGGTATCGGTTACACGTTCTTCCACGCGACTCCGCTGATCTTCACTGGACTCGCGGTGCTCGTCGGCTTTCGTTGTGGTCTATTCAACATCGGCGCCGAAGGACAACTCTACATCGCCGCGTTTGCGACTGCCTGGGCAGGAATCACTTTCGCGAATCTCTCCGCATGGTTCCTGATACCTTTGTGTTTCCTTGCGGCGATACTGACTGGTGCTCTCTGGGGCGCGATCCCCGGCGCACTGAAAGCGTTTTTTGGTTCGCACGAAGTCATCAACACGATCATGTTGAACTTCATTGCCATTGCGCTGGTCAGTTACTTTACGCAGTATCACTACAGAGATCCGCGCGACCCAATTATGGAGACGGTGGTTATCGGCGACGGCGCGCACATACCGCGGATGGGCCAGTTCATTCCCGGCTTTCCCGAACGCATTCCGTTGAACATCGCTTTTCTACTTGCACTGCTTTGTTGTCTGCTGGTCTATCTATTTCTGTGGCGCACGAAGTGGGGCTACGAAATACGCGCCACCGGCAGCAGTCCGACGGCTGCTGAATACGGCGGCATCTCGATCAAAAAGCAGATCGTTTTGGCGATGGCTGTTTCCGGCGCTCTCGCGGGCATGGTGGGGATCAATGAGGTGCTCGGTTATCGCTATCGTTACTACGACGGGTTCTCCGACAACTATGGCTATACCGGCATCGCCGTCGCGCTGCTGGGCCGCAATCATCCCGTTGGGGTGATAATCGCCGCCTTGTTGTTCGCCATGTTGCAGCACGGCGGGATATATGTAGATGGTTTTTCAGAACACATAACGAAAGACATCGTCCAGGTCTTGCAGGGCGTCATCATTCTGTTTGTAGCTGCTGAAGCATTCTTCAAGTGGTCCGTAGGAAGGCTCGACTTCAGGCGAGTGAGGGCGTAAATATGAGAGACATTTTTACGTGGGACCTACTTGCGTCGACGATCAGAATGGCCGCACCACTGATTCTAGCGGCGCTCGGTGGACTGTTTTCCGAGCGTTCGGGTGTGATCAATATTGCCCTCGAAGGAAAGATGTTGGCGGGCGCTTTCACTGCCGCCGCCGTGACCTACGCGGCTGATATGAGATTTGGCATGGGCAACGCGAGTCCGTGGGTCGGTTTGTTCGCTGGTATGCTCGCTGGAATACTTATCGCCGCGATCTACGCGATCAGTTGTATTAAGTTCAAAGCGGATCAAGTGGTGAGCGGCGCAGCCATCAACATTCTGATGCTTGGCATACCGGGTTTTTTGAGTGGCGCGCTTTTTCTTTCCTCAGGATCGACGCCGCAGCTCCCTAAAGATCATCTATTGCCGCAGTCGCCATGGGTCATCGCTATCGCACTTGGAGTTTTAGTCGCTGGGACGTGGTACGTCGTCTATAAAACACCGTTCGGCTTACGACTGCGTTCGGTGGGAGAGAAACCGGAAGCCGCTGATGCAGCCGGTGTGAGCGTGAGCCGGATGAGGTATTGGGGTGTGCTGCTGGCGGGAGCGCTCGCGGGCATCGGCGGTGCATATCTTTCCATCGGACAATCGTCGTTGTTCACGAGGAACATGACAGTCGGTCGCGGTTTCATCGCCCTCGCGGCGTTGATATTCGGAAAATGGCGTCCGGTGCAAACTCTGCTTGCGTGTTTACTGTTCGGATTCACTGAGGCGGTTTCGATTCAAATGCAAGGCGCGGTAAAGTTACCTTCGGGCGAGGATATCCCGGTACAGTTCATTCACATGGTGCCGTATGTTTTAACTATCGTGGTGCTCGCAGGCTTCATCGGCTCGTCGCGAGGGCCGCGAGCGTTGGGCATACCCTATCAGAAAGAGAAGTGAACAAGGGGGAACGAATGGCTGAGCAAGTGGCAAGCACAAGTCTCTATGAACGTGCCGAGCATGCAGCACGGACGATCCGCGCGCGACTGACAGCGGAGCCGCGCATCGCGATCGTGCTCGGAAGCGGCTTGGGCGGTTTTGCTGACGACTTCGAAGACGCTACTCGAATTCCTTATAACGAGATTTCCGGCTTTCCGCGCTCGACAGTCGAAGGACACAGTGGACGACTCGTCAGCGGTAAAGTAGACAACGTTCCGGTCCTGGCGATGCAGGGCCGCGTGCATTATTATGAAGGCTACTCGCTCGAGGAAGTCACCTTTCCGGTCCGCACGTTCAAGCTACTCGGAATCAAAACGCTGGTTTTGACCAACGCTGCCGGCGGCATTAACGTGGAACTGACGCAAGGCGCGCTGATGGTCATCAGCGATCACGTGAACCTCATGGGCGACAATCCGTTGCGTGGTCCAAATGACGAACGATTTGGTCCACGTTTTCCTGATATGTCCGGAGTTTACTCGCCCGCCTTGCAGGAATTGGTGGTCGAAGAGGCGAAGGCAATGGGCACGGAAGTGCGGCGCGGGATTTATGGCGGCTTGTCTGGTCCAAGTTACGAAACACCCGCCGAGATTCATCTGTTGCGTAACCTCGGGGCCGACGCCGTCGGCATGAGCACCGTGCCGGAAGCGATCGTCGCGCGGCACATGGATATGGAAGTGCTGGGCATCTCGTGTATTACAAACATGGCCGCCGGCATTGGTGACGAGAAGATCGATCACGCCGAAGTGATGGCGATTGGCGATCGCGTTCGCGGTACGTTTACGGAATTGCTGCGAAGAGTTGTAGGTAGAATCAACAGCCGGGTTTAGTTCCCGCAAAGGCGCAAAGACGCAAAGAAATCACTTGGCGTCGAAGGGCGAAACGGATCTGGTAACTGCCTTAGTTTTCTTTGCGGCTTTGCGCCTTTGCGGGAAACTTCTTCAGGTATTTAACTTGTGAGTATGATAATAGGCATTGGTGGCGGCACAGGATCGGGGAAGACAACGGTCGCCAATCGCATTCTTGAATCGGTTAGTGCCAATGAAGTCGTTTTCATTCAGCAAGACTCTTACTACCGAAACCTGACGGACCTTCCTCTGGACTATCGCGGCATCGCCAATTTCGATCATCCGGATGCGCTCGATAACGATCTTCTCGTCAATCACATTCGACGGCTGAAGTCAGGTGAGGCGATCGAATTGCCGCTCTATGACTTCCGCACGCATATGCGGATGAACGAAACGCGGACGGTCCAACCAAAACCGATCGTCATCGTCGAGGGCATTCTGATCTACGCCGATCCACGTTTGCTGGAACAGATGGACATCAAAGTATTTGTCGACACGCCCGACGACATTCGTTTCATTCGTCGTCTGCGTCGCGACATCGCTGAGCGAGGCCGGACGGTTGAATCGGTGATCGAGCAATACCTGGCGACAGTGCGGCCCATGCACATGCAGTTCGTCGAACCGTCGAAACGTCATGCAGACGTCATCATTCCGGAAGGTGGTCATAATTTGGTAAGCATTGATTTGCTGAGCGGAAAAATTCGCGAGAAGCTGGCCAGTGCTTTATCGTTAGCTGGAGGTCAACTTTGAGCGAAGATTTGGAGCCATTGATTGAAGCGGCTAAACAAGCGCGGTTGCAGTCGGTCGCGCCGTTCTCGAACTTTCTCGTCGGGGCGGCGGTGCGCACTGAAAAAGGCAGAGTCTACACCGGCTGTAACGTCGAAAGCGCTAGTTATGGTCTAACTGTGTGCGCGGAGCGCGTTGCGATCTGGAAAGCGTTGTCGGAAGGTGAACGGAAGTTTACGGAGTTGGCTGTAGTCGCCGATACCGATACGCTGACGCCACCGTGTGGCACGTGCCGGCAGATCATTTGGGAGTTTGCGCGCGGCGCGAAGATCTTGTTTGCGAACCTTGGCGGGCAGAGTGAAGTATTTAATATCGCCGACTTGTTGCCGCGCGCGTTCGATGCGCGGTTTTTGAAGCAAAAGTAATCACCTTGTTTACTTGTGGACCATTATGCGTTTCCTGATTCCGTTACTACTTATAACTATGCTTGCCAGCCCGCTATCGAACGTTGCCGCCCAGCAAAGCGCAGCGAAGCGGCCAGTAGAATCCCGCCGGCCAGTCGATCTCCTGATTCTCGGTGGGACGATTGTGACGATGGACGGTGCGCGTCGCGTTATTGACGATGGTGGAATTGCGGTCGCGGGTGGACGCATCGTCGCGATTGGACCACGGGCCGAGATCCAGCGTGGATACACGGCGCGGAAAAAGCTGCAGGCGTTTGGCAGGGTGATTACGCCGGGGTTGATCAATGGTCACACGCATGTGCCGATGGTCCTGTTTCGTGGACTCGCTGATGATCTCGATTTGCAGGAGTGGCTGACGAAGTACATCTTTCCGGCGGAAGCGAAAAATGTGACGGAGGAGTTTGTGCGCGTTGGCGCGCGGCTCGGTCTCGCGGAGATGATTCGTGGTGGTACGACCACCTATTGCGACATGTACTACTTCGAAGACGCGATCGCCGATGAGACTGCAAAGGCTGGTGTGCGCGGTGTTCTTGGTGAAACGATCATCGATTTTCCGGTTGCGGATAACAAGACGAATGCCGAAGGGATGGCTTATGTCGAGAAGTTTGTGAGCCGCTGGAAAGGGCACGACCTTGTTATTCCAGCCATCGCGCCGCATGCCCCCTACACTGTTTCAGAAGCGCATTTGAAGGCGGTACGCGCGTTTTCCGATCGCACCGGTGCGCCGATCGTTACGCACATTTCAGAAACGAAGCGCGAGCTCGACGATAGTGTTAAAGACAAAGGTGCGAGTCCGGTTGCTTATCTTGAACGGATTGGGTTTTTGAATGATCGTGTGATCGCTGCGCACATGGTGTGGCCTCAGGGTACCGACATTTCGATTCTAAAGAAGCGAGGCGTAGGAGTGGTTCATAACCCGCAGTCAAACATGAAGCTCGCTTCAGGTGTTGCGCCAGTGCCGAAGTTTATAAGTGAAGGCGTGTTCGTCGGGTTGGGAACGGATGGCGCTGCGTCAAACAACGACCTGAACATGTGGGAAGAGATGGATACGGTCGCGAAGTTGCACAAGGTGTTTAGCGGCGACCCGAAGGTGATTTCGGCGAAACAGGCGTTCGAGCTCGCGACTATCCGCGGAGCCCAGGCGTTACATCTCGAAAAGGAGATCGGATCGTTGGAAGCCGGCAAGCGCGCCGACATCCTGATCATCGATCGCGACACGCTCAATCAAATCCCGCTCTACAACATCTACTCAGATCTGGTCTACGCCACCAAGGCCTCAGACGTCCAAACCGTCATTATCAACGGCCGCATCGTCATGCGCGACCGTCGTTTACTAACCCTGAACGAAACCACGGTCAAAACCGAAGCCCGCGCACTGCGCGACAAAATCATCAAGAGCCTGCAGAGCCCGGCGCCATCGCAGTGAGCATTGCGTTGCGAGTAAGCGAGCGCCAGCGCGAGATTAGAAAGAAATTTTCCGTTTCAATTCCAGTGAAGAAGTGAGTTTTATGTGTTTGTTTGTTCGCGCCAGGCAACAAGCTGCGCGCGTACTTTAGCGGCGTTCGAATCTTCGATCTGCTCGCGAATGATGAGTGCCTGTTCGGCGTGTTGAATGGCTTTAGTGCGCTCGCCCAGTTGATACAGCGAGAAAGCTATTTACCTGATTCGCGGCGAAAAGGTGATGTTGGACCGCGATCTGGCAGTGCTGTACGAAGTCGAAACGAAGGTGCTTAACCGCGCCGTCAAAAGAAATCTCCAGCGATTCCCGTCGGATTTCATGTTCCAACTCACAGCGGATGAGGCAGAAAACTTGAGGTGCCAAATTGGCACCTCAAGTTTGAGACACGGTGGCCGGCGTTACCTGCCTTACGTTTTCACTGAGCAAGGCGTGGCGATGCTTTCGACTGTACTGAATAGCGAACGCGCTATATTGGTCAACATCGAGATCATGCGCGCGTTTGTAAAACTGCGACAACTGCTCGCTTCCCAACGCTGAACTCTCTCGCCGGCTAGACGAGCTTGAAAGCAAGTACGATAAGCAGTTCAGAGTTGTCTTCGACGCGATTCTTCAATTGATGGCAACGCCGGCTCGAGATCGCAAACAGATAGGTTTCCGTTTGCGAACGGTGAAGAGGTGAGCTTCACGGCTTTGTTTGCTCATGCCAATCCGCAAGTTCGCGCTAGCAGGGCGCCGTCGCAGTGAACGCGCTGCGTTACGAGTAAGACTACGGTGCGATTCGAATTGTGCCTGTGTTGCTCGTTCTCGTGTGTGCACGGATGAAGACCGTGCAGGTACCCGGCGCCAGGTTGTCCGGCAGCCTTACTGTCACTTGAGTCAAATCAGAATTCGCGACCGGGCGTACGTCCTGTGCCGGTACTTCGAAGATCTGATTATTGCTCCCTGTGAACCGAACAATCACGGCTGCTGACGACTCGCCCGGATTCAATTGCAGGTTCCGTGCGAATAGCACCACCCGCGTGTTCCGATCGATTCCAGTCGTCATCCACTCCGGAATACCCACGATGCGGAACGGATCTCGAACCGCAAGAATCGAGTCCAGAACCGCCGCCTGGCCCGGATTTGGACCAGACTCTTCAAGCACCAACTCGAGTATGTCGTCATTAACGATCGTGCCAAATCCCTGATTAAGCTGGATCACAGCACCCGAAGGATTCGTAAGCACTACGCGGAAGGTTTCGTCCGCCTCTGCGCTGGTGTCGCCGCAAATCTTGATCGGGATCGTAAAAGTCGTGGAGCCGGGAGTGAACGAGAATGTGCCGGTGCGGCTTTCGTAATCAGCACCCTGCGTAGCACAACTCGCGCTGCCGAACGCACTGAGGTTAGAGGTCGCATAGTTACCACTGACCGAACGACCCGTCGCCGCCACAAGATTGATCGTGAATACTGCGTCTGTCGTGGTGCCGGTGCCCTCGACGAAGGAGATAGGGCTGATCGTGAGCACTGGCGTTGTGGCGCGATCCAGCAACGTCACGAAGACGGTACTGGGCGCGCCCACAGTTTCCGGACTTGTGTTGTTGCGCAACGCCACAGTAAAGGTTTCATTAGTTTCCGTCGTTGCGTCATCGAGGATTGGGATCTGAATGGTCTTGGTTGTCTCACCAGCAGTGAAATTCAGCGTACCTGAAGCGGCGGTGTAATCCTGCCCTGCGATCGCGGTACCATCGGTAGTCGAATAATCAACACTAAGATTACCAACGGTGCCACCCATGCGCTGAACCGTCAGTGTCAGCGTACCGACATCTTCGATTAATTGAATTGCGCTGATTGTGAATTGCACGCTGCCGTTCGCCGTGGTTGGATCCGCAGCCGAAAACTCCGACGTGTTTCCATTAGGATCAGTCGCCGTTGCCGTGATGACCCGGCCGCTAGCTAAGCCAAGTGGAAACGTCACATTGATCGTGGCGTCGCCGTTGCCGTTAGTAGTGACCGAAGTTGTTCCGAAGAATTGCGCTCCTTCTCCATTTCCTGAAGGATCCACCGCCGCAGTCGAATAAAAATCAATGTTGTAGGGAGTGTTCGGCAGAGAGTTCAAACTTCCCTGAATGGTCGTGCTGTTGCTCGTGGACATCACTGTCGTGACCACAGGAAAGTTTTGAAGAGTATTTGGTCCAACATCAGCGTCGATACTGTCGTTAGCGGTGACGCCAGTTGTACCAAGATCTATTCCCAAACCGTTATTGGAGAAAATGGAATTACCGCGGATAACGATGCCGCTGCCATTGGTGATTGCGATTCCGGGACCACCGTTGAAGGCTATCTTGTTGGCCGCCTCGCTTTGCGTGCCGCCAATGGTGTTATTCACTGCGCCGGTAACCACAATGCCTTGCTGGATATTTGGCACTGGACCCGTTCCCGCCGCGTTTGTTCCGATGAAATTTCCCTGAATAACATTTCCTACCGATCCGCCTGAGAAGCCCGAGATTACGATGCCTGCCGAATTTCCCGAAATGACGTTTCTCGCGCCTGCAACCAGACCACCGATTATGTTGTTATTACTCGAGATATTAATTCCGTTGGAGAGGTTACCGAGGGAACGCGTGCCGGTGACGTCTGTGCCGATATAATTCCCCTGCACAGTCGCCGCTGCACCTGAGCCGTTGATACCAAGGGCAACGTTTCCAAAACTGCCATTTGCAGAGATGATGTTTCGCGCCTCAGGCACAGTTCCGCCGACCAACGCACCCTCACCGGCGGTCACACCATTGCCATTGTTACCCAAAGCCAGAGTGCCCGTGATGTCCGTTCCGATGTAATTGCCCTGTACCTTGCTACCGGCCCCACGGATAAAAACACCATCGTTGTTTCCTGAAATGACGTTCCTCGCGCCAGGTGTGAGGCCACCAACCAGTGTGTTCTCACCGAAGGCCTGGATTCCCCTCGTACTGTTAGGAATCTTTTGTGTGCCGGTGATGTCGGTTCCGATCAAGTTACCTTGAATCGTAGTAGCGGTACCTTGACTCGAAATGCCAAATTGATGACCCGAGATGAGGTTACCCGCCCCAGCCGCCGTGCCGCCTATGAGATTGTTCGTCGACGATGGGTTCGAAATACCCACTCCTCCGGGTTGGGAAAGTTGTGCGGTTCCTGCCGCATTAGTTCCTATGAAGTTTCCTTGAATAACGTTGTCGTTGCCGGTGATGTCAATGCCAGAGGCTGCGTTTCCGGAGATCACATTGCGCGCGGCAGCAGTGGTCCCACCAATCACGTTGTTAGATGAGTTGGTAAGCACAATGCCACGGGAGTTTTGCCGAGCCGTCGTCCCGTCTGCGGCGACACCGAGATAATTCCCTTGGATCAGGTTATTGTCGCAGGCGTTCAATAGGACCCCTGCGTTATTGCGGAAGTTACCGATGGCCAGGCCACGCACTGTGCTGCCGCCCGCTTTTATGGTCAAACCGTTAGCGGCAGGGCTAATTGCCAATCCATCGAGCTCGACGATCGGTGTGCCCGCATATCCTGGTTGAGTCGTTCCATCGATAACCACAGCGTCGGTAATGTCAGGCAATGCATTCAATACATTAATCGTCTTCACTCCTGGTCCAGGAATGTTGAAGACGATCGTGTCTTTGCCAACAGTGGCGTTCGCGTTAACGATGGCATCGCGAAACGATCCGGTGCCGTGATTGTTAGCGTTCGTCACGACAAAACTCTGTCGCGTGGCGGCGAAGTTTGCCGTTTGATTCGCGCTCAGGTTGTTGAAGGTTTGATTGGTTGGACCAAAATTGAAACCAGGTAACGAAGGAGTAACGGTGTAGTTACCACCGCCGGCGAGTTCAAATGAATAGTTGCCGTTACTGTCGGTGGTTCTTAACCCCGGCTGAGAACCGCCAAGCGCCACCGTTACGCCGGCTAACGCAACGCCGTTTTCTGTTACTTGGCCGCTGATCGTGTGGAACGCCGCATTGGTCGCCGTGGCCGTAAAGTTCAAGACCTGATCGCTGTTCAAATTGTTGAAGGTCTGGCTCACCGGCGCCATCGTGAAATGAGGTTTACTGGCAGTTACCGTGAAAGTGCCTCCCTGGAGGAGTCGTGAGAATTGGTAAGAGCCATCGTTCTCAGTCAAAACTGACGTCAGTGCCGTCCCATCATTTAGAACTACCTCCGCTCCGCCCACGGGTAAGCTGCCCCCGTCCAGGACTTGGCCGCTGATAATGTGAGACATCGTCAGCTTCGCGACGAACGCGTCATTGAATCCTCGATGGAAGGGTTGGAATGAATTAGGAGTGACCGGAAAGCCCGTCGCCGTGGTGACTCCCGTGATGTAAGCATTACCTGACGCGTCGAGCGCTATTCCGTTACCTTGAGCGATGACGTTGAAGAAATTTTGGGTATTGAAAGAACCCGCGATAAAGGTCGAGTAAATCAAGGCACTGCCGGCTGGATTGATTTTGCTGACAAACCCCTCGATACCGCCGGCCGTCACAGACGCCAGATACAGGGTTGAAGGTTTCAAGGGATCAATCGTAAGGGTCACTGAGTGCGGCGTGTTGAGTCCCTTGTTCACCGGAATCCATGTTTGCCCGTTGTCTGTGCTTTTGAAAAGACCCTCCGGGGGAAAGTTGAAGTGGTTTGTTAACCAATAGAGGGTTGACGAACTTACCGGATCGAAAACGATCTTGCCTGCTTTGGAAGTAAACGACGACCAGCTATTACCGCCATCCGTGCTCTTTAATATGCCCTGATCAGTGCCGGCGTAGACCACTCCCGCTGTGTGCGGACTAACGGCGATCGAGCGCGCGAATGAAATCGACGGAAGGGGTTGCCATGTCGCTCCGGAATTTGTGCTTTTGAAAACTGCTCCCGGAGTCGCAGCGTCCGCTACATAGAGGGTCGCTGGGCTCAGCGGATCGATAGCCAATGCGGTCGGGGCCAATGGCGGCGAACCGCCTACCGGCGCCCAGTTATCTGCTCCATCCGTGGTCTTGGAGATGCGACTCACCGGACTACAGCAGCCCTCGAAAACGACGTATAGCGTATTCGGTGTGGCCGGATCGATGACGAGACTATTAATCCCGCTGTTACTTAGTCCGTTGCTGCGGAGGTTCCAGGTAGCGCCGCCATCGGTCGTCTTATAGACGCCGTTACTGCCGAAATTACTGGCCGTCGCATAGAGCGTGGAAGGTGTCGACGGATCGATAACCAGGCGACCCACACCCCCAGTCGGGAGACCGTTGTTCATTGCGGACCACGTTCGGCCACCGTTGGTGCTCTTGAAAACGCCGGCCACTGTTGCCGCGTAAACCGTCGAAGTCTGTGTGGGATGGATAGCCAAAGCGGAAGCCCCAGCCGTAGGGAACGAGACAGACGGCGACGTTACGCCTCCTAAGCCGTAATTGTCGTTGCTCCAGGTCGCAGCGCCATCAACGCTCTTGTACACCCCGCTTCGAGTGCGCAAGGCGCCAGCCACGATCGGAAAATTAGTTGAGTCGGTAGCTCCTGTTATGTAGGCGTTGTTTGCGGAGTCAACAGCTATGCTGAGACCTGTGTCCGCTCCTCCTCCACCCAAACACGTGGAGTAAGTTAGAGCTGACCCATCACTGGTGAGTTTAGTGACGAAAACGTCAAAGCCGGTGCATGCTTGAATCGGATTGGCGGTCGGGAAATTTGTGGAACCAGTGTTACCCGTAACGTAAGCGTTGCCAGAAGAGTCCGCGGCAATTCCAAAACCGTTGTCCGCACCATTTGCGCCACCGAGATAGGTTGAATAAATCAGTGAACCACCAGGCGTGAGTTTAGAAACGAAAGCATCGAAAGCATTACCGAACTGGGAGCCACCGAAGATCGGTTGAAACGCATTGGCAATCGGAAAGTCCGTGGAACCTGTTCTTCCCGTTACGTAAATATTGCCGGAGCTATCCATGGCGACACCATTCGCGACATCGCAATTGCCGCCGCCTAAATACGTCGAAAAAGTGTACGACGGAACAGCCGGATTCAACTTCGTCACGAACCCGGTTGCGCAGTTGCCGTTGAAAGTCACTGTCGAGCGGACGGCGTTCACAAACGGAAAATTCAAGGAGGTCGTATGACCCGCGATCGCGATGTTTCCACTTGCGTCGACTGCAATGCCATTCCCGCTTTCTTCCCTGCTTCCTCCGATGAGAGTTGAAAACAACAAACCAGACCCTGACGCATTCAATTTCGTCACAAAAGCATCGGGAGAGCCACTGCCACTCGTTCCGGCATATACAACCGAGGCATTAGCCGGATCCTTGGCGAGGACCGCAACAAACGGACTCCATAAACCGGTCTCGACGGTGGTCCAGCTAGTACCTCCATTTGTGGTTTTAATTACGCCGCCGCTGCTAAGTGCTGCGTAAACGGCAGAAGAAGTCGCGACCATTGCAGTGATCACGACGTTCGGAACACCGTTCGTCAGAGGAGCCCATGAAGCGCCACCATTGGTGCTCTGATTGATGCCTCCTCCTCCTCCGGAAAATGAGGAACCGTGGCCGGTATACATCGTTGAGGGATTGGCAGGATCGATTACGATGACGCTCACAGCCGTTGGATTGCCGCCGCCCATCCCGTTGTTCATCGCAGTCCAAACTCCGCCACCGTTTGTCGACTTAAATAAACCATTATTAAAGGTGCCGGCATAGATCGTGAGCGGCGTCGTTGGATCGATGGCGAGTGCACGAATAGGCGGAGTGCCGGGAACGCCAAAGTTGTTTTGTGGTATCCAGGTGCTTCCGCTGTTCGTACTCTTGAACACACCGGCGGCGCTGCCGATATAGATTGTGGTCGGCGTTGAGGGATCGAACACGATGGAATTGACCGACGAGCTGCCGAACGGCGCCGAATTAAACGGCGTCCAATTGCTGCCGCCATCAGTGCTCTTGAATAGGCCAGAAAAATTGCCAAGGTAAATCACCGAAGAGTTTGATGGATCAATGGCGAGCGCGTTGCTAAAGCTACTACTCGTCAAGCCGCTGGTCTGTATCTTGGTCCAGGTTGTTCCGGCGTCAGTGCTGCGATAGAAGCCGTCCGAGGTTGTTGCGTAGATTGTATTTGGTGCGTTTGGAGCGACCGCCAGCGCAGATACGCTACCAGCCAGTCCGGAATTCTGATTGTTCCAGTTCGCCCCCGCATCAGTGGTCTTAAAAAAGTTGCTGGTCGTCTTTAAGCCATTAACGATGGGAAAGTCGGATGCGGATGTGTTTCCGGTTAAGTGAGCATTTCCGGCTGAGTCTATCGCGATGCCTAGTCCATTCGTGGTGCCATCAACACCGTTGAGATACGTCGAGTAGATCAGCGAACTGCCTGTCGCATTAAGTTTTGTAACGAATGCGCCGCTACGAGTAGACGTGGACCTGAAGGCTCCAGGCGTGGTTGGAAAAGCCGTTCCGTCTGTGGTGCCGGTGACGTATGCGTTTCCTTGAGAATCGACGGCGATCCCGAAAGCCTGATCGTTTTGACTGGATCCCAGCATCGTTGAGTATGACAGTACAGGATCGATTACCAGCTGCTTGCTCGCGTCGAATCGCTCAAGTTTGAACCTGACTTCGTTTCCATCAATGATGTAAGTGCCTTTGATTTCGCGGCGACTACCATTCTCGTCTAACTGGTAGATCACAGGCTTGTGCAAGCTAACTTCCCCATGCTTTAACCCAAGCCGTAGTTTCCCTGTCTTGTCGAGACGAATCTGTTCCGCGCCCTCGATACTGAATCTGATAAGTTTCGGATTCGCGCCGGCAGCGACGACGAAGTCGTACTCGAGCTCTCGCTGTTGGCCGTAATACACCACGTCGATTCCGGGATAGACATCCTTGAAATACGCTTTTCGATAAGTCGGAACGTTGCGTTGCCACTTCGACGGATCGTTGCCGATGAAATAATTGACTTTGCCGGGTAGTTCGTTTTGTCCTGCTACCTGCGGCGAGGAGGTGGCGCCGAGCAGCTTCAAGCGCAACACCGTACCTTCGCGCACGTTTTCATCCTGAACAGTGTTCGTCCGGGAAAATTCTTTCAGCTTCTCTACTTGCTGGCCCCTGGGCTTATGCACTCTGAGAACCGTCTCATTGGCAGTCAGAAAGAGATCGTAACCAGCGCCATGTGACATGAACTTGACTGCTTGATCCAACTGTCCCTTATTGATCTCAAAGCTGAGCGGTAACTCACCAAAGTTTTTGGCGATTCTGGTTTTGTCCGGCGCGTTGAGCGGGTCGGGCAGCGGAACGGCTGAAGCTGTTGAGGGAACGTTGCGGTTGTCGTTGTGCGCGCCTACCAGGATCACGCTTACGGAGATCGCAAGCAGGCAGGCAAATCCCAGCAAGAGCACAATTCGGTTGATGCTCGGGAGGGGGGAAATATGTAAATTCATAGTGACTAGAAAGAGGTCTAGTTATTCAGCAAAAGTTTAGAAGTGGACGGTATCTAATCTCGAGTTGAACGCCGGGAGATGGGCCCAAAACCGGCGGTTCATTTTCGCTGTGCTGCGGCTAGATGTCAACGAGGAAGAATTGTACAGTTGGACCGTTTCTGAGGCATCTCTAATCATCAGGAGGCATTTGCCGGCGCTCATGCGTACTTCACCGGCACACTAGCCGGGAGCCGATGTAGTCGAAGATGTTGTCGGGCATTTTCATCTGTTCCCAGGCGCCGAAGCCTGCGGAGATAGCAAGGGGCCAGAGGATGAGAAGGCTGACCGCGCCGACCGCGGCCTTGTCAACCCACTTTCCCGCGCCGATTTCGACTGTCAGCGTGTCGTCCTCACCCTGATGGAAGACAACGTTCAGCGACGTCGCCATCCCAACAAAATCGCGCCAACTGCCTCGCTTCTTGATCTGAAGCAGCACGCTATCGTGGTCAGTGTTGATTTGCTGCGTATCAAAGTCTTGTTGATTGAGCCAGCCGCGCACGTCGCCAATCAATCGCGGTATGACATCCGGCGTGCACGAATAGCGACGCAACTTCGATCCGGGAATCTGACCCGCCTCGGCTCCAGCAGGCGAAGCAGGCACCAGCGCATTCCCACAACTCAGACAAAAACGCCAATCAGGTTCGATATTCTTCTGACACTGAGGACACGTCGTCGCCGGCATCAAACCATGCTGATCGCCAACCCTGGCAGTTCCGACGAAAGGTTGCGGAGCCGGTGTCCGCCGTGGCGCAGGTTGCCAGGAAGATCGCTGGTGAGTCGAGACCCTTTTCATCGCCTCCTCAACCTTCCTTCCTACCGACGCGAGCAAATCATCTCGCTGTTTCAGACTGAGCAACAAATCGCGAATCTCAGCGTGAGAGCGTCCCTTGTCAATTGCACCTTCGATCTCGAGGAAGAGCAGGTTTTGCTCTTGCGCGCTCAAACTTGTGGCTGAATCAATCCGGTCTTTGAGCGCGCCCAGGTAGGAAAGCGGAACTGGTGGTGGCGCCGGCAATGGATCGGGCAACGGTGGCGCTGCAGGCGCCGAATTTATTGCCTTCAACAATGCAAAAGCCGCTGCCTTGTCGCGTTGACGATAATCCGTGACCTGGATTTCATTAAGCGGAGCGGACAGCAAACTAAGATGAATATTGTCGGCGACGAGCACCGGAAGTAAGGGCTTGCCTAGTTCGACGACATAGGCCAACTCGCCCTGACACGCCTCTGAATCCCACGACTCCTTGGAAAGCGCGAAAACAAAAATGTCGCAGTCGCGAATGCTGGAAAGAATGCTGTCCCACCATTTCTGACCACCGGTGAGGGTCTGGTCGTGCCAGGCGCTAAACCCAACATCCGTAAGATCTTTCACAAGTTGGGCGACGGCATCGCTGTTGTTGCGGCTGTAACTGACAAAGACTTTTCGCATAAGCGTTTGTCTCCTGTTGAGGGGGAGATTAAACCACGGATTTAAAACGATGATAAGGAGTTTGCACGTCCCGCTTGCCTCATTCGCCCCACTCCGGCCATAATAGGGTCGGGAAAATGATACCAACCATAAGCGAGCATCAGGCTCGCTTCCGTATTTCAGGAGTCAGCAATTTGAACTTTTTTTCGTATTTACGCCCCCATATCCATGCAATCCTCCCGACAGTTTTGATTCTTATTACAACCGGTTTCGCGGTAGGCCAGACGACTGGCGGCAGCGATGAAATCCCGCCCGTCAATTCCGTGATGCGCCGGATTGAGCGGGCGCGTGCGCTTGCCGCGGTCCACCAGCTTCAAGCGGCAGCGACGGAACTCGAAAACGTACGCGCCTCAGCGAACGACGTCGCGTTACGTAACGTCACGACCCTGATGTTGCTTGGTATCTATTTGGAAGACGGAAATTACGGCCGAGCACAGGCTTTACTCGAAGAAACCTTCACCAATCGCGCAGCACAAAAGGACGAATCGATTCGAACTTACTTCGCCGCCGCCGGTCAAACGCTCAACGGCGTCCGCACGCGTATGGCTCGCTATCGCAGTTACGGCATGAACCCATCTGCCACAGACCTGCCAACAGAAGCCAGTGCCGACATCGAACGCCTCCGCAATCTGCTCGAACGCGTAATTGCACAGGCAAAACAGATCGCCACCGAGGCAGGTCGATCCTACGACGCACTCGCGCTCCAGGAAGACGTACTGGGAATTCGCGCGACCCTTGCTCGCAACGACGAGGATCTCGCGCGCTGGCAGACCGAGTACTTGTTAGCGCGGGAGAAAATGGCGTCGGCGGGAGGCCAGGTGCAAACCCTTGGTCGCTCACCTGCGCTCACTGCCGTGACTTCAAAGATTCCCAATCCATTCGCGAACCAAAAGCCGGCGGAAGAGTCCTCGACGACCAACGGCACCGCCGCCCCGACCAATCCGGCTCCGATTCTTTCATCCACGAGCGCCTCAGGTCCCGAACCGCAACTCGTAACGACAGGGTCGCTTAGCGGTCGAGAGACCAAGCGCGTTACGCCTGTTTATCCGGCGACTGCAAGAAACCACAACGTTACCGGCACCGTTCGAGTGTTTGCGATAATCGACGAGAACGGAAAGGTTTGGATCACGAGCTCGGACGGTCCGACGCTGTTGAAGACGGCGGCCGAAGAGGCTGCCCGTGGTTGGGTGTTCCCACCGTCAACATTCGCCGGAAAGCCAGCGCGCCTCGCCGGTTATCTCGACTTCGATTTCAAACTTTAAAACGCGCTTTCTCTGCGGCTCTCTGTGAATCTCTGCCGCCTCTGCGTTGAAAATAGCCTTTAAAACGCAGAGAATGCAAAGGTTAGTTGAGGGCCGCAGAGAAGACTCCGTGCCGCCGGCCTCAAAACTTGACTTAAAAGTAAGGTTTACCTAAAATGCCTGTGGTTAACAATTTAGATGAAGATTTCGGCACAAGAAGAATACGGTCTGCGCTGCCTGTTACAGCTCGCTCGCGCGGGGACAATGGCTCAGTCGCTCACGCTCTCGCAGATTGCGGAACTCGAAGGAATTTCGACGGCGAATGCGGGCAAGCTGCTTTGGATCTTGAGTAAGGCCAGACTAGTGCAGTCGACACGCGGCATCAAGGGCGGCTATTCGCTCGCGAAACCGGCCTCCGAAATCCGTTTGAATCAGGTGATCAGGGTGCTCGAGGGCGAACCCGCCGAGTCGCATTGCAAGAGTTACGCAGGCGTCCTCGATGCATGTGTTCACACCGGCGACTGCGGCATTCGACCAGTGATTGTCGAACTGCACCAGATTGTCGATAACGCTCTGGCAGACATCACGCTGTCTCAACTGTTGGGGACAGAAGCGAACGTCGACGCCGCGTTGCACCACATTCAAGGAATCAGGCCCAGAGACAACAGAGTTTAGAAGATACTGATGAGTACAGCAGAACTGTTAGGCAAACGAGAATATAAATACGGCTTTGTCACAGACATCGAGTCGGATGTGATTCCGCGCGGTCTGACGGAGGACACCATCCGTCTCATCTCCGCGAAGAAGGACGAGCCCGAGTGGATGCTCGAGTTTCGTCTCAAGGCTTACCGTCACTGGCTGACGATGACGGAACCGAAGCACTGGCCCAACCTCAAGTATCCGGACATCGACTACCAGAACATCATTTATTACAGCGCGCCGAAGCAGAAGCCGGTGAAGGCGAGCCTCGACGAAGTCGATCCTGAACTGCTGCGAACGTTTGAAAAACTCGGCATTCCGCTCCAGGAGCAGAAGCAGTTGGCGGGCGTCGCCGTTGACGCGGTGTTCGACTCAGTGTCGGTCGCGACGACTTACAAAGAGAAACTGAAAAAGCACGGCGTGATCTTCTGTTCGTTCACGGAAGCGATCAGGGAGTATCCGGACCTCGTCAAGAAGTATCTCGGCTCAGTAGTGCCGACCAACGACAACTTCTTTGCGGCGTTGAACAGCGCGGTCTTTTCGGACGGAAGTTTTGTCTTCATTCCGAAGAGCGTGCGTTGTCCGATGGAGCTGTCGACTTACTTCCGCATCAACAATCAGGAGTCAGGACAGTTTGAGCGCACGTTGATCGTTGCCGAAGAAGGTTCGCACGTTTCGTACCTCGAAGGCTGCACGGCGCCGAAGTTCGATCGCAATCAGCTTCACGCGGCGGTTGTTGAGCTGATCGCTCTTGACGATGCGCAGATTAAGTACTCCACAGTCCAGAACTGGTACGCGGGCGACGAAGAAGGTCGTGGCGGTATCTACAACTTCGTTACGAAGCGCGGCAAGTGCCAGGGGCGGAATTCGAAGATCTCGTGGACGCAAGTGGAAACCGGATCGGCGATTACATGGAAGTATCCATCGTGCATCCTCGCCGGCGACAACTCGATTGGCGAGTTCTATTCAGTCGCGTTGACGAATCACGCGCAACAGGCCGACACGGGCACGAAGATGATCCACCTCGGCAAGAACACGCGCTCGACGATCATTTCAAAGGGTATCGCGGCAGGAAAGTCGAACAACAGCTATCGCGGGCTCGTGAAAGTGATGCCGAAAGCGGAGAACGCGCGTAATTACACGCAGTGCGATTCGATGTTGATCGGTTCGCAGTGCGGCGCGAACACGTTCCCTTATATCGAAGTGATGAACAACAGCTCGAGTGTTGAGCACGAGGCGTCGACTTCGAAGATCAGTGAAGAACAACTTTTCTACTTGCAGCAGCGCGGTATTTCGCAGGAAGACGCCGTGTCGCTAATTATCAACGGTTTCTGCAAAGACGTCTTCTTGCAGTTGCCGATGGAATTTGCGGTTGAGGCGACGCGACTGCTTGGACTGAAATTGGAAGGTAGTGTCGGTTAATAAATGTTAGAGATCAGAAACTTACACGCCGCAATCGACGGCAACGAGATCCTAAAAGGTATCAACCTGACGGTCCGCAAGGGCGAGGTGCACGCCATCATGGGGCCGAATGGCTCCGGCAAGTCGACGTTGGCGAAAGTGCTCGCCGGCCATCCGCAGTACGAAGTGACTGCGGGCGAAGTGCTTTACGAAGGTAAAAACCTGTTGGAGATGGCGCCGGACGAACGTGCTCGCGAAGGCGTGTTCATGGCGTTTCAGTATCCGATTGAAGTGCCCGGCGTTTCGAACGCACAGTTTTTGCGGCTCGCCTATAACGAAAAGCGCAAGCATCACGGCGAGGAAGAACTCGATCCGCTCGAGTTCAAAGATCTGCTGAAGGAGCGCGCGAAGGTCGTCGAGATGGATGCGAGTTTCATGTCGCGTTCCGTCAACGAAGGCTTTTCGGGTGGCGAGAAAAAGCGCAACGAAATACTCCAAATGGCGGTGCTCGAACCGAAGCTTGCCGTGCTCGACGAAACGGATTCGGGTCTCGACATCGATGCGTTGCGCGTGGTTGCGGGTGGCGTCAATCAACTGCTGACGCCCGAGAACGCGATCATCGTCGTCACGCATTATCAGCGACTTTTGAACTACATCGTTCCCGATTACGTGCACGTTTTGGCGGGGGGCCGGATCGCACGCGAAGGCGGCAAAGAGCTGGCGCTGGAACTGGAAGAGAAGGGCTACGACTGGATCACGTCTGTCGATGCGAACAAAACGGGAGCGGGCGCGCCGGCTAATTGAATAATGGTTACAGAACTCGTCAAGTCAGAGAATCAATACCTAACTGCGTTTAGCCGTGTTCGCGAACTTGGTCCAACCGTACCGTGGCTCGAGCTGGTCCGTTCCGGCGCGATCGATCGTTTCGAGCAACTTGGGTTTCCGACCGTGCGCGACGAGGAGTGGAAGTACACAAACCTCGCGGCGCTCGCGAAGGAAAATTTTCAGCCGGCAGTTCCGCAAGCCGACGCGGCGTTGCCAAATTTTGAGCGTTTCGCATATCCCGAAACAACCGGCGCGCACCTCGTCGTCGTCAACGGATTTCTCCGCGAGGATCTGTCGACAAAGGTCGGACTCGACGACGTCGTCGCGATCGATCTTTTCAACGCGGTCGCCGATGCGAGATACAACAAGGTCGCCCGCAAGTATCTTGCCCGTAATGCCAACTATCACGACAACGGTGTGAAGGCGCTGAACACCGCGTTTGTCCAGTCCGGCGTGTTTCTCTTGATTCCGAAGAACGTCAAACTCGAAACTCCGTTGCAGATAACTTTTGTTTCAGATACGACGGTCGCCCCAACAGAACAAAAGCGTGCGAGCTTTCCACGGCTGCTCGTTGTTGCCGAGGAGAACAGTTCCGCGACGCTGATTGAAAACTTCGTATCCAACGGCGACGAGAGTCATTTCACTAACGCTATCGCAGAGATCGTCGTGAAAGACGGAGCGCGACTCGAGCACTATCGTTTGCAGAACGAGAACCGGAAGGTCTACCACATCGCGACCACGGCTGCGGAACTCGGTCGCGCGAGTAGTTACGACGCGACGTCGATCAACTTCGGCGCGCACCTCGCCCGGCACGATATTTCAGTCGTGATGGACCACGAAGGCGCGGAATGCTGGGTTGACGGATTGTACGTCGGTGGCGCGAACCAGCACACCGATACGCATTCGGTCATCGATCACAAGCAGCCGTATTGCACCAGTCACCAGTTATACAAAGGCATCCTCGACGGCAACGCGCGCGCCGTGTTCAACGGCAAGGTTTTTGTCCGCGAAGGCGCGCAAAAGACCGACGCGATGCAGACCAACAAGAACCTTTTGTTGTCGCCGCAGGCACGGGTTGACACCAAGCCGCAGTTGGAGATCTACGCCGACGACGTGAAGTGTGCGCACGGAGCGGCGGTGGGCCAGATCGACGAGGAAGAGTTGTTTTACCTGCAAGCGCGTGGTCTGAACCCGGCACTTAGTCGCAGTCTGCTGACCTACGGTTTTGCGGAAGAGGTAATTGGCAAGATCAAGATCGATTCGATCAGATCGCAACTCGATGAAGCCGTGCTTACGCATCTTCATACGAGACTCGAGGCTTAACGTGACTACGGGAACTGTTGAATCCGCTCCTGCCGCTGTTTCCACTGGATGGGACGTCGAACGCATTCGCGCCGATTTTCCCGTGCTCCATCAGACGGTGAACGGCAAGCCTCTAATTTATCTCGACAACTCTGCTTCTTCGCAGGTGCCGCAAGTCGTCGTCGATCGCGGCAGCGTTTATCTCGAACAGGAACATTCAAACATCCATCGCGGCGTTCATTACCTGAGCCAGAAGGCTACGACCGCTTACGAAGGCGCGCGCGAGAAAGTGAAGCGTTTCATCAACGCTCGCGAGAGTCGCGAATGCATCTTCGTGCGCGGCGCGACCGAGGGTATCAACCTCGTCATGTATGGCTATGGCCGCAAGTTCATCGGCGAGGGCGACGAGATCGTCATCTCGGCGATGGAGCATCACGCCAACATCGTTCCCTGGCAGATGCTGTGCGAGGAAAAAGGCGCGCGTTTGCGTGTGATTCCGATGAACGACGCGGGCGAGCTGCTGCTCGACGAGTACGACGGGTTGCTCAACGAACGAACTAAATTCGTTAGTCTGATACACGTCTCGAATGCCTTAGGAACAATCAATCCGGTCAAGGAGATGATTGCGCAGGCGCACAAGTACGGCGTCCCCGTGCTAATCGACGGCGCGCAGGCCGCTCCGCACATGCCGGTCGACGTGCAGGATCTCGATGCCGACTTCTACGTTTTCTCCGGTCACAAAATGTATGCGCCGACCGGCAGTGGAATCGTTTACGGCAAGGCTGCGCTGCTCGAAAAAATGAATCCGTTTCAGGGTGGCGGCGACATGATTAAGTTTGTCACGTTTGAGAAAACAACTTACGCCGATCTGCCTAACAAGCTTGAAGCAGGCACACCCGCAATCGCTTCGCAGATAGGATTGGGCGCGGCAATCGACTACCTGAACAGTATTGGGCGCGAACAAGCAGCGGTGTATGAAGCCGAGCTACTGCGTTACGCGACTGAGCGCGTTTCCGCAATCGAAGGTGTGCGCATTATCGGGACGGCGAAGAACAAAGCGAGCGTGCTGTCGTTTGTTATAGACGATATTCATCCGCACGACATTGGAACCATTTTGGACCAGGAGGGTATCGCCGTTCGTGCCGGACATCACTGCGCGCAACCGGTGATGCAACGTTTCAACGTCCCCGCGACGGCGCGCGCGTCGTTTGCTTTTTACAATACGAAGGAAGAGATCGACGTACTCGCGCACACAATTGAACGAGTTATCGAAATCTTTAGTTGATTTATGTCGGAACTAAGTGAGCTGTACCAGCAGGTAATCCTCGACCACAACAAGAAACCGCGAAACTTCCGCAAGATCGAGAACGCGAATCACACCGCCGAAGGTTACAACCCGCTCTGCGGAGATCACCTGACTATTTACGTGAACGTAGCCGGCGATGCGTTGCAGGAGATCGCATTCGAGGGTTCCGGCTGCGCGATTTCAAAGGCAGCCGCGAGCATGATGACGCAGGCCGTGAAAGGCAAGACCAGGGAACAGACGGAGGAGTTGTTCAAAGAGTTTCATTCGATGGTTACCGGCGAGCTTGACGAGGAAACGGAAGAGAACAGTCTCGGCAACTTGAAGATCTTCGCCGGTGTGCGCGATTTTCCGGTGCGCGTCAAGTGCGCGACACTGCCGTGGCATACGATGCAAGCAGCGCTCAACAAGCAGGATCGCGTTTCGACCGAATGATCCGTGCTTCGGCTTTGACAAGGAGTGGGAGTTTGGAGTCAGTCTTCCCTGCCCCAGAGAAAACTGAACCGGGAGTGGTAGCGATCGGGGTTGCGCTGATTCAACCGAGCCGAAAGGTTGGCCCAGCGCAGTGACCCGGTCGCTATCACTCCCGGTTCTTTTTATTCAAGTCCTTACTTAACCTGAAAATTCACCGAGTGGAGCGTGGGATCATCTCCGGCTGTGAAGTACAGCTTGTACGTTCCCGTGCTCAGTCCGGTGGTCTTCAGGTTGAGAATGTAAGTGCCATCACTAAACCTGAAGTTGTTGTCCTCGTTCGCATTTCCAGCAGTTAGTACATCGCCATAAGTTGACGTGGACACATGCTCGACTTTGACTGCATGAACAACTACATCTGCCGACGAAAGGTTGTTGCCATTGCTGTCGCACAGCTGAATCTTGATCGGATAAGCAGCTCCGCTCTTCACGGCCTTTGTCGGATCGTAGAGCAGACAGATGTTGAACGATACAGACAAGGTTGCAGTGTCACTGCTCGGTTGTGTGAAGTCGCCACCACTGAACTCACCGGTGATCGTCAGCGCTTGCGGCGTCGTTCCACCTGGCAGAATGTAGTTTGCCGTTGCCACTCCACCCGACACGCTTCCAACCACCGGGAGACCGATCACGTTGTTGCTCGAGTCTCTCACGGTGAAGGTAACAGTGCCTTCGCTGATCGACGCTGGACCAGTGACATTCGCCGTTAGCGTAACGCTCTGGTCGCTGGCACTGAAGCCCGCTGAGGCGTCAGAGACAACCGTGGTCGTCGCCGCTTTCGGGAATTTGAAATATCCGACCGGCATATCGTGGTCGGAGTTCTTT